>NZ_JAOPXQ010000251.1 GCF_025965075.1 Aeromicrobium sp.
CAAGCTCCGTGAGCTCAACGGTGGCCAGCGGGTCAACAACGTCGAGGACGTCGTCTCGGTCGGCCAGAAGATCCAGGTCGAGATCGCCGAGCTCGGCGACCGCGGCAAGCTGTCGCTGGTCCCGGTCTTCGAGGACAAGGGCGACACCGCCCCCGTCGAGGAGCCGGCTCCGGTCGACGCCTGATCCCCGCTGATCCCCGAAGGGCCCCGCTGCTTCGGCAGCGGGGCCCTTCCGCGTCCCCGTCCCGTCCGCTGGCGCGTCGGCGGGCCGGGT
Source organism: Aeromicrobium sp. (assembly GCF_025965075.1). GTDB lineage: Bacteria > Actinomycetota > Actinomycetes > Propionibacteriales > Nocardioidaceae > Aeromicrobium. Next base: position 275 of record NZ_JAOPXQ010000251.1, read on the forward strand.
GGGTGGCACCGGGCCGTGAGACGATCGTTCACCCATGACGCAGACCTACGCCGACGCCGCCGGGCTCGATGCCGCCGACCCGCTGCGGGACCTGCGCGCCCGATTCCTGCTCGACGCGGACCTCGTGGCGTACGTCGACGGCAACTCGCTGGGGCGTCTGCCGATCGCGACCGCGGACCGGCTCGACGCCTTCTTCCGTGAGGAGTGGGGCGGCCGCCTGATCCGTGGCTGGGAGGAGGCGTGGGTCGACCTGCCGGTCGGCGTGGGCGACGAGCTGGGCGCGACCCTGCTCGGCGCGGCTGCGGGCCAGACCGTCATCGCCGACTCGACCTCGGTCAACCTCTACAAGCTCCTCCACGCGGCCACCGGGGTCCGCCCGGACCGCGACGAGATCGTGATCGACGCGACCAACTTCCCGACCGACCGCTACCTCGTCGAGAGCGTCGCGGCGGCCAAGGGGCTGACCGTCGTCTGGCTCGAGCCCGACCTCGTCGACAACGTCACGGCCGACGTCCTGGCGGCGGCCCTGGGGGAGCGGACCGCCGTCGTGGTCCTCAGCCACGTCGACTACCGCTCCGGCACGCTGCTCGACCTGCCGGCGCTGACGGCCCGCGTCCACGGGGCCGGCGCCGTCGTGATCTGGGACCTGTGCCACTCCGCCGGGGTCGTGCCGATCGCGCTGGACGCCGACGAGGTCGACTTCGCGGTGGGGTGCACCTACAAGTACGTCAACGCGGGACCGGGGGCGCCCGCCTTCCTGTACGTCGCGGAGCGCCACCTCGCCGCCGCGACACAGCCCATCGCCGGCTGGTGGAGCGCCGCCGACCTGTTCGCGATGGCCGACACCTACGAGCCGGCGCCCACGATCCGCCGGATGCTCAGCGGCACGCCGTCGGTCCCCGGCGTCGTCGCGGTGCAGGAGGGCGTCCGCCTGATCGCCGAGGCGGGGGTCGAGGCGATCCGCGCGAAGTCCGAGACCCTCACGACGTACGCCCTCGCGCTCCTCGACGCGGCCGGCCTGGAGGTCGTCACGCCCCGGGAGGTGGAGCGGCGCGGCAGCCACGTCACGGTCCGCCACCCGGACGCCCGGGAGGTCACCACCCGGCTGGTCGAGCGCGGCGTCGTGCCGGACTTCCGGGAGCCCGACCTGATCCGGCTGGGTCTGTCGCCGCTGACGACGTCGTACGCCGAGGTCGCCGCCGCGACACGCATCCTGGTCGAGGTCACCGCGCCGATAGGCTGACGCCATGACACGCGTGGCAGTGCTGGGCGCCAAGGGGCGCATGGGTTCGGAGTCGGTGCGGGCGATCGAGGCCGCCGACGGGCTGGAGGTCGTCGCGCAGATCGACGTCGACGACCCGCTCGACCTGATCGCCTCGTCCGGCGCCGAGGTCGCGCTGGACTTCACCCAGCCCGCTGTCGCGCTCGACAACGTCACGTGGTGCGTCGAGCACGGCGTGCACGTCGTGGTCGGCACGTCCGGCTTCGACGACGACCGCATCGAGGCGGTGCGCGGCCTGCTGGGCCCGGCCCCGACGACGGAGGTCCTGATCGTCCCCAACTTCTCGATCGGCGCCGTGCTGATGATGAAGTTCGCCGCGACGGCGGCCCCGTTCTTCGAGTCGGTCGAGGTCATCGAGCTGCACCACCCGGGCAAGGTCGACGCGCCCTCGGGCACCGCGACCCGCACCGCCGAGCTGATCGCCGCCGCCCGCGCGGAGGCCGGGTCCGCGCCCCTGCCGGACGCCACCACGACCGACCCCGACGGCGCCCGCGGAGCGACGGTTGCCGGCATCCCGGTGCACTCGGTCCGGGCCCGCGGCTTCGTGGCCTCGCAGGAGGTCCTGCTCGGCGGAGAGGGTGAGACGTTCTCGATCCGGCACGACTCCCACGACCGTACGTCGTTCATGCCCGGCGTCGTCGCGGCCGTGCGCGCCGTCGGCCAGCGCCCCGGGATCACGGTCGGCCTGGACGACATCCTCGGCCTCTGACCAGCGGGGGACCGGGTCAGAGCTGGCGGACGAGCGCCGCGACGAGGGCGGCCACCACGACGACTGGCAGGAAGGGCGCCCGCAGCGCCAGCAGCACCGCGGCCACACCGAGCGCCAGGAGGCGGGCGTCGACCTGGATCGAGGAGCCCGTCGCGAAGACCTGCACCGCGATCAGCGCCCCGAGCAGCCCGGCGGGGATGAGCTCGACGGCGCGCAGCGTCAGCGGGTGCCGCAGGACGCTCTCGGGCACCGACAGCCCGGCGTACTTCAGCGCGAAGCACCCGACGACCATGACCCCGATCCCGGCCCACAGCGTCGTCACGCGGCCTCCCGGGGCTTCCACAGCAGGCCCACCAGGACCGCGGTGCCGCCGCCGAGGATGATCGGCAGCCCGGCGCTCGTGAGCGGCACGAGGCCCAGCGCGACAGCCGCCCCGATCAGCGCGACGAGCCGCCCCTGCCACGTCGCGAGCCGCGGCCACAGCAGGCCCAGGAAGGCCGCGCCGACGGCGGCGTCCAGCCCGTACGTCCGCGGGTCGCCGATCGCCTCGCCCGCCAGCGCGCCGACGAACGTCATGAGGTTCCACAGCAGGAAGATCGAGATCCCGGTCCAGTAGAAACCCAGCCGGGCCTGACGCCGGGTGGTCCGGGTCACGCCCATCGCGGTCGACTCGTCGATCACGAAGTGCGCCGACGCGAGCCGGCCCGGCGCGTCGAGCTCGAGCTTGGGCGCCAGGCTGACACCGTAGAACAGGTTGCGGCTGCCCAGCAGGACCGCCGTCAGGGCGCCGGTCAGCGGGTTGCCGGCCGACGCGATGATGCCGACGAACGCGAACTGCGACGCCCCCGTGAACACCAGCAGGGAGATGACGCACGTCTGCAGGACGCTGAGGCCCGACGCGGTCGAGATCGCCCCGAACGACACGCCGTACGTCCCGGTCGCGATCCCCACGCCCAGGGAGTCGACGATGATCCCGCGGTCCGACCTCATGCGAGGCTGGTGTGGAGCCGCACCTGCTTGAGCGTCTCGCCGGACTCCCCGGCCAGCTCGCGGTGTGCCCCGTCGGGCTCCCAGCCCGACTCCGTCACGAACTGCCGCAGCACGTCGTCGGTCGAGCCGATCCACCACACCGCGCGGGTGAACCGGTCGGCGACCAGCGTGTCGACGGCGGCCTGCAGCAGCCGGGACCCGTGGCCCGCGCGCTGATGGTCGGGATCGACCACGAAGTCGCCGATCTCGCCGTCGGCGACCTGGTCGCTGTCGGGGTCGTACGACGGGTGGACCAGGGCATAGCCGCGTACGTCCGCGCGCTCGAGGGCCACCAGCAGGCGTACCCGGGCGTCCTTGGGCGACGTGACGATCGACGCCCACCGATCCGCGAGCTCGTCGGGGTCGAGGGCCTCGATCGCCGGGATCGAGCCATAGCTCTCCCGCCAGCGGGCAAGCTGGACCCGCACGATCGCGGGGGCGTCGTCGGGCCAGGCCAGCCGGGCGCTGACATCGGCCGTGGGACCACCGCCGCTCACGATTCGAGGAAGCTCTCGACGAGATGGGACTCGGCACCCTGGGAGTCCAGCATCGCCGCGCTCATCGAGGTGTTGCGCAGGCTCGGCCACACCTCCCACGCGAGGACCAGGAGGCCCGGGAACCCGGCGATGACGAGGGGCCAGCCGCCGTAGCCGCCGACGAAGCTGACGACGACCGCGAACAGCAGGGGTGCCTCGCAGTAGATCAGCTTGCGGACGGTCTGGCCGGCGAAGATGCCGATGGCCCGTTCCCGCAGCTCGGGCTCGTCGGCGTCCGCCGGCAACGGCGACGACGACAGCCAGACCCGCTCGGCGAAGAACGCGCCGACCGCGACGAGGGCCACGAGCAGCACGATCAACCAGATCGGCGGGTAGTCCTCGGCGGCTCCGCCGAGCATGAAGAACAACAGCACGAAGAACCCGGCGGTGAGGCCGACCTGCAGGAGTGCGAAGTTGCGGACCTCGGCGGGAGTGGCGTCGAACTCTTCACTCGGCATGGGGGAGAGTTTCGCACACGATCACTCGGTCCCGATTGGTAGTCTGCGAACATGCGGGCCTATCTCGATCTCGTCCAACGGATCCTCGACGAAGGGGTCGCCAAGGGCGACCGCACGGGCACCGGCACGCGCAGCGTCTTCGGTCACCAGATGAGGTTCGACCTCAGTGAGGGCTTCCCCCTCGTCACGACCAAGAAGATCCACGTCAGGTCGGTCGTCGCGGAGCTCCTGTGGTTCATCGCGGGGGACACCAACACCGGTTACCTGCGCGACAACGGGGTCAAGATCTGGGACGAGTGGGCCGACGACCACGGCGACCTCGGGCCGGTCTACGGCTACCAGTGGCGGTCCTGGCCCGCGCCCGACGGCCGGCACATCGACCAGCTCGCGCAGGTCATCGAGCAGATCAAGGTCAACCCCGACTCGCGACGCCACGTCGTCAGCGCGTGGAACGTCGCCGACCTCGACGCGATGGCGCTGATGCCGTGCCACGCGTTCTTCCAGTTCTACGTCGCCGACGGCAAGCTGTCCTGCCAGATGTACCAGCGCTCCGCCGACGTCTTCCTCGGCGTGCCGTTCAACATCGCGTCGTACGCCCTGCTGACCCACATGGTCGCGCAGGTCGCCGGCCTGGAGGTGGGAGACCTCGTGCACACGCTGGGCGACGCCCACCTCTACGTCAACCACCTCGACCAGGCCCGCGAGCAGCTGACCCGTGAGCCCAAGGCCCTGCCCGAGCTGTGGCTCGACCCGGCGGTCAGGTCGATCGACGACTTCACGCTCGACTCGATCAAGATCACGGGCTACGAGCCGCATCCCGGCATCAAGGCGCCGATCGCCGTATGACGACGGTCTCGATCGTCGTCGCGATCGGGCAGAACGGGGTCATCGGCGCCGACGGCGACCTGCCCTGGCCGCCCACGGGTGACCTGGCCCAGTTCAAGGCCCTGACGATGGGCCATCCGCTCGTGATGGGCCGCACGACGTACGAGTCGATCGGCCGCCCGCTCCCGGGACGGACCTCGATCGTGCTGACCCGTGACCCGTCGTGGTCCGCCGGCGGCGTCGAGGTGGCCGGGGACCTGCCGGCCGCCCTGGCCCGCGCCGCGGAGCTGGACGACGACGTGTTCCTGATCGGTGGGGCGCAGGTCTACGCCACGGCGCTGGCCGAGGGGGTCGTCGACCGGCTCGTGGTGACGCACGTCCACCAGTCGCCCGAGGGCGACGCGTGGTTCCCGGACGTCGACTGGCCGCGGTGGGCCGAGATGAGCCGCGAGTCGTACGACGGCTACGACATCGCGACGTACGACCGTCAGGGCTGACGCGGCGGCAGCTCCTCGGTGACGATGGGCAGCTGGCCCGTGACCCGGGCGGCGCGCTCCTCGCTCTGTGGGTCGCCGGTGAACAGGCCCGTGGTGTCGCTCGGGGGGTCGCCCGTGGGCTGACGCCTCGACGGTGCCGGGGTGACCGCCTCGACCCGGAACCGGGGGAGCCCGCCCTCGTTGCTGGCCTGCAGCCAGTCGACCATGCGCTCACGCACCAGGCAGCGCAGGTCGAACAGCGTCGGGGCGTCCTTGGCCGTGACGAGGATGCGGATCCGCACCCAGCCGCCCACCGCGTCGGTCACCTGCAGCACCTTGACCCGGCCGTCCCACAGATCGGTGGTCGGCACGATCCGGTCCAGCTCGGCCCGCATCCCGTCCGGGCTGACCCGCCAGTCGACGTCGAGCTCGATCGAGCCGAGCAGCTCGGAGTGCTTGCGCGTCCAGTTCTGGAACGGCGTGGTCGTGAAGTACGTCGCCGGGAGCACCATGTTGCGGTCGTCCCACAGCCGGACCACGACATAGCTGAGGGTGATCTCGTCGATCCAGCCCCACTCGCCCTCGACGATGACCGCGTCGCCGTAGCGTATCGAGCCGCTGAAGGCGATCTGCAGGCCCGCGATGAGGTTGCTGAGCGTCGACTGGGCGGCGACCGCGGCGACGACCGAGATGATGCCGGCCGAGGCCAGGACGCCGGCGCCGGCCGCACCGACGCCGGGGAAGCTCAGCAGCACCGCGCCGGCGGCCAGCACGACGATGATGACCAACGTCAGCCGGCGGATCACGGCCGTCTGGGTCCGGGCCCGGCGCGCGGCGAGGTTGTCGGCGACGTCGAGCCGGTAACGGCGCAGTCCGAGGTCCTCCAGCGACAGCACGAGCGCGCCGACGAGCCACGCCACGAACACGATGATGAGGATCCGCATGACCAGCTCGACCCCCTGGCCGAGGTCCTCATGTCCGGACCACGGCGCGTCGCGGGACACCGCGACGTTGACGGCGATCGCGAGGAGCAGCAGCCGGAACGGGATCGCCGCGGTCCGGTTGAGGTGCTGCGCCCCGGGCGAGCGACGGGCCCGGATCCTGACCGTCACGGCCACGACGACCGCCACGACGATCGCGATGAGCACCGCCACGCCCAGGGTCATGGCGAAGTCGGACCAGGAGTCATTCATCGGACCATCGTCCTCGCCGGGCCCGCTGTGCGCGAGCCCTCCAGCCGGCTCACCTCACCAGGTCAGCTCGATCTCCAGCTCGTTGTCCTCGCCGAGCTCGACCTCGATCTTGAGGTCGACCTGGTCGGGGATGCTGACGGTGACGCGGCGGCCGTCGCGCTCGAACTCGACCGAGTTGTGGCGGGACAGGGCGTCGGCGAGGGCGTGCAGCCGGGCGGCGGCCTGCTCACGGGACAGGCGCTGGGTGGTGTCGATCTCGAACAGGTCCATCAGGGCTCCTCGGTGCGGGTCTGTCGGGTGGGCACCACGGTAGCGGGGCGGACGAGCCGCCGGGACCCGCGCGAGCCGTGCAATTCAGAGCAGGATCGCGAGCTGTCGGCTCTGCGCCACCAGGTTGCCGTCCTCGTCCCAGAGCTCGCAGTCCTCCTCGTGGAAGCCGTTGACGACGTGCCGGGTCGACAGCCGCGTCGCGATCCAGCCGGGCCGCGGCAGCCGGTGCAGGTGGACCGTGAGCTGGACCGTCATCGACTGGATCCGGTCGTCGAGCTCGAGGACCGGCGGGGCGAACGAGTCGCAGAGCAGCGCGAGCGCCGGGAAGTCGATCTCCCGGCCGCCGGCCAGCCGCTGCCACAGGTCGATGCTGGGGTCGCCGCTGGGCGCACCGACGGACCAGCCGGGTACCGAGGCCATGCGGTAGTCGATCCGGTCGAAGAGCCCGCCCTGGGGCATCCCGTGCTCGCGGGGGTCGGCGCAGCGGTCCGGTGCGGGGAGCGAGGGAGGCGTGCCGAGCTCGCGGGTGAGCCCGTCGGCGGGGCGCGCGCCGAAGCTCGCGGTGAGCTCGGCGACGTGCCGCTCGCCCTCCCACAGCGCGGCCGTGCCGGTCTGCACCCGGCGGCCCATCCGCACCGCGGACGTCCGCAGCTCGGCGGGTCCCGGCTCGGGGGAGGTCAGGTAGGTGACCGCGGCGACCATGGGGTCGGCGGCGCCGATCTCCTCGCGCAACCCCCGCAGCATCGCGGCGAGGATGTAGCCGCCGTTGGGCTTGCCGAGGGGCGTGTTCCAGCGGTCGGTCAGGGTCAGGTCGCGGACGCCGTCGCCACGCGAGAGCGACGCGGTGTCCAGGTCGTAGAAGTCGTCATGCACGGACCCATCCTGCCGGTCGTTGGCGGCGGGTCGCCAAGCGGTAGCCTCGGGGGTATGACGTCGCCGCTCGCTTCTGAGGCCGCGCCCTTCGGGCGTGTGCTGACCGCCATGGTCACGCCGTTCACCCGCGAGGGTGAGCTCGACCCGGATGCCGCCCAGAAGGTGGCCTCCTACCTGGTCGACCACGGCAGCGACGGTCTCGTCGTCAGCGGCACGACGGGGGAGTCCCCGACCACGACGGTCCAGGAGGACGGGCGCCTGCTGGCGGCCGTGCTCGAGGCGGTCGGCGACCGGGCCACGGTCGTGGCCGGGGTCGGCACCAACGACACCCGTCACTCCGTCGAGCTGGCGCAGCAGGCCAAGAAGATCGGCGCGCACGGCACGCTCATCGTCACGCCCTACTACAGCAAGCCCCCGCAGTCGGGCCTGCTCGCGCACTTCACCGAGGTCGCACGGGCCGGCGACGACACCCCGGTCATGCTCTACGACATCCCGGGGCGCAGCGGCATCAAGATCGCCGACGAGACCTACGCCGCGATGGCCGACAACCCGTTGATCATCGCGATGAAGGACGCCGTCGGCGACCTCGACCGTGGCGTCTGGCTGATCAACGAGCTCGGGTTCAAGATCTACTCCGGGGACGACCCGGTCAACCTCCCGTGGCTCGCGATCGGCGCCAGTGGCGTCGTGAGCGTCGTGAGCCATGCGGCCTCGCGCCAGTACGCCGACATGGTCGCGGCCGTCGACGCCGGTGACCTGCCGGCCGCACGCGAGATCAACCACCGACTTCAGCCCGCCGTTCGGGCGATGATGCACCACACGCAAGGCGCGATCACGTCGAAGGCTGCCATGCAGCTGCTCGGGGTGCTCGATCATCGGACCATGCGTGCCCCTCTGCCCGAGGCGACCGAGGAAGAGGTCGCGATCGTACGCGACGGACTCGTCGCCGCGGGCCTTCTAGAAAGCTGACCCTTGAGCCACATGCACCTGGAGCTCGACGCTCCTCCGGCACTTCCCGACGGCGCCCTGCGTGTCATCCCGCTCGGCGGACTTGGAGAGATCGGTCGCAACATGACGATCTTCGAGTACGGCGGCAAGATCCTCGTCGTCGACTGCGGAGTCCTCTTCCCCGAGGAGACCCAGCCCGGCGTCGACCTGATCCTCCCCGACTTCGGCCCGATCCGGGACCGCCTCAAGGACGTCGTCGGCATCGTCCTGACCCATGGCCACGAGGACCACATCGGCGGCGTCCCCTACCTGCTGCGCGAGCGCGGCAACATCCCGGTCATCGGCTCCAAGCTGACGCTGGCCTTCCTCGAGCCCAAGCTCAAGGAGCACCGCCTGAAGGACGCCCCGAAGTACACGGTCTCCGAGGGTGACATCCAGAAGTTCGGGCCGTTCGAGCTCGAGTTCGTCGCGGTCAACCACTCGATCCCGGACGCGCTCGCGGTCGCGATCAAGACCCCGGCCGGCGTCGCGCTGCACACCGGCGACTTCAAGATGGACCAGCTGCCGCTCGACGGCCGCATCACGGACCTGCGGGCGTTCGCCCGGCTCGGCGAGGAGGGCGTGGACCTGTTCCTGACCGACTCGACCAACGCCGAGGTCCCCGGCTTCACGACGTCGGAGCGCAACATCACGCCGGCGATCGACGCGGTGTTCCAGAACAGCACCAAGCGCATCATCGTCGCCTCGTTCGCGTCGCACATCCACCGCGTGCAGCAGGTCCTCGACGCCGCGGTCAAGCACGACCGCAAGGTCGCGTACGTCGGCCGGTCGATGGTCCGCAACATGCAGATCGCCCGCGAGCTGGGCTACCTGCACGTCCCGGACGGTGTCGTGGTCGACAAGATCGACGCCGCCCCGCCGCACAAGATGGTGCTGATGTCGACCGGCTCGCAGGGTGAGCCGATGGCGGCCCTGTCCCGCATGGCCAACAACAGCCACCAGCAGGTCAGCCTCGAGCCGGGCGACACGGTCCTCATGGCATCGTCGCTGATCCCGGGCAACGAGAACGCGATCTATCGCGTCATCGACGGCCTGACCAAGCTCGGCGCCAACGTCGTCCACAAGGGCAACGCCCTGGTGCACGTCTCGGGCCACGCCTCGGCCGGCGAGCTGCTCTACTGCTACAACATCGTTCAGCCGTCCAACGTCCTGCCGGTGCACGGCGAGATCCGTCACCTGCACGCCAACGCCAAGCTCGCGACCGCGACCGGCGTGCCCAACGTCCTGCTCGCCGAGGACGGCTT
>NZ_JAOPXQ010000262.1 GCF_025965075.1 Aeromicrobium sp.
GGCACGGCGGCACCGCCCCGACCCTGGAGGAGGCTGCGCGGCTCGACGAGGAGGAGTACGCCGCCCGCGCCGCCCGGAAGCAGCGGCAGTAACCCCCCCCAGATTTGCGGACTCCTGCACGCTCTCACCCCGCCTGGAACGTTCAAAACTCCGCAAATGTGGGCTGGGTCAGTCGCCGCCGGACCATGTCGAGGTCGACCTCGGCGAACACCGCGCGCGTCCGGGCCGCCTCCTCCTGGTAGAGCGCGATGACCTCCTCGACCGGCAGCTCGGAGCCCTGCTCGAACTCGGCGTCCGGGTTCTCGGTGGTCCACGGGCCGTCCTCCTCGCCGCCGAACAGGTCGGTGTTGACCCACGACCGCTCGACCCAGTGCAGGTGGTTGAGGACGTTGGCCGGGCTCATCAGCGGTGACCCGGGCAGCGGAGCCCTCCGCGCGAGCTCCTGGGGCAGCCCGCTGACCTTCATGACGGCGGTGTCCTGCGCGTAGTGCAGCACCTGGAGCGGGATGCTGCGCTCGTCGGACGTCTCGGGGATGTCGTCGGTGCGTGCCATGTCCAGCACCCTGACACAATGGGCGGCGTGAGCGAACCGTTGGTGATGGGCATCGAGTCGTCCTGCGACGAGACCGGTGTCGGCATTGTCCGTGGCACCGAGCTGCTCGCGCACTCCCTGAGCTCGAGCATGGAGCAGCATGTCCGTTTCGGCGGCGTCGTCCCCGAGGTCGCCAGCCGGGCGCACCTCGAGGCCATGATCCCGACGCTGGAGCAGGCCTACGCCGAGTCGGGGATCCGGGTGCAGGATGTCGACGCGATCGCCGTCACGAGCGGTCCCGGCCTGACCGGCGCACTGCTGGTCGGCGTCGCCGCGGCCAAGGCCCTCGCCCTCGCGCACGACAAGCCCCTCTACGGCGTCAACCACCTCGCCGCGCACGTCGCGGTCGACCAGCTCGAGCACGGCCGGTTCGACCAGCGCGTCGCGGCTCTGCTGGTCAGTGGTGGTCACACCGAGCTGTTGCTGGTCGACGACATCGTCACCGGCATCACGATGCTGGGCCAGACGATCGACGACGCCGCCGGTGAGGCGTTCGACAAGGTCGCCCGCCTGCTGGAGCTGCCCTATCCGGGTGGTCCGCACATCGACCGGGTCGCCCGTGACGGCGACCCCGCCGCGATCGCGTTCCCCCGTGGGCTCACGACCGGCCGGGACCTGGAGAAGCACCGCTACGACTTCTCGTTCTCCGGACTCAAGAGCGCCGTCGCCCGGCACGTCCAGCACGAGCAGCGCATGGGACGTACGTTCGACGTCGCCGACGTCGCGGCGTCGTTCCAGGACGCGGTCTGCGACGTGCTGACCAAGAAGACCATCGCGGCATGCCTCGAGCACGACGTCGACACCCTCATCATCGGTGGCGGGGTCGCCGCCAACGCCCGCCTGCGGCACTTCGCCGAGGAGCGCGCGGCCAAGGCCGGCATCACGGTGCGCATCCCGCGGATGGGCCTGTGCACCGACAACGGCGCGATGGTCGCGGCGCTGGGTGCCGAGGTCGTCCGCCGGGGGATCGCGCCGTCCTCGCTCGCCCTGCCGGTCGACTCCGGCATGCCCGTCACGCAGGTCGTGGCGGCCTAGGGATGTCCTCCCCGCAGCACGAAGGGCGATGGCGTGCCGTCGCCCCGATCGCGCTCGCCCTGCTCCTGGTGGTCGGCGGTGCCGGCTGGTGGGCGGGCATCGCGGACTCGGGCGACGAGTCGGCGGCCCCCCCAGCATCGGCGCCGTCGCCGTCGCCCTCGCCCAAGGCCGACCGCGCACCCGTCGGGTGGGTGCCGTCGGCCGCGGAGAAGGCCCAGGCGAAGTCGCTGGCCGACGGCCTCGACCTCGACGATCTCGCGGGCCAGCTCATCGTCGCGCGGAGCTTCTCCAACGAGACCTCGCTCGACCTGGTCCGCAAGAAGCACTTCGCCGGGGTGATGGTGACTGGCCAGCAGATCCTCGACGTCACGACCGACGACCCGCTGTCACGGGTCAAGGCGTTCAACCGGCAGCTCCAGGCCGCCGGCGAGGACCGCGGCTACCCCGTCATGGTGCCGATCGACCAGGAGGGCGGCCTGGTCGCCCGGCTGACCGATCCGCTGACGACGTTCCCGGCGTTCATGTCCGCCGGCGCCGCCATCGAGGGCCACGGTGACGACGGGGCGGCCGCCGTCACCGCCGCGACCCGGGCCTCCGGCGCGGAGCTGCGCGCCGCCGGCTACAACATGGTCTTCGCCCCCGACGGCGACATCACGATCGGAGTCGCCGACCCCATCATCGGGAGCCGGTCGGCCGGGTCGGACCCGAGCACCGTCGCGCGAGCCGTCGTGGCGGCGGTCGACGGCTACACCGAGGCCGGCATCCTGTCCGCGGTCAAGCACTTCCCGGGGCACAACGTGGCGACCGACAGCCACCAGGGCCTGCCGGTCCTCGACAGCGACCGCAACCGGCTGCGCAAGCACGATCTCGTCCCGTTCGCGGCCGCCGTCGCCGACGCCGCGCCGGGCATCATGACGGGCCACCTCAACGTCCCCCTGATCGACCGGGGCGTCCCCGCCTCGCTGTCGCGCAAGGTCGTGACCAAGGGTCTGCGGGACAACCTCGGCTACGACGGCATCGTCATCACCGACTCGCTGGGGATGGGGGCCGTGATGTCGAAGTACCGCGGCGGTGAGGCCACCGTCGCGGCGATCAAGGCCGGCAGCGACCTCGCGCTGATGCCGGCCGACAACGACCAGGCGTACGACGCGGTCCTCGCGGCGCTGAAGTCCGGCGACATCCCCGAGCAGCAGGCCCGGGACTCCGCGGCCCGGGTCATCGCCTACCTCCTGCACGCCGAGGCGTCCCGTGCGCTGCCCGGCGAGCCCGGCAGCCACGCCGACGAGTCGGAGGCGCTCAGCGCGTCGGCGGCGACGATCGTGGCCCACCCGTGCCCCGTCCCACGCGTCACGGCGGTCACGCCCTCGGGCTCGCCGAGCGCCGTCGCGGCGTTCCGCACCGCGGCGCAGGAGGCGGACCTGCCGATCGGGTCGGGCACCTCGGTGGCCTTCCTCGGCGAGGGGGTCCGGTCCTCGTCGGCGGCCGTGGTCGTGTCGACCGACACCCCGTACGGCCTGGCCGCCAGCTCGGCGCCCACCAAGATCGCGCTCTACGGCCGTGACCTCCCGGCGATGCGGGCGCTCGTCAAGGTCCTGCAGGGCAAGGAGCGGGCCCTGGGCAGGCTGCCCGTCGACATCGGGGTGCCACGGCCGAAACGCTGCTAGCCGGATCCGCGAGTGGCGCAGAAGGAAGGAAATGAGACGGCGAGTCGTCCAGAAGTGCGCCACTCGGGGACGGGTTTGCGCCAGTCGTCAGGGCGGCGGGGTCCTGCGGAACCGCACGACCCGGCCCGGCCCGGCCTGGGCCAGCCGATCGGTGTGGGCGTCGACCACGACAGCGATGACCGGATAGCCGCCCGTCACGGGGTGGTCGGGGCCGAGCACGATGGGCCGCCCATCGTGGGCGACCTGGATGCTGCCGCGGACGCACGGCTCGCTCGGCAGCTCGTCGTGACGCGACCGCGCGAGGGCCGGCCCGGCGAGGCGGACCCCGATGCGGTCGGACGCCGGGCCCACCTGCCACGGGCTGTCGAGCAGCAGGCGCACCGCCTCCGGCGTGAACCAGTCGTCGCGTGGCCCGAGGACGACGTCGAGCGTGAGCTCGCCCGCGATCGCCAGGTCCGGGACGTCCTCCAGCTCGAGCAGCCGGAAGGCCCGGCCCACCTCTAGCCGGTCGCCCGTCGCGACAGCGGCCGGACCGATCCCCGAGAGCGTGTCGGTGGAGGCCGAGCCGAGCTCGGTCGGCGGGACGAACCCGCCGGCGGCGCCGACGTACGTCCGCAGGCCCGTCGTCGCAGCACCGACCCGCACGACCTGTCCCGCGCGGACCGGGACGGCGCGGCCGTAGGTGATGGGGGTGCCGTCGACCGTGACCGGTCCGGCCCCGCCGGTCACGGCGATCGTGTGCGGGGCCTCCGCGACCAGGACGAGCCCCCCGCCGAGGACCTCGAGGACCGCACTCCCGTCGGGGTTGCCGAGCAGGGCGTCGACCTGGCGCAGCGCGCGGCGGTCGAACGCCCCGGACGGGCTGACGCCCAGGTGGCCGAGCCCCGGGCGGCCCAGGTCCTGCAGCAGGGTCAGCAGCCCGGGCTGCTCGACGAGGAACGTCATGCCACCACGAACCGCACACTCATGCCCGCGAGGAGCAGCGCCGGCGGCTTCCGGTGGGCGTCCCACAGCGGGGCGTCGGTCCGGCCGATCAGCTGCCACCCGCCGGGGGACCGGCGCGGGTAGACGCCGCTGAACTCGCCGGCCAGCCCGACCGAGCCGGCCGGGACCGACGTGCGCGGCGACGCGCGTCGCGGCACGTGCAGCCGCGGGTCCCCGCCGACGAGGTACGAGAACCCCGGGGCGAAGCCGCCGAACGCCACGGTCCACGGGGTCCCGGTGTGGGCCGCGACGACCTCCGTGGCCGAGAGTCCGGTGAGGCGGGCGACGTCCTCCAGGTCGGGTCCGTCGTAGGTCACCGCGATCTCGACCGCGGCCTCCGGCGCCTGGCCGGGGGCGGCCGGTGCCGTCCGCCGGACCAGGTCGCGCAACGCGGACGGCTCTCCGCGCAGCAGGACGGTCCGGGCTCCCAGCACGGCCTCCGCCCGGTCGGCGAGTGCCGCGTACCAGCCCTGGGCCTCGTCGAGGGACGCGCAGTCGAGCAGGAGGGCGCGGTCGCCGTACGGTCGCAGGTTCACGAGGCGCTCACGATCTCGGCACCCGCGTCCTCGAGGGCGGCGCGGACGGCGCGGGCCAGGCCGAGCGCCCCGGGGGAGTCGCTGTGCACGCAGATCGACGCGACGTCGCCCAGCAGGCGTACGGCCTGGGCGGCGACGGCGGCGGGATCGTCCAGCACGGCGCCGGGCTCGGTGCGGGGGACCAGCCGGCCGTCCGCGGTGTAGGCCCGGTCGGCGAAGCCCTCGTGCACGACCGGGATGCCGGCCGCCCTGGCGATCGTCAGCGAGACCGCGCCGGGGAGCCCCAGCAGCGGGAGCGGAACCGGCAGTCCCTGCACCGCGTCGACGACGGCCTGCGCGTGCACGTCGTCGCGCACGATGGTGTTGTAGAGCGCGCCGTGCGGCTTGACGTACGAGACGGTTCCGCCCGCCGACCGGGCGATCTCGTCCAGCAGCAGGATCTGCCCGAGCAGCTCGTCGGTGAGCTCGCGGGGCGGCATCTCCATGACGACGCGGCCGAAGTTGTCACGGTCGGGATAGCCGACCTGGGCGCCGATCGCGACCCCACGAGCCACGGCGGCCTCGCACGTGACCCGCATGAGCTCGCGGTCCCCGGCGTACGCGCCGCAGCACACGTTGGCGCTCGTGACGACGTCGAGCAGGGCCACGTCCTCGCCGGACTCCCAGCGCGGCCACGACTCGCCGAGGTCGGCGTTGAGGTCGATCCGCATCCCCCCAGCGTAGGAGCACCCCGGTCCGTCGTCGCCGAGTGGCGCAAACCCACCCCCGACCGGCGCAGAAGTCGACGACACGCCGTCTCGAAAACTTCAGTCTGCGCCACTCGCGGATCTGGGGGCTAGAGGCGTTCCACCAAGAGGGCTCGGCCTTGGCCCTGCACGCGGGTCATGACGACCAGGGCCTGGTTGGGCCCCTTGAGCTTCATCCGCCGGACGAGCTCCTCGGGGACGATGTCGACCCCGCGCTTCTTGATCGTCAGGGTCCCGACCCGGCGCACCTGCAACGCGGCCTTGAGCGGCTTCTCCCGGAACGGCAGCTCGTCGACGACGCGGAACCCCCGGGCGAGCTCGGTCGGGTCGAGGCGGTCCGAGCTGATGTACGCGATGTGCGGATCGGGCAGCCAGCCCCCGAGCATCGTGGCGAGCTCGCTCACCGCACCGGCACGGATCACGGCGTCGTCCGGCTCGTAGAGGTACGACCCGACGTCCGCGACCGCGGCCGGCTCGCCGCGGGCGACGAGCGTACGACCCGAGGGCAGGACCGTCGCGCGTCTCCCGGCCGTCGCGAACGGCGCTCCCCACAGGCAGGCCTCGACCAGGTTGCCGCCGTCGCTGACCCACTCGGCCTCGACCCCCTCCGGGACGGCGTCGTGGGCCAGTCCCGGCATGACCTTGGCGACGGCCCGCCCCGCGAGCAGCTGGCGCACCCACTCCCACGGCGGCTGGAGGTCCGCGGTGGAGAACGTCCGCCCGCGGGCGTCGCGACGGGCCGGGTCGATGAACGCGACCTCGTCGGCCCCGATCGTGGTCGCGGTCGCGTCGCCGCACAGGACCTCGCCCTCGAGCCCGAGCGCGGTCAGGTTGGCGCTCGCGATCGCGGCGCGGACGGGATCCAGCTCGACCCCGCGCACCCGCAGCCCGGCGCGGGCGAGGGCGACCAGGTCGCCGCCGATGCCGCAGCCGAGGTCGACGGCGGCGGTGCCCCCGTGCGCGGCGAGGCGGGTCGCGCGGTGCGTCGCGACACTCATCCGGGTGGACTGCTCGAGGGCGTCGTGGGTGAAGTACATCCGGGCGGCGTCGGGCCCGAACTTGGCGACGGCCTTGCCGCGCAGGTGGTTCTGCGTCACCGCCGCCGCCACCAGTCCCGGCGGGTACGTCTTGCGCAGCCGGGTGCCGAGCCCGAGGTCGCTCTCGATGCCGGCCCGGGCCGCGACCTCGGCCAGCAGCGACTGCCCCTGCGTCGTGAGCAGCTGCCCGAACGTCTCGAGATCCATGGGAGAAGTGTGCCGGGGTGTTCGCCTTCGTCGAAAAGGGGTTAGCAGTCCCTTGGGGGGAGTGCCAGTCGCGTGCTAGGTTTCGTATTGGCACTCCCACCATGAGAGTGCCAATCACCGGTAGGTGCGACCCCCGCGACGGCGTACCCACCAACGTCCAACGTTTCACCGTTGAAAGGCAGGTCGACACGTGTCGGTCACCATCAAGCCGCTCGAAGATCGCCTGGTCATCCAGGTGGTCGAAGCCGAGCAGACCACGGCATCCGGTCTGGTCATCCCGGACACTGCCAAGGAGAAGCCCCAGGAGGGCATCGTCGTCTCCGTCGGACCCGGTCGGGTCGACGACAACGGCAACCGCGTCCCGCTGGACGTCGCCGAGGGCGACAAGGTCATCTTCAGCAAGTACGGCGGCACCGAGGTCAAGTACGCGGGCGAGGAGTACCTCATCCTCTCCGCGCGCGACGTCCTCGCAGTCGTTTCGTGATCTGACGCCCCGGCGCCCCCTCGCGGGGCGTCGGGGCATCTCACGTCCCCAGCAGAACCCCCACATTTTCTGAAAGAGGCTGACATGCCCAAGATTCTCGAATTCGACGAGACCGCCCGCCGCTCGCTCGAGCGTGGCGTCGACAAGCTCGCCAACACCGTCAAGGTGACGCTCGGTCCCAAGGGCCGCTACGTCGTCCTGGACAAGAAGTGGGGCGCCCCCACCATCACGAACGACGGCGTGACCGTCGCCCGCGAGGTCGAGCTCGACGACCCGTTCGAGAACCTCGGCGCCCAGCTGGCCAAGGAAGTCGCGACCAAGACCAACGACGTCGCCGGTGACGGCACGACGACCGCCACGGTCCTCGCCCAGGCGATGGTCCACGAGGGCCTCCGCGCCGTCGCGGCCGGCGCCAACCCGGTCGGTCTCAAGAAGGGCATCGAGGCGGCCGTCGCGGCCGTCGTCGAGAAGCTCCACGCGACCGCTCGCGACGTCGACTCGGTCAAGGACATGACCGACGTCGCCACCGTGTCCTCACGTGACGCCCACATCGGCGAGCTCATCGCCGAGGCGTTCGACAAGGTCGGCAAGGACGGCGTGATCACGGTCGAGGAGTCCAACACGATGGGCACCGAGCTGGAGTTCACCGAGGGCATGCAGTTCGACAAGGGCTACCTGTCGCCCTACATGGTCACGGACACCGAGCGCATGGAGACCGT
>NZ_JAOPXQ010000284.1 GCF_025965075.1 Aeromicrobium sp.
TCACGTCGTTCGCCTTCTTCATCATCGGCGGCATCCTGGCGCTGCTGATCCGTGCGGAGCTGGCCCAGCCCGGCACGCAGCTGGTCGACGACGAGACGTACAACCAGCTGTTCACGATGCACGGCACGATCATGCTGCTGATGTTCGCGACGCCGCTGTTCTTCGGCTTCGGCAACGCGATCATGCCGCTGCAGATCGGTGCGCCCGACGTCGCGTTCCCGCGACTCAACATGTTCAGCTACTGGCTCTACCTGTTCGGCAGCACGATCGTGGTCTCGGGCTTCTTCGTGCCCGGTGGCGCGGCGAGCTTCGGCTGGTTCGCGTACGCCCCATTGAGCGACGCGGTCAACTCGCCGGGTGTCGGTGGTGACCTGTGGGTCATGGGCCTCTACATGTCCGGCCTCGGAACGATCCTCGGTGGCGTCAACTTCATCACCACGATCTTCACGATGCGCGCGCCCGGCATGACGATGTTCCGGATGCCGATCTTCGTGTGGAACACGCTCGTCACCAGCATGCTCGTGCTGATCGCGTTCCCGATCTTCGCTGCCGCGCTGCTGGCCCTCGAGGCGGATCGCCGACTCGGTGCGCACGTGTTCGACCCCGCCAACGGCGGCCCGATCCTGTGGCAGCACCTGTTCTGGTTCTTCGGCCACCCCGAGGTCTACATCATCGCGCTGCCGTTCTTCGGCATCATCACCGAGATCCTGCCGGTGTTCGCCCGCAAGCCGATCTTCGGCTACGTCGGACTGGTCGGCGCGACGCTCATGATCGCGGCCCTGTCGGTCGCGGTGTGGGCCCACCACATGTTCGTCACCGGCTCGGTCGACCTGGCGTTCTTCTCCTTCATGACGTTCCTGATCGCAGTGCCCACCGGCGTGAAGTTCTTCAACTGGATCGGCACGCTGTGGGGCGGCTCCCTGTCGTTCGACACGCCGCTGATCTTCTCGCTGGGCTTCCTGACGACATTCCTCTTCGGTGGTCTGACGGGTGTCATCCTGGCGTCGCCGACGCTCGACTTCCAGCTGTCGGACAGCTACTTCGTCGTCGCGCACTTCCACTACGTCGTCTTCGGCACCGTGGTGTTCGCGATGTTCGCAGGTTTCTACTTCTGGTGGCCCAAGCTCACCGGCCGCATGCTGGACGAGAAGCTCGGCAAGATCCACTTCTGGCTGCTGTTCATCGGCTTCCACCTGACGTTCCTCGTGCAGCACTGGCTCGGCGTCGAGGGCTTCCCGCGTCGCTACGCCGACTACGGCGCCGGCGACGGGTTCACGACGCTCAACGAGATCTCCTCGATCGGTGCGTTCCTGCTCGGTGCGTCGACGCTGCCGTTCTTCTACAACGTGTGGAAGTCGCGCAAGTCCCCGCTCGTCGGTCTCGACGACCCGTGGGGCTGGGGCCGCTCCCTCGAGTGGGCGACCTCGTCCCCGCCGCCGCGTCACAACTTCACCTCGCTGCCACGCATCCGTTCCGAGAGCCCCGCGTTCGACCTCCACCACCCGGAGATCGCCGCGCTCGAGCTGGCGCACAACCCCGGCGAGAACTCCGCGTTCGCCGATGCCCCGGACGTGTCGGGCAAGAGTGGTCAGGCCAACGGCCGTGTCCAGGCCGACACTCACGACGAGAAGGACGACTGATCCATGAAGGCCGAAACTTGGACCATCCTGGCGTGCGGGATCTTCTTCGCACTGATCGCTCCGGTCTACTGGGTGCTGACGACCGACCCGACCGGCACGACGGCGCTCGTCATGACGACGCTGCTGTGCGTGCTGCTGGGCTTCTACCTGGGCGTCGTCGCCCGGCAGATCCCGGACCGCCCCGAGGACCGCAGCGACGGCGAGATCGCCGAAGGCGCCGGTGAGCAGGGCTTCTTCCCGCCCTACAGCTGGTGGCCGCTGTTCTGCGCGATGGCGTTCGCCGTGTGCGTGCTGGGCGTCGTCATCGGCTGGTGGCTGTTCATCATCGGAGCGGGCATCGGTGCGGTCACGCTGTGTGGCTGGATCTTCGAGTACTACCGCGGGATCCACGCTCACTGACCCGTCACGCGCGGTGGCTCGAATCGCCTCGGACAGCACGTAAACTGTGCTGGTGAGGCATCTTCGAGTCGCCGCAGTGACGGCATCCGCAGCCCTGGTCGTGATGGTCGGCTGCACCGCCGGGGGCGTCAAGGACGCCGTGGCGCCGGACGAGCCCAAGGATCCCATCACGCTGAGTCCCAACGTCCGGCCCAAGGCGGCGGACGTCAAGGTGAGCACGCGGGTCAAGGTGCTGGCCGAGGACGGCACGATCACGAAGGCCAGCCTCAGGACGGCCGACGGCAAGACCCGGATCAAGGGTCGTCTGACCGACACCAGCTGGACCGCCCGCGACCGGCTCGAGCCCGGCACGGCCTACCAGCTCACCGCCACCGGCACGGGTGAGGACGGCAGGACCGACACGATCCGCCGCAGCTTCACGACGCAGGCCCTGACGCTGCAGCAGCAGACGTACCCCTCGGTGGCCCCGCTGCAGGGCGAGACGGTCGGTGTGGGGATGCCCGTCATCGTCACGTTCGACCTCCCGGTCAAGAATCGTGCGCTCTTCGAGAAGCACATGTCGGTGACCACGGACAAGGACGTCACGGGCTCCTGGACGTGGTTCAGCGACCGGGAGGCGCACTTCCGCCCCAAGACGTTCTGGCCGGCCCACACGGCCGTCAAGGTGCGCCTGAGGCTCAACAGCCTGCCGGCCGGCAGCGGCGTCTACGGCCAGCAGGACCAGGACGTGGACTTCCGCGTCGGCCGGAAGGCCGTGACGGTGGTCAACATCAAGAAGCACCGGCTGCGCTACTCGGTCGACGGTGACGTCAAGAAGATGATCCCCGTGTCGACCGGCGACGCCGGGCACCGCACGCGTGAGGGCATCAAGATCATCATGGAGAAGTTCTCCTCGATCGACATGGACGCCGCGACGACCGGGGTCGACTCCGAGGACCCGGGCTACTACAACATCTCGGACGTCCGCTGGGCGATGCGCCTGACCAACTCGGGGGAGTTCCTGCACGCCGCCCCGTGGTCGGTCGGCTCGCAGGGCCGCGCCAACGTCAGCCACGGCTGCACCGGGATGAGCACGGCCAACGCCAAGTGGCTCTACCACCACTCCCAGCGGGGGGACGTCGTCAAGTACGTCAACAGCCCCCGCAAGCTCGAGGACCGCAACGGCTGGACCGACTGGAACGTCCCGTGGCGCACGTGGCTCAAGGGCTCGGC
>NZ_JAOPXQ010000015.1 GCF_025965075.1 Aeromicrobium sp.
GTGGCGCGGCCAAGCTCGACGCCAAGGTGCGGGTGGGTGAGAACTCGTCCGGTGAGTCGATCCTGCTGCGCATCGGCGGCGAGCTGACCCAGCACGCCGAGTCCGTCGTGCTCCCCCTGCTCCTGCCAGACTCCCCCGTCGTCGTCTGGTGGCCCGGCAAGGCGCCCGCGATCCCGTCGGAGGACGCGATCGGCAAGCTGGCCCGCCGCCGGTTGACCGACGCCGAGGCCACGAGCTCTCCGATCCGGTCGCTCAAGGCCGTCGCCCGCTCGTACGCCCCGGGCGACACCGACCTGTCGTGGACCCGGCTGACGCCGTGGCGTGCGCTGCTCGCCGCGGCCCTGGACCAGTCCCCCGGCAAGGTCACCGGCGGCACCGTCGTGGCCGGGCCCGGCAACCCCGCGGCGGTCCTGCTCGTGGCGTGGCTCGAGAGCCGGCTCAAGATCTCGATCACGACCAAGCGGAGCGAGACCGACCAGATCGCGTCGGTCGTGCTCAACACCGCCAACGGGGACGTCCGCATCGAGCGGGTCAGTCCCACCTCCTCGCAGTTCAGCGTCCCCGGCTCCTCGCCCCGCGAGGTCCCGCTGGGCGCTCGAACGCTGGCCGAGCTGCTGGCCGAGGACCTGCGCCGGCTCGACGCCGACGACGTCTACGCGGCGACGATCCGCCACATGCTGGAGGCCTGATGACGGTCCAGGTGTGGCCCGACGCCGACGTGCTGGCCCGGGCGATCGCCCAACGGATCACCGACCGGGTCATCCGGGTGCAGGCCCAAGGACGGCGTCCCAGCATCGTCCTGACGGGCGGCACGATCGCGCTCGAGGCCTACCGGCACATCGACTCCGTCGGCGAGGCCGACTGGACCGACGTCGACCTCTACTGGGGCGACGAGCGGTTCGTGCCGGAGGGTCACGACGACCGCAACGACCAGCAGGCCCGCGACGCGTTCCTGGACCGGCTGGGCGTCCCCGACGAACGGATCCACGCGATGCCGGCGCACGGCTGCGAGCTGAGCATGGCCGATGCCGCCGATGCCTACGCCGCCTCGCTGCCGACCGATCCGTTTGACCTGGTGCTGCTCGGCATGGGCCCCGACGGCCACATCGCCTCGCTGTTCCCGGGGTTCCCGCAGCTGCACGAGACGGCTCGGCGTGCGGTGGAGGTGCTCGACTCCCCCAAGCCGCCACCGCACCGCATCTCGCTGACCTATCCCGCGCTCAACCACGCCGACAGCGTCTGGTTGCTGGTCTCCGGCCAGGGCAAGGCACCTGCCGTGGCCCGGGCGCTCGGCACCGGCACGATCGAGGACACCCCCGCCGTCGGCGCGCGTGGCATCGCGGAGACGGTGTGGCTGCTCGACGAGGCCGCGGCGTCCGGGATCACGGCATGAGCCCCCAGGTCGTCAAGCTCACCGGCTCGGCGGGCACGATCGTCGCGGACCGCTGGGAGAGCACGGGGAGCCGCGGCACGGTCCTGCTGCTGCACGGCGGCGGCCAGACCCGGCACTCGTGGCGCCGCAGCGGACCGCGCTTCGCCGACGCGGGCTGGACGACGTACGCCGTGGACTCCCGCGGGCACGGCGAGAGCGACTGGGACCCCCGCGGCGACTACTCGATGGACCTGCTGGTCGCGGACCTGCTGGGCGTGGCCGAGCAGATCGGGACGCAGCCCGTGCTGATCGGCGCCTCGATGGGTGGGATCACCTCGCTCGTGGCGCAGGGCGAGCACCCCGACCTGGCCCGGGGGCTGGTCCTCGTTGACATCGCCACCCGGTCCGAGCCGGCCGGAGTCGCCCGGATCATCGACTTCATGCGCTCGGCGCCCGACGGCTTCGCCTCCCTGGAGGAGGTCTCCGACGCGATCGCCGCCTACAACCCGCACCGGCCGCGGCCGGCCACCCTCGACGGGCTCCGCAAGAACGTGCGGCAGGGTGACGACGGGCGCTGGCGGTGGCACTGGGACCCCGCCTTCCTCGGCGGCGGCGAGGAGCACCGACGGCTCGCCCAGCAGGACCGTATCGAGGCGGCCGCCGCGCAGGTCACGGTGCCGACCATGCTGGTGCGCGGGCAGAGCTCGGACGTGGTGACGGCCGAGGGAGCGCGCGAGCTGCAGCGGCTCATCCCTCACGCCGTGATCCGAGAGGCCCAGGCGGGCCACATGGTGGCCGGGGACGACAACGACGTGTTCGCGACCCAGGTCGTCGAGTTCCTCGACGCGCAGCTGCCCTCACGCTGACCGCCGAGCCGAGGCCCCCGTGGGGCGGTGCATCACTCGCCCTTCACAACGGGGTTGGGGCAACTGCTGCACCGCTCCAGCGCCGGTTGGGCGATCAGCGCACCGACCGAGCACGGGAGGCGCAACTGGTGCACCGCCCCACACCCACACACGACGAAGCCGACCACCCCAGGGGCGGTCGGCTTCGTCCTGTCAGAGTCTCAGAAGATGATCTCGCCGGACTTGCGCTTGCTGCGCAGCATGTCGACGGCTTCCTTGAGGATCTCGTCCGCCTCGGCCTCGGAGCGGCGCTCCTTGACGTACGCGAGATGCGTCTTGTAGGGCTCGATCTTCTTGGCCGTCGGTCGGTTGTCCGAGTCGACGCTGGCCGGCATGCCGCAGCGCGGGCAGTCCCACGACTCCGGCACCTCGGCCTCGATCGCGAACTGCAGCTCGGTCGTGTGGTTGTTGATGCAGAAGAACGTCACGAACTGGCGGGGCGCAGCCTCGCCGCGCTCGGCCTCTCCCATGGGGCCGGAGCCGATGCGGCTGCCCCTGATCGCACCAGCGGCCATCAGGCGCCATCCACCTTGAGCAGGAGGCCGAGCGCGAAGATGCACACGACCCAGATGACAGCGATGCCGACCGTGATGCGGTCGAGGTTGCGCTCAGCGAC
>NZ_JAOPXQ010000022.1 GCF_025965075.1 Aeromicrobium sp.
GATGAACTGGCATGATCGGGCTGTGACCTCCGCTCGCATCGGCATCGGCACCGACGTCCACCGGCTCGTGGACGGGCGCCCCATGTGGCTGGCCGGCCTGGAGTGGCCCGACGAGCCCCAGGGCCTCGACGGTCACTCCGACGGCGACTGCGTGTCCCACGCGATCGTCGACGCCGTGCTCAGCGCCGCCGGGCTCGGTGACATCGGCAGCACCTTCGGCACCGCTGATCCGCGCTGGTCGGGCGCCCCGGGCGTCGACTTCCTCATCGAGACCGCGCGCCGGATCCACGACCACGGCTGGATCGTCGGCAACGTCTCGGTGCAGGTCATCGGCAACCGTCCGAAGATCGGCACGCGGCGCGACGCTGCGCAGAACATCCTGGGTGAGGCGATCGGCGGGCCGGTCAGCCTGTCGGCGACGACGACCGACGGGCTCGGCCTCACCGGCCGCGGCGAGGGCATCGCCGCCATCGCCACGGCCCTCGTCACCCCCCGCTGACCCTGCGTTCCCGCTGAGTGTGACGTTTGCCCGCCCCGTCCCGCGGCGAACGCCGTAGAAACGTCACACTCAGCGGGAACGGGGGCGGAGCGGGAGCGGGCGGGAACGACGACGCCCCCGGCTCCACAGGGGAACCGGGGGCGGTCGAGCTCAGGTCAGGAGCAGTGGTCAGGAAGCGAGGACCTCGTCGAGGCGGGTCTCGGCCTTGTCCTCGTTGGTCTTCTCGGCGAGCGCGAGCTCTGAGACCAGGATCTGACGGGCCTTGGCCAGCATGCGCTTCTCGCCGGCGCTGAGTCCACGCTCGTGATCGCGGCGCCACAGGTCGCGGACGACCTCGGCCACCTTCAGCACGTCACCGGAGTGCAGCTTCTCCAGGTTGGCCTTGTAGCGGCGGGACCAGTTGGTCGGCTCCTCCACGTGCTCGGCACGCAGGACACCGAACACCCGCTCGAGCCCTGCCTCGTCGACGACGTCGCGGACCCCGACCAGATCAAGGTTGCACGCGGGGACGCGGACCACCAGATCGTTCTGCGAGACGATGCGCAGCACGAGGTAATCACGCTCCTCGCCCTTGATCGTCCGGGTCTCGATGTCCTCGATGACTGCAGCGCCGTGATTGGGATAGACAACCGTTTCGCCAACAGCAAAAGTCATTGAGAAATCACCCTTCGTAGACCCCTAGAATACCACGCCTGACCGACAAGGACCCCTGTCGTTTCAGGCCGCGGGCCCCATACCAGACCACGTGTCCGCAGGTCAAAGGCAATGTCCCCGCCCGGCTCGGATACGATCGACCCGGACCTACTGCCGCCCCGCACTCCACGACCGAAAGCAGTGAACTCGTGACCTCCGTACGCCGCCGCGCCCTGGCCGCCGCCGCCCTCGCCATGACCGCCGGCCTGACCCTCAGTGCCTGCGGCACCGGATTCGGCGCGCAGACCAACAAGGTCTACCAGCCGGCCGTGGGAGCCAACGCCCGCGGCGAGGTCGACGTCCTCAACGCGCTGCTCGTCGCCAACTCCGACGGCTCCGCCACGATCTCGGCGGGCGTCGTCAGCAACGCGGACCAGGAGCAGACGCTGACCTCGGTCGCCGTCACGACCCTGGACGATCAAGAGCTCGAGGTCGCCAGCACCGACAAGCCCGTCCCGCTGTCCCCCGACGTCTTCAACCTGATCGGCGGCACGAGCGACGCCGGCCGCTTCCGGGTCGTCACGGGCGCCGACGCGGGGCTGTTCGTCAAGGTCACCTTCACGTTCTCCGACTCCTCGCCGGTCACGATCGAGGCCCCCGTCGTGACCCGCACCCCCGAGTACGACTCCATCGCCGGTGGCGACGGGATCGCCGCCGACGAGGCGGCCGACCAGGCCGCGAAGGCCGAGTCCGAGGCCGCCGGCGCCGAGGCGGAGCAGGGCCCCGAGGGCGAGGCCGAAGCCCAGTAGCTCGGCCCCACGCAAGGACGACAAGAACCCCCGCTGCCCGGTGCAGCGGGGGTTCTGTCGTCCGTACGTCCTACGTCAGCTGCCCCGTGACGAGGTAGACGACCCGGCGGGCCATCGAGACGGCGTGGTCGCCGATGCGCTCGTAGTAGCGGCCGAGCAGGGCGACGTCAACCGCCGGCTCGACGCCGTGGTCCCAGGAGTCCGCCAGCAGGGTGCGGAACAGGTCCTTGCGCAGGGTGTCCATCTCGTCGTCCTCGGTCTCCAGCTGCGCGGCCGCCGCGACGTCCCGGTTCGCCACGATGCGGGAGGCCGAGTCGATCATCGAGTCGGCCACCGCCGCCATCGCGACGATCGTCGGGTGCAGGTTGAGGGGCACCGCGGACTCGGGCATCCGGCGGCGGGCGATCTTGGCGACGTGCACCGACAGGTCACCCATCCGCTGCAGGTCCGCGAGCATCCGCAGCGTCGCGACGAGCTGGCGCAGGTCGGTCGCGACGGGCTGCTGGGTCGCCAGCAGCAGCAGCGCCCGCTCCTCGATCGTCTCGGTGGCCTCGTCGATGTCCTTGTCGCCGTCGATGACCGACTCGGCCACCTGGACGTCCGCCTCGAGGAGGGCCTTGGTCGCTTGGCCGACGGCAAAGCGGACGGTCCCGGTGAGATCCACCAGGTCGTCGACGATGGCGTCGAGCTGTTCGTAGTACTGATCACGCATGAGCGCCACACTAGGGAGCCGCGGTGAACGGACGGCGACTCACGGTGAACGGGGCGTGAACGCCAGCCGAAAGCCCTGTCGCCCGGGCGCTGGCGTGCACGTCGCGGCACCCCGGCCCCCTAACATCGAACTGTGGATACCAGTGCAGGGGTGTTGATCGCGGGAGCGATCGGCGGCGTCATCGGCGCCATGGTCACCTATCTGTGGCGCTTCGACGAAAGGCGGCAGCAGACCGTGGCCGAGCCAACCCCGGTGGTCCCCCACGGCGCCGAGCTGGTGCTGTCGGTGCTGTCCTCGTCGGCGGTCCTGGTCGACTCGTCCGACACCGTCGTCAACGCCTCGGCGCCCGCCGTCGCGATGGGCATCGTGCACGACAACCGGCTCGAGCCCGACGAGCTCATGGCGCTGGTCCGCCAGGTGCGCCGCGACGGCCAGGTCCGCGAGGCCGACGTCTCGCTGCAGCCGCGCCGCGGCACGACGTCGTACGTCCACGCGCGGGTCGCCCCCCTGACCTCCCGGCTGATCCTGGTCCTGGCCGACGACCGCACCCGCGAGCACCGGGTCGAGTCGATCCGCCGCGACTTCGTCGCCAACGTCAGCCACGAGCTCAAGACCCCCGTCGGCGCGCTCAACCTGCTGGCGGAGGCGGTCGGCGAGGCGAAGGACGATCCCGAGGCCGTCGTGCGGTTCTCCGCACGCATGCACCTGGAGAGCGATCGGCTGACCCGCCTCGTGCAGCAGATCATCGACCTGTCCCGGCTGCAGAACGACGTCCTCAGCGACGACGCCACGACGATCAAGATCGGCGAGCTCGTCTCCGAGGCGTGCGAGCACTCCGCGACCGACGCCGAGCACAAGGGCATCGACATCGTCACGTCGGTCGAGCCCGACCTGCACGTGCACGGCGACCGCGGCCAGCTCCACGCCGCGGTCAGCAACCTGGTCGAGAATGCCGTGACGTACAGCCCCGAGGGCTCGCACGTCACGGTCACGGCCCAGCGCGACGGCGAGGACGTACGCCTGACCGTCGCCGACAACGGCATCGGCATCCCCGGCGACGAGCTCGACCGGATCTTCGAGCGGTTCTACCGCGTCGACCCGGCGCGCGCCCGCGCGACCGGCGGCACGGGACTGGGCCTCTCGATCGTCAAGCACGTCGCCGCCAGCAACGGCGGCTCGGTCGAGGTGTGGAGCGAGCCGGGCCTCGGCTCCTCGTTCACCCTGGTCCTGCCGGCGTTCACCCACGACATCGAAGACATCGAAGAGGAGCAGGCGTGACGAAGGTACTGGTCGTCGAGGACGAGACGAGCTACAGCGAGGCGCTGTCGTACGTCCTGCGCAAGGAGGGGTTCGACGTCGCCATCGCGGAGACCGGCCCGGACGCGCTGACCGAGTTCGACCGGGGTGGGGCGGACATCGTCCTGCTCGACCTGATGCTGCCGGGCCTGTCCGGCACCGAGGTGTGCCGGGCGCTGCGGTTGGTGTCGTCCGTGCCGATCATCATGGTCAGCGCCAAGGACACCGAGGTCGACAAGGTGGTCGGCCTCGAGCTCGGCGCCGACGACTACGTCACCAAGCCGTACTCGCCGCGCGAGCTCGTCGCCCGGATCAAGGCCGTGCTGCGCCGCGGCGCGACCGACGACGTCGACGACAACGCCTCGCTCGAGTCGGGCCGGGTCCGGATGGACGTCGACCGGCACCTCGTGACGGTCGACGGGTCCGAGACCAAGTTCCCGCTCAAGGAGTTCGAGCTGCTGGAGTACTTCCTGCGCAATCCCGGTCGGGTCCTGACCCGTGGCCAGCTGATCGACCGGGTGTGGGGCGCGGACTACGTCGGCGACACCAAGACCCTCGACGTCCACGTCAAGCGGCTGCGGGCCAAGATCGAGCCCGACCCGGCCAACCCCGCCACCCTGACGACCGTGCGCGGGCTGGGCTACAAGTACGACTCATAGGGCTCCCGCGTCTGCCTTGGTCGCCTTCGTCTCGAGGCGCTCACCCTCGGCGCCCTCCCGCGGCGACCTTCAGACCTCACGGCGAGGAGTCAGTCGAGCCTGCAAGGGGTCGGCGCGCCTCAGCGGCCCTGGTTGGCTACTGCGGCGATGGCGGCTTCGGCGGCCTTCGGGTCGAGGTACTGGCCGCCGGGGATCGTGGGCTTGAGGTCGGCGTCGAGGTCGTAGACCAGCGGGATGCCGGTCGGGATGTTGAGCCCCACGACGGCGTCCTCGCTGAGGCCGTCGAGGTGCTTGACGAGCGCGCGCAGCGAGTTCCCGTGCGCCGTCACGAGCACGATCTTGTCGTCGAGCAGGTCCGGGACGATCGCGTCGTACCAGTAGGGCAGCATCCGGTCGAGCACGTCGGCGAGGCACTCGGTGCGCGGCAGCAGCTCGTCGGGCAGCGCGGCGTAGCGGGCGTCCTCGGCCTGGCTGAACTCGTCGTCGTCGGCCAGGGCCGGCGGCGGGACGTCGTACGACCGGCGCCACGTCATGAACTGCTCCTCGCCGTACTCGGCGAGCGTGGCCTTCTTGTCCTTGCCCTGCAGCGCCCCGTAGTGACGCTCGTTGAGCCGCCACGACCGCTTGACCGGGATCCAGTGGCGGTCGATGCCGTCGAGGACGATCTGCGACGTGCGGATCGCGCGCCGCAGCAGCGAGGTGTGCGAGACGTCGGGGGCCAGGCCCGCCTCGGCGAGCATCGTGGCGCCCTTGCCGGCCTCCTCGACGCCCTGCTCGTTGAGGTCGACGTCGACCCATCCGGTGAACAGGTTCTTGGCGTTCCACTCGCTGTGGCCGTGACGCAGCAGGATCAAGGTGCTCATGCGCCCGAGCCTATCGGTCAGGCCTCGGGGGCGGCGGAGCCCTTCCACTCGGTGTAGATCTGGTGCAGCGCCTGCACGTAGTCGTTCTGCGACTGGATGCCGGTCAGCGTCCACTGGCCCTCGACCGCGACGTACGGCAGCTGGGTGACCCCGAGCGACCGCCCGGTCTCGACCTGCGTGCGGACCTCGTCGGCGTACTCGGTGCTCGACAGCAGCGCCTCCGCGGTCTCGAGCTCGAGCCCCACCAGCGCCGCCCGCGTCGCGAGCGTGAAGTGGTCCCCGATGTCGGCGCCCTCGAGGAAGTGCGCCCGCCACAGCTGGTGGGCGAGGTCGCGCTGGAAGCCGGGCCCGGACTCGTCGGCCCAGGTCAGCAGGCGCCACGCGTCGAACGAGTTGGCCTGCACGGCCTCGTCGAAGTTGAGGTCGATGCCGGTGATCCGGGCCGCCGCGGTGACCTGCGCGTTGATCAGCTCGACCTTGTCGCGCCCACCGAGCCGCTCTGCGAGGGCCTCCATCAGCAGCCGCCCCTCGCTCGGCTCGTCCGGCTCGCCCTGGAACGCGCGGAACGTCAGCTCGACCGGCTCCCCCGTCAGGATCGAGAACATCGCCGCGGCGCGCTCGAACCGGGTCGAGCCGATGTATGCCCAGGGGTCCGTCACGTCCGCGAACACGATGACCTTCACGGCCCCAACGCTACGGGAGGCGCGGTGACGAACGGCGGGATGCCCGTCAGAACGTTCGATGTGTCCCGAATGTGCGCTGCCAGTAGGTCAGCGGCGCGTTCCCCGAGGTGTCCGCCGCCTGCACCTCGCCCAGCACCAGGGTGTGGTCCCCGGCCTCGACGAGCGTCGTGACGGACATCGACACGAACGCGTGGCGCTCGGTCAGGGCCGGCGCACCGTCCTCGACCTGCCACCCGATGCCGTCGAACCTCGCGTCTCCCTTGCCGGCGAACCGCAGCGCGACCTGGTCCTGGTGCGCGGCCAGCACGTTGACCCCGACGAGCGAGCCGATGCGCAGCTTGGCCAGCAGGGCGGACCGCTCGTCCAGCGACACCAGCAGCATCGGCGGCTCCATCGAGAGCGAGGCGAACGCGCTGACGGTCGTGCCGTGCGGCTCGCCGTCCTGCAGGACCGTGACGACCGAGACCGCGGCCGCCACATTGCCCATCGCCTGCCGGAACGCCGAGGTGACCACGTCGCGGTCGAGCACCCCCGCCGTCATACGGCCGCCGCCAGCCGGTTCGACGCGCGAGCAGCCGGCACCTCGAGACCGAGGTGGTCCCGCAGGGTCGAGCCGGCGTACTCCCGGCGGAACAGCCCGCGGTCCTGCAGGATCGGCACGACGTGGTCGACGAACGCCTCCAGGCCGGAGGGCATCGCCGCCGGCATGATGTTGAAGCCGTCGGAGGCTCCGGTCGTGAACCACTCCTCGATCGTGTCCGCGACCTGTTCGGGGGTGCCGACGAACGTCCTGTGCCCGCGGCCCCCGCCGAGGCGGATGAGGAGCTGGCGGACCGTGAGATTCTCCCGCCGCGCGAGGTTGACGGTCAGCTCGTACCGGCTGCTCCGGACCTCCTCGATCGGGCGGATGTTCTCGGGCAACGGGGCGTCGACGTCGATCTGGTCGGCCGGGATGCCGATGCTCTCGGCGAGCTGGGCGAGCGGGTGCTCGATCACGATGAACTCGTCGAGCTGGCGCTCGAGCTCGCGGGCCTCGGCCTCCGTCGAGCCGATGATCGTGACGATTCCGGGCAGGACCTTGATCCCCTCGGGGTCACGACCTGCCTTGCGCGTCGCGGCCTTGAGCGTGGAGTAGAACTCCCGCCCGTCATCGATCGTGGTCTGCGCCGTGAAGACCGCCTCGGCGTACGCCGC
This sequence comes from Aeromicrobium sp., assembly GCF_025965075.1. Classification (GTDB taxonomy): domain Bacteria; phylum Actinomycetota; class Actinomycetes; order Propionibacteriales; family Nocardioidaceae; genus Aeromicrobium. Next base: position 7,349 of record NZ_JAOPXQ010000022.1, read on the forward strand.
GGCGAGCGCGATGCCCGGCCCCGACGAGCCGGCCTGGACGATGACCGGCGAGCCCTGCGGGCTGCGCGGGACGGTGAGCGGTCCGCGGACCTTGAAGAACTCGCCGACGTGGTCGAGTGCATGCACCTTGTCGGGGTCGGCGTAGACGCCAGCCTGCTTGTCGGCCACGACCGCGTCGTCGTCCCAGCTCCCCCAGAGACCCAGCGTCGCCTCGAGGAACTCGTGCGCCCGGCGGTAGCGATCCTCGGGGCTCGGCAGGGCGTCGAGGTTGAAGTTGAGCGCCGCGTCCTCGCTGCCGGTCGTGACGACGTTCCATCCGGCCCGGCCGCCGCTGATCTGGTCGAGCGACGCGAACGCCCGGGCCAGGTTGTACGGCTCGTTGAACGTCGTGGAGGACGTCGCGATGAGGCCGATCCGCTCCGTCACGGCGGCGATCGCGGTCAGCAGCAGGACCGGGTCGAGGGTCTCCGCCGGCCGGCGCGCCGGCGAGGACATCAGCGCCGGGACGTCGGCGAAGAAGATCGAGTCGAGCTTGCCGCGCTCGGCGACCTGCGCGAGCCGCTGCCAGTGGGCGATGTCGGTGCTGGCGCCGGGGTCGCTCTCGGGCAGGCGCCACGAGACCTCGTGGTGGCCGGTGCTCATGAGGAAGGCGTTGAGGTGGAGCTGTCGGGTCATGGGTATGTCCTTCGGTGGTCAGGCGCGCCAGCGCGAGAAGCGGCGTTCGAGGGCGACGAGGGCGTAGTTGACGCCCAGCCCCAGTGCCGAGGTGGTGATGATCCCGGCGTACATCTGCGGGATCAGGAAGTTCATCTGCGAGTAGTTGATGAGGAAGCCGAGCCCGGCGGTGGCGCCGATCATCTCGGCGGCGATCAGCACGAGGATCGCCGCGGCACCCGAGATGCGGATGCCGGTGAAGATCGTCGGCACGGCCGCCGGGAACACGACCTTGCGGAACGTCGCGACGGGCGACAGCCCGAGCACCCGCGCCGTGCGGAGCAGCTGCGGGTCGACCGAGGCGACGCCGCTGATCGTGTTGAGCAGGATCGGGAAGAAGCAGGCGAACAGCACGATCGCGATCTTGGACGTCTCGCCGATGCCCAGGATCAGGACGAATACCGGCAGCAGCGCCAGGGCCGCGGTGTTGCGGAAGATCTCGAGCACCGGGGTGGCGACGTCCCGCAGCAGGGAGTACCAGGCGACCGCCGCCCCCAGCGGGATCGCGAGCAGCACCGCGAGCCCGAAGCCGACCCCGGAGCGGACCAGGCTGGCCCGCAGGTGGGTCCACAGCTCTCCGGACTGCACCAGGCCCCACCACGCGTCGAGCACCTCGGACAGGGGCGGCACGAAGTGCGGGTCGACGACGCCGGTCCGCGGAGCGACCTCCCAGATGACGGCGAGGGCGACGATGCCGGCGATGCCGCGAGCCGCACGCCCGAACCGCTTGCGGAAGCGGGAGTGGTGCCGCACGCCGGCGGCCGCCTCCTGCCGGGGGTGGGGACGGGCCTCGGTGACCTCGTCGAGCAGGTCAGGCAACACGGTGCACCTCCCGCACGACGCTCGGCCGGTTGGCCGGCTGGCGCAGCAGCGACCAGATCTGGTGCCGGTAGTCGGCGAACGCCGTCGTCGACCGCACGTCCTCGTCCGGCGCACCCGCCGGGAGGTCGATGTCGATGACCGAGGTGATGCGGCCCGGCCGGTTGCTCATGACCGCGACCCGCTCCCCCAGGAAGACCGCTTCCTCGATGTCGTGCGTGATGAAGACGATCGTCGTGCCGGTGGCCCGCCAGATCTGCACGAGCTCCTCCTGGAGCCGTTCGCGGGTCTGCGCGTCGAGCGCCCCGAACGGCTCGTCCATCAGCAGGACGTCCGGCTGGTAGGACAGGCTGCGCGCGATCGCGACCCGCTGCTTCATGCCGCCCGACAGCTCGTGCGGGTACCGTCCGGCGAACTCGCCGAGCCCCACGAGGTCGAGGACCTCTCGGGCCCGGGCGGTCCGCTCACGACGGGAGAGCCCGCCGACCGCCTCCAGCGCGAACTCGACGTTGCCCAGGGCAGTGCGCCACGGCAGCAGCGTGTACTGCTGGAACACCACGCTGCGGTCCGGTCCGGGCTCGGTGACGACCTGCCCGCCGGCGAGGACCCGGCCCGAGGTCGGTGCCGTCAGACCGCTCACCAGGTCGAGGACGGTCGACTTGCCGCACCCGCTCGGCCCCACGATGGTGAGGAACTCCCCGGCCTCGACGACCAGGTTGAGCCCGTCGATCGCGACGAAGTCGCGCAGCTGCCGGTCATGCTCGGCGCGGACGTGGAATACCTGGCCGACGTTCTGCAGCTCGATGCGTGTGCTCATCACTTGCCTCCCGATGTGCTGTTGAACTCATTGGTGTAGATGTCGCTCGGCTTGAGCGAGGCGGTGTCCACCTCGCCGCTGGCCTTGAGCCAGTCGATCCAGATCGAGAAGTCCTGGTCGCGCAGCACACCGCCGGGGGTGGCCACTCCGTTGCCCTTCCAGGTGGCAAGGGCCTTGATGTACTGCGGGCGGCCCTCTTCCTTGAGGTACTTGCTGTAGACCGCGAGGGTCTCCTTCGGTGAGTGCGTCTGGTCCCAGGCGATCGCCTTCGTCACACCGCCGATGAACGCCTGGGTGGTTGTCGGGTTGTCCGCGATGAAGTCGTCCTTGAGGACATAGCTGCCGCCGTTGTAGGGGCCGACCAGGTCGGTGTCGGTCGCGAGCACGCGGATCCCGCCGTGCTGGAGGGCCAGCGCCTTGCCGGCGAGGAAGAGATAGGCCGCGTCCACCTGTCCCTTGCGCAGCGCCGGCTCGATGTTGATGCCCGGCAGCGGCACGAGCGTGACCTGGTCGATCTCTTGGGGAGAAAGTCCCTCCTTCTCCAGATACGTGTCGAGCACCGCCTCCGCGTTGGCGCCGAGCGTGTTGACCGCGACCTTCTTGCCGATCAGGTCACGGCCACGACGGATGTCGCCGTCCTCGAGAGTCAACAGGGAGCTGTTGACCTCGTCGGTCGAGCCGTAGTTCGCTGTCACGGCCGTGACCTTGACGCCTGTCGAGACGACCTTCGCGATCGCACCGTTGAACGCGGCACCCACATCGACCTGCCCTGTTGCCAAGGCCTGGAGCGAAGCCGGTCCGCCCTGCACCTCACCGACGTACTTGACCGTGAGGCCGTCCAGGTATCCCAGGGCGTCGGCGAGCTCCAGGTAGTTGATCTGCCCCGGCGCGCCCTGGTAGCGCAGCGTCGTCACCTCCTTGCCGTCAGCGGAGGCGTCGGCCGAGCACCCTGCGGCTCCGGCAGCGACGAGCACGGCACTGAGTGCGACGGTGACCTTCTGGACGGCGGTGAGCTTCATGGCGGACTTCCTGCGAGGACGGATGTGCCGGTCCGTTTGACCGGTGACACTCACCTTGGTCCATTCCTCGAGATGGCCGTCTCACGTCTTGGAGCCTGACACCGTTTCGTTCAGCGTGAACGAAATCCGTCCGCTACCGCGCGTATGCCGCCGGGGGCAGGCTCGAGATCAGGCCGATCGGGTCCTCGTCCAGCGGCAGGAGGGCGATAGTGCCGGCCGCCACCGCCTGCAGGCCCGAGCCGTGATGGCCGAACGAGACCTCGGCAGGAGGCAGGGTCGTGGCCTGCTCGAAGCTCCTGAGCACGTCGGCACGCGTCCCGTCCGTTGCCGTGAACCCCTGACCCACGAGGACGACGCGGTCACTCGCGACCATGTCGCGGACGAAAGCGGCGGCCCGACCGAGCGTCTCGGCGCGGTCGACGAGCAGTGCCTGGGCGCGCACCGACCCGGCGGCCGCGGCACATTGCACCGACGTCACGTCGGGCGCCTCGACCAGGCCCTCGGCATACGCCCGCAGCCCGAGGGCTCGGTCGCTCGCAGTGGCCTCGAGGCAGCCCACCGCGCGGCACCGGCAGGGCACCTGCGAACCGCTCGGGAAGTGGGTCAGGCGCGACGAGCGGGAGATCATGGAGCCCGTCGCCCCCTCCTCGACCACGGCGTAGCCGATCGTGTCGCGCGCATAGACGTACGCCGTCGTGGCCCCGGCTCCGCGCGATCCCACGGCGTGCTCGGCCGCGGCGGCCGCCGTGATGTGGTCAGCCGTGGAGACCACCACCCCGAGCCCGTCCCCCACCCGGGACGCCAGGGCGGTGCGGTCGAGACCGAGGTCCGTCCACGCCGCCACGATCGCGACCGACACGATCAGCCGATCATGGGCTCGCAGCACGCCGATCCCGTCCTCCAGCAGCGCGACCAGGTCGTCGAGGCCTGCGGGGGTCGCGGACTCGGCGGACTCGAGCACTCGTCCGCGGAGGTCCACCCGGGCGATCGTCGTCCGGGTCAGGCCGACGTGGATCCCGATGACGGCGTGGCTGCGGGAGTCGAGCTGCAGCGGGATGCTGGGGCGTCCGGTCGCACCCACCCGGCCCATGTCGGGGCGGAGGCGGACCAGCCGCGCGTCGACCAGCGCCGTCACGGCCCGGGACACCGTCGGCGCACTCAGACCGGTCGACTCGACCAGGTCCTCGCGCATCACGACACCACCGCGCCGGACGTGGCTCAGCACGCGAGCGGTCGGCGGCCCCTGGGCACCGTGCGAGACGATCAGCATGACGGGCCCAGTCAAGGGGCTGGCGGGCCGGCGCCGGACGCATCTCGTCACGTGGGAAGTGGCGCGCCCCCGCCCGCCGGTGTGCAGGTCAGGGCTTGAGGTGCTTGAACGCGTCGAGGTTGCGCGTCGACTCGCCCCGGGACTCTCGCCACTCCCACTCCTTGCGGATCGACGTGGCGAAGCCGAGCTCGAGGATCGTGTTGAACGACTCGTCGGCGTACGTCAGCACGGCCCCGAGGATCCGGTCGAGCTCGTCGGCCGTCACGGCCTCCAGCGGCAGGCGACCGTCGAGGTAGATGTCGCCCGCTGAGTCGACCGCGAACGCGACACCGAACATCTTGAGGTTGCGCTCGAGCAGCCAGCGGTAGACGACCTGGTGGTTCTCGTCGGGGTTGCGGGCGACGAACGCGTGGATGCCGAGCGCGTGCCGGCCGATCTCGAGCCGGCACGTCGTCTGCAGCTTGCGCTCGCCCGGCAGCGTGACCTCGAACGTCCCCGGCTGGTGCTCGGTGTAGGCCAGCTCGGCCGCCTCGAGCGTCTCCGTGATGGTGCGGCGGACCTCGGTGGTCATGAATGGGCCTCTCGGTGGGCGTCAACGGCTTCGCGGTAGACGGTGAGCGTACGGTCCGCGGTGACGTCCCAGCCGAATCCCTCGGCGTGACGGACGGCCTTCTGGCTCATGGCCTCGCGGAGGTCGGGATCGGTCAGCAGCGGGTGGATCGCGTGGGCGTAGTCGACCGGGTCGTGCCCGTCGATCAGGACCCCCGTGACACCGTCGGACACCGCGGTCGACAGCCCGCCGACCCGGGCGGCGACGACGGGCGTCCCGCAGGCCTGGGCCTCGATCGCGACGAGACCGAACGACTCGTTGTGGGACGGCACGCACACGACGGACGCTGCGGCGTACCAGTCGGCGAGCTCCCGCTGGCTCACGGTCGGGACGAACCGCACGACGCCCCCCAGGCCCAGCTCGTCGCTGAGGTCGGTCAGTGCCGACGGCTGGTCGAGCCCCGAGCCGGACGCCCCGCCGACGATCGCGACGACCAGGCGCTCGCGCAGCGACGGGTCCAGCGCCAGCATCTCGGCGGCGGCCTTGAGCACGACGTCCGGCGCCTTGAGCGGCTGGATCCGTCCGGCGAACAGCAGCAACGCGGTGTCGGCCGCGATCCCGAGGGACTGGCGCGCCTCGTCCTGGCGGCCGGCGCGGAACACCTTGACGTCGACCCCCGGGTGGACGACCGCGACCCGGTCGGGCTCGGCGGCGTACATCTCGATCAGCTCGCGGCGCTCCTCGGCGGTGTTGGCGATCAGCCGGTCGGCCAGGCGGACGATCTCCTCCTCGCCGTAGATGCGGCCGATCGGCTCGGCCGCGTCCCCCTCGGCGAGCATCGCGTTCTTGACCTTGGCCATGGTGTGCATCGTGTGCACCAGGGGTACGTTCCAGCGCTCGCGCGCGACCGTGCCGACCTGGCCGGACAGCCAGTAGTGGGAGTGGACCAGGTCGAAGTGCCCCGGCTCGCGCTCGACCTCGGCGCGCAGGACGTCGCGCACAAAGCTGCAGAGCTGGGACGGCAGGTCGTTCTTCTCCAGGCCCTCGAACGGGCCGGCCGCGACGTGGTGCACCGTGATCCCGGGCTCGGCGTCGACCGTCGGGGGCTGGTGCCGGGACGTCGCCCGGGTGAAGATCTCGACCTCGATGCCGCGGGAGGCGAGCTGGCGGGACAGCTCGAGGACGTACACGTTCATGCCGCCCGCGTCGCCGTTGCCCGGCTGCTCGAGCGGCGAGGTGTGCGCCGAGAGCATCGCGATCCGCTGGAGCATGGGCAGCCTGCCTTTCGGATCCATCGTCTCACCCGGGGCCCACTCCGCCATTCCCAGTGCTCCGCACGGGGCACCCGTCCGGGGATCTGAGACGATGGCGACATGCCCACCGCAGTCGTGACCGGAGCCAGCAGCGGCATCGGCGCCGCCACCGCCAGATCCCTCGCCGCGGCGGGATACCACGTGTTCTGCGCCGCCCGTCGGCGCGACCGGGTCCGGGCCCTCGCCACCGAGATCGGCGGCACCGCGGTGGTCTGCGACGTGACCGACGAGGTCCAGGTCGCCGCACTCGCCGCAACCGTGGGCTCCTCGCTCGACCTGCTGCTCAACAACGCCGGCGGCGCGATCGGCACCGATCCGGTCGAGTCCGGCGACGTCGACGACTGGCGCCGGATGTACGAGGTCAACGTCATCGGCACGCTCCTGGTGACCCAGGCCCTGCTCCCGGCCCTCGTCGCGAGCGGTGCCGGGACGATCGTCAACCTCGGCTCGACCGCGGGCCACGTCCCGTACGAGGGCGGAGGCGGCTACGTGTCGGCCAAGCATGGGGTCGCGGCGATGACCGAGACGCTGCGGCTCGAGCTCAACGGCCGGCCCGTCCGGATCACCGAGATCGCGCCGGGCATGGTCCGCACCGACGAGTTCGCGCTCAACCGGTTCGCCGGCGACGAGTCGCGGGCCGACGCGGTCTACGCCGGCGTCCGCGAGCCGCTCGTCGCCGAGGACATCGCGGACGCGATCACGTGGGTCGCGACCCGTCCGTCCCACGTCAACATCGACCTCATGGTGCTCAAGCCGCTGGCCCAGGCCGCGGCGCACAAGGTGCACCGCGAGCTCTGAGGCCCCGGCTCAGTCGGTCGCGGCCTCGAGGTCGTCGCGCAGGACCCGCTTGAGCAGCTTGCCGGACTGGTTGCGCGGCAGCTCGTCGACCAGGTGGACGTGCTTGGGGACCTTGTAGCCCGCCAGGCTCTGCCGGGCGTGGGCGACGATCTCCTCGGGGGTGACCGGCGCCTTGGTCACGACGACCGCCGTGACGGCCTCGATCCACCGCTCGTCGGGCGTGCCGATGACGGCGACCTCGGCGACGGCGGGGTGCGAGTAGATCGCGTCCTCGACCTCCCGGGAGGCGACCAGCACGCCACCGGTGTTGATGACGTCCTTGATCCGGTCGACGACCGTCAGGTAGCCCTGCTGGTCGACCCGCACCAGGTCGCCGGAGTGGAACCAGCCGTCACGGAACGCCGCGGCGGTCTCCTCGGGCTTGCCCCAGTAGCCCTCGCACAGCTGCGGTGAGCGGTAGACGACCTCGCCGGCCTCCCCCGCCGGGACGTCGGACCCGTCCTCGGTGACGACCCGGATCTCCACGAACAGGACCGACCGGCCGCAGGACTCCGCACGCTCGGCGTGCTCCTCGGGCCGCAGGACGGTCGCGAGCGGGCCGATCTCGGACTGCCCGAAGCAGTTCCAGAAGCCCAGCTCGGGCAGCGCCTCCTGCAGGCGTACGAGCACCGGCTGGGGCATGATCGACGCCCCGTAGAACGCCTTGCGGAGGCTGCTCAGGTCCCGTGTCGCGAAGTCGGGGTGCTGGGACAGCGGCACCCACACGGTCGGTGCGAGGAACAGCGACCGCAGGGCGCGCTCCTCCACCAGACGCAGGATCTCGGGGATGTCGGGCGTCTCCATCAGGTGGTTCGTCGCGCCGACCGCCAGATAGGGCATCAGGAACACGTGCATGCCGGCCGAGTGGTACAGCGGCATCGGGTGCAGCGGCTCGTCGTCGTCGGCCAGGTCGAGCGCGACGATCGACGACAGGTACTCGTGCACCAGGGCGCGGTGCGTCATCATCGCGCCCTTGGGC
>NZ_JAOPXQ010000056.1 GCF_025965075.1 Aeromicrobium sp.
CGCCGTCGATCACGACGCCCGAGGGCAGGCTCGAGACCGCGGCGGCCGCGATCTCGGGGAAGGCGTGGGTCACGTCCCGGCCGGCGCGCGACTGGATCCGACACTCGCCGGCATGGACGAAGAGCAGAGCGCGATAACCGTCGAACTTGGGTTCGTAGACGGCGCCGCCGGGCATCGCCTCGGCGTCCGGCAGCTCGGCGGCCGATCGTGCGAGGGCTGGTTTCTGGGGGAACGACAACACGCTCTCACCCACCTCCTCGCGGCTCGGGGGCCGTCGTGATCCTGTTGAGTGTTTCACCGAGCCGGGAGTCCCGCTCGGTCGCGGTCGGACGAGTGTCAACGTTCTGTGGCTCATCACGGGTGACGTACCCGATCCCCCGGATCGAATTCGCCCCGATCGCACCCAATGTGCTCGTGCGGGAACGACGACGCCGGCCCGGCACCGTGGGTGTCGGGCCGGCGTCAGGTCGATGCGGCGGGACTAGGTGGTCGGCGCCTTGTGCTGCGGGTCGCCGGCCTCGTCGAGCAGGTCGGCGGCGGTCGGGGTGGCCGGTGCCGGCGCCACGGTCGGCGGAGCGGTCGTCGTCGGCGGCGGGGTCGTTGCCGGCGTGGGGGCCGGGTAGGCCGAGGACGTCTCGCCGCGACGCTTGAGGATCGCGAACGCCGCGGCGCCCGCACCCGTCAGGACGCCGACCGCGGCGACCTTGCGCAGGCGGGTGCGCTTGGGCTTGACCTTCTCGGGCAGCTTCTCCTGGACGTTCTCCGGCAGGCGCTCGAACAGCTCGTCGCGCAGGTCGAGCAGCTGCTCGCGGTCGGGGAGCGCGGCGACGATCTGGTCGCGGACCACCGGCGCCTTGACCGCGACCTGCCTGGCCAGCTCGTTGCTCTGCTCGACGATCTGGTCGCGGACGCCCGGGGCCCGCTCGACGACCTGCTTGCGCAGCTCGTCGGTCTGCTCGGCGAGCTCGCTCAGCTGTGCCTCGAGCTTGTCGCGGAAGGTCTTCTTCTTGAACGGCATGTGGTGCTCCTTCGGTGATGTCGTGCGTTGGTCAGGAGAGCTTCATCCGGTGGATGAGCCAGTTGTCGTCTGTCTTGATCAGTGCGTACTTGCGTCGGCCCCCGAGGCCGCCGCCCTCGCGTCCGGTGAGCGTCACGATGATCTCCCGAGGCTTCCACTTCTCGAGCTCGTACGTGCCGCTGTCCCAGATCGTGACCGTGCCTCCTCCGTACTCCTTCTCCGGGATCGTGCCCTCGAACGTGGCGTACTCCAACGGGTGGTCCTCCGTCTGCACGGCGAGGTGGTTCTTCTTGGTGGTGGCCGGTACGCCCTTGGGCAGCGCCCACGACACGAGCACATCATCATGCTCCAACCGGAAGTCGTAGTGGAGCCGGCTGGCGTGGTGCTCCTGGATCACGAACGTCTGGCCGGCCGAGCCGGTCGCAACCCCGTCCGGCACCGGCTCGGGCGTCCTCGACGCGTCGCGCATCGACCGGTAGGCGGTCAGCCGGTCCTCGCTCGCGAGTGGGGCGGCGAGGGCGGCCATGGGGTCCTTGCGCCGCTTCATCCGGGCGACGACCTCGTCCATCGTGAGGTGTCGCAGGTCGGGGTCGTCGAGCTCGCGCCAGGTCCGGGGGACCGCGACGCGCGGCTCGGTGGTGCCGCGCAGGGAGTAGGGCGCGATCGTGGTCTTGTTGCGGTTGTTCTGGCTCCAGTCGACCAGGACCTTGCCGCCGCGCAGGCTCTTCTTCATCGAGCTGACCACCAGCTCGGGCAGCTCCTCCTCCAGGGCCCCGGCGAGCTGCTTGGCGAACCGGTTGACGTAGTCGGCGTCGTGCGTGCCGTCCAGCGCGGCGTAGAGGTGCAGGCCCTTGCTGCCGCTCGTGACGGGGCACGCCTCGAGCCCCAGGTCCCGCAGCATCGTCCGGGCGACCTTGGCGACCTCGACACACTCGGGCAGGCCGGCGCCAGGCCCCGGGTCGAGGTCCAGGACCAGCCGGTCGGGGTTCTGCGGAGCGTCGTGCCGGTCGACCCGCCACTGCGGGACGTGCAGCTCGAGCGCGGAGACCTGCCCGGCCCAGGCGAGCGCGGCCGCGTCCTCGAACACCGGATAGGTGTTGACGTGGTCGCTGTGCTGGATCTCAACCCGGCGGATCCAGGTCGGCGCCGAGTCCGGGAGATTCTTCTCGAAGAACACCTCACCGGGCTTGGCGGCCGTGCCGACCCCGTCGACCCAGCGCTTGCGGGTCACGATCCGGCCCGCGACGTGCGGCAGCAGGTGCGGCGCGATGTCCTGGTAGTAGGCGATGACCTCGGCCTTCGTCGTCCCGGTGGACGGGTAGATCACCTTGTCCGGATGCGTCAGCCGCAGCCGGTGGCCCGCGACGGACACGTCGAGCGTGTCCTTCCTACGGGGCATCGTGGTCCTTTCGCGACCGGTCACGTACTCCCTGCATACCCGGCTGACCGGCGCCGAAACACCCCGTCGTGCCACGCGATCGTGACGAATAGTTCTTTCGAACTATGAATTGTGGCCCATCTGTACCGAACTCGCTTGCTTGTGGGGCCGATCGGTGCCAAGGTTGGGAGGCCGGTTGAGCAGCAGCTGGGCACTGATCGACATTCCCTCAGGGGGACATCGTGAACGCAACACCCACACGCCAGCACGAGCAGGACGACAGTTCCGAGCTCATCGAGGCCGCGGCCGCCGCATCCGGCGCCGAGCGCGCCATGCTCGAGGACGAGATCGTCCGTCGATACCTCGGGCTCGCCCGCCACCTCGCCGGTCGTTACTCCGGTCGCGGAGTCGACCTGGAGGACCTCGTCCAGGTCGCCAACTTCGCCCTCGTCAAGTCGATCCGTGGCTTCCGCCACGACCGCGGTGAGTTCGTCCCGTTCGCCACCGTGACGATCCTCGGCGAGATCAAGAAGCACTTCCGCGACCACTCGTGGGGCGTCCGTCCCCCGCGTCGCATCCAGCAGCTGCAGGCCGACATCACGGCGGCGACCGAGCGCCGGATGCAGTCCGACGCCACGGCGCCCGGTGCGGCCGAGATCGCCGACGAGCTGGGCACCGACATCAGCGAGGTCCGCGAGGCGATGGCGGCACGAGGCTGCTTCTCCCCGACGTCGCTCGACCAGCCGGTCCGCGACGGCGGCCAGCCGCTCGGCGAGACGATCTCCTGGCGCGAGGAGTCCTACGACTTCATCGACGACTGGGTGACGGTCGGCCCGCTGTGCGAGAAGCTCGAGGCCGAGGAGCGCAAGCTCCTGCACCTCCGGTTCGTCGAGGACAAGACGCAGCAGGAGATCGCCGACATCGTCGGGGTCAGCCAGATGCAGGTCTCCCGCCGGCTGTCCAAGCTGCTGGACCAGCTCCGTTCCAAGGCCACGCTGAACGAGAACGAGTCCGAGACCGCGTAGCTCGAGGGCGACGGGTTCCGGGCTCACGCAGCCCGGGACCCGTCGTGCGTTCCGGCCCGGGTGTCGGATCGGCTACCGGTCGGGCGAGGCGTAGGTCTGGGTCGCGAACGACGGCGTGTCCGTCGCGTCGTACTGCAGGCCGATCTCGTCGGCGATCGTGCTGGCCAGGTCGGCCGGGTCGGGTGCCCTGCCGGACCGGGTGTCCAGGACGGGGGACTCGCCCATCGGCGCGTGCCAGATCAGGGAGACGTCGTGGTGATCGCCGCACTGGCGGCACAGCTCCTCGATGCGGGACGCGTCACCACTGTTGGCGGGTCGCTCGCACACGGCCACGACATGCGACGCCGGCTCGTCCTGGTCGGTCAGCTCCCGCAGGGCCAGATCGCCGCTGACCGTCTCGAGGCGCAGGACGGCGTACCGCGTCGTGTGCAGCCAGCCCACGGGGATCGAGATGGAATGTGTGCCGCAGCCGCGTCGGCCCAGCTCGTCGCTCAGGGCGATGTCCAGGGCGTCACGCTCTCCGAACAGCGTGACGGTCGCTGCGCCGAGCTGAAGGTCGGTGCTCATGCAGTGCCTCCGGGTCGATGGGTGAGGGGTCCGGGTGTGCGCGACGCCCAGATACCGACATACCCGTGTCATGGCATGGCAAACTGGGTGGCACGATTGTCTTCCCATGACTGACACCTATTCGCTGAGGAGCGGACACGTGGACACCTCGACGTTCTTCTCGCAGATGGCGCTGGAGCTGCACGAGCAGCCGACGGCCGAGGACACGATCGAGCGCATCACCGAATATGCCAAGGTCGCGACCGGCTGCGATGACGCCGGTGTCCTCTTGGTGCACGCCCGCAACCAGATCGAGACCGCCTCGGCGACGTCGGCGCGGGTCGGTGAGGCGCACAACCTGCAGATCATCCACGACGAGGGCCCGTGCCTGGACTCGATCGAGGGTGACGCGATGTACCTGTCGCCGGACGTCTCCGTCGACGGCCGCTGGCCCAAGTGGGGTCCCGCGGTCGCGGACCTCGGGATCCGCAGCGCGCTGAGCCTGCGCCTGGAGACCCGGTCGCGGCGCTACGGGTCGCTCAACCTGTATGCCAACCGGTTCAACGCGTTCGACGACGACGACCTCGCGGTCGCGACGATCTTCGTCCGCCATGCCTCGGTGGGGTTGGCCAACGCCCACAACGAGGAGGGCCTGCAGGTCGCGATCGACGCCCGCAAGCTCATCGGGCAGGCGCAGGGCATCCTGATGGAGCGCTACGACCTCGACGAGGACCGGGCGTTCGAGTTCCTCCGCCGGCAGTCGCAGGCGCACAACGTCAAGCTGCGGCACGTCGCCGAGTGGGTCGTGCAGCACCGCGGATCGCCCGAGGCGTCGTTCGCCGAGACCGTGTCGGCCGGGGCGTCGACCAACAATGTCCCGACCAACAGTGCGTCGACCAACAGCGCGTCGGCCAACGGGCGGGCCCGCGACTAGTCAGCTGGCCTTCTCGGCCTTCTTGGCGGGCGTCTTCTTCGCGGCGGTCTTCTTGGTCGCGGCCTTCTTCGCGGGTGCCTTCTTGGCCGCCGTCTTCTTGGCAGCCGTCTTCTTGACCGGTGCCTTCGTGGCGGCGGTCTTCTTGGCCGGCGTCTCGGCGGCGTCGCCGGACCGGGCCGCCTTCTTGCGGTCGACGCTGCGCTTGAGTGCCTCCATCAGGTCCACGACCTCGGCGTCGTCGGTGTCCTCGTCGGACTCCCCGAACGTCGTGGACGTGTCGAGCGTGTCGCCCTGCTCTAGCTTGGCCTCGACCAGGGTCCGCAGCTGCTCCTGGTACTCGTCGGTGAACTGAGAGCTGTCGAAGTCGCCGGCCAGGGAGTCGACCAGCTGGGCGGCCATGTCCCGCTCCTTCTGGCTGATCTGGGGGCTCTCCTTGAGCACGTCGAACGACGGGTCGCGTACCTCGTCGTCCCACAGCAGGGTCTGCAGCAGCAGGACGTCGCCCTTGACCCGCAGCGCCGCGAGCCGGGTCTTCTGCCGCAGCGCGAAGCGCACGATCGCGGTCCGGTCGGAGTCCTCCAGGGCCCGCCGCAGCAGGGTGTACTGCTTCAGGGTCTTGGCCTCGGGCTCGAGGTAGTAGGCCCGGTCGAGCCGCAGCAGGTCGACCTGGTCGGCCGGGACGAACTCGACGACCTCGATCTCGTGGTTGCGCTCGGCGGGCAGCGACGCGAGGTCCTTGTCGGTCAGGACGACGGTCTGCTCGCCGTTGTCGTACGCCTTGTCGATGTCCTTGTAGTCGACGACCTCGCCGCACACCTCACAGCGCCGCTGGTAGCGGATCCGGCCGCCGTCCTTGCCGTGGACCTGGTGCAGGGACACGTCGTGGCTCTCGGTCGCGCTGTAGACCTTGACCGGCACGCTGACCAGGCCGAAGCTGATCGCGCCCTTCCAGATGGATCGCATGCCCCATTGGACCCCGCGGCGCGCGCACCTCGCAAGACGAAGGGGGTTTGGCCCGACCCGGCGCGGGCACGTCGACGACGAGAGTCGACACCACGAGAGGAGCACGCCATGGCGAGCAGCATCAAGAAGCCGAAGATGTACGAGGACCTCCGCGACCAGGGTGCGTCGAAGGAGAAGGCGGCACGGATCTCCAACGCCGCGGCGCAGAAGGGTCGGTCGACGTCCTCGGTCGGGGCCCAGGGCGGGAAGTCCGGGTCGTACGACGACTGGACCGTCCCCGAGCTGCGCAAGCGGGCCAAGGAGCTCGGCCTCACCCACTACTCCGGCAAGAAGAAGTCGGAGCTGGTCAAGGCGCTCCGCGATCACTGACCCCTGGGGGGGCGGTGCAGGGGTCGCCCTACCGGCCCCTGATAGGGCGACTGGCGCACCGCTCCCGCCGGGGTTGGGCGACTAGTGCACCGCTCCCGCCGGGGTAGGGCGACTGGTGCACCGGCTCAGAAGAGGCGGCGGCGCTTCTTCTGCGGTGCGGCGGCCCGGCGTGGGGGCTTGGCGAGCTCGACGAACCCCGGGTCGTACGGCTCGAGGTCGCCGATGCGTCCCGCGAGGTGAGCGGCCGCGGCGGCCGGGTCGTCGTACGGTGTGCCACTCAGCTGGTTGGGGGAGTGCCGCCACCACTGCAGGGCCAGCAGCTCGTCGCGCAGGTCGTCGGGGACGCGGGGCCGGATGACCGTGGCGGGCATGCCGGCGGCGATCGTGTAGGGCGGGATGTCCTTGGTGACGACGGCGTTGGCGGCGACGATCGCCCCGTCCCCGATCGTGACGCCGCGCAGCACGACGACGTTGGCGCCCAGCCACACGTCGTTGCCGATCGTGGCCAGGTCGGGGCCGACGCTGCGGAACGACTGGCGGCCACCGGCCTCGGGATCGATGACCTCGGCGTCGGCCGCTGAGGGGTGCCAGCTCCAGGCGCCCTTCTTGTACTGGAACGCCGAGACGCTGAGCCAGGTCGTCGGGTGGCCCGTCGCGCCGAGCAGGCAGCCGGGGCCGATCTCGCAGTAGCGGCCCAGGGTCGCGGCCTGGACCTCGACCTGGCGGGCGATCTCGCTGAACGCCCCGATGCGGGTGTCGGCGCGGATCACGAGCGGGCCGAGGATCCGGATGGGCGGCTCGACGAACAGCCGGGACCGGCCGATGCGCTGCACGTGCTGTGCCCCGCGGGCGTGCTGTGCCCCGCGGGCGTGCTGATCCACGCCGTCAGGCTACCGAGTCAGGGGCGGAGGACGGACAGCGGCAGCCGGTCGCACGCCACGACCTCGGGGTAGGCGCCGAGGTCCAGCAGGCTCCCCGTGGCCAGGTGCGGATCGGCCGACACGACGGTGCGGCCGAGATCGTTGACGAGCGTCGCGCCGGCGGCGCCCAGGGTCGGCAGGAGCAGCTTCTCGAGGGTCTCGACGAGGGTGTCGGCCCCGACCACGCCGACCATCCGGCCCCGCGAGACGACCGGCGCCGTGGACGTCATGACGTACTCGTCGGTGCAGACGAAGTCGACGTAGGGGCCGGTGACGTGCGGCTCGCCGGTGCGCTCGGGGGTGCGGAACCACGGGTGCCGGGTGTAGTCGAGCGGGTCGTTGGTGCCCGGGGCGTCGGCCTCGGCCAGCAGGTGCTGGTCGTCGCCCTGCCACCACGCGAGGTAGAGCGGGGTGTCGCTGAGGGCGTCGCGGGCGGCGACGTAGCCGGCCCCGACGATGTCGGACGAGCCGAGGAACGCCTTGACGGTCGGCTCGATCGCGGTGCGGGCGACGGTGGAGTCGACGGGGCCGCGGTCGAACCGGTCGACGAGGATCGCGCGCATCGCCTCGAGCTCGGTGAGGAGCCCGTGGAAGTGCTGCTCGACCCGGTCGACGCACGCCGCGAGCTCAGCGGTCTGGACCGTCATCGGGTGCTCCTCTCGACGCTGCGTGGACCGGGTGTCCTTCGATCATGACACTGCCGCATGCAGGTCTGCCAGCCTTTCGAGGGCATCGGAGACATGCTCCCGCACACACGTGCGGGCGCCGGCGGCGTCGCGCCGCTCGATGGCGTCGACGAGCGCGGCGTGGCGGGCGTGGGTCGCGGCCCGGAAGCCGTCGTCGGACAGCGGCAGTCGGAGCAGGGCGCCGAAGTCGGCCTCGAGCCGGACGACCTCGCGGGCCATCCGGGCCGACTGGGTGACGGCCGACAGCGACAGGTAGAGCTCGGAGTCGGCGTGCCGCCACACCGCGACATCGTCCTCGTCGGGCTCGACCAGCAGGAGGCGCAGCCCCTCGACGTCGCTGAGGTCGGAGCGCTCGGCGGCCAGCTCGGCGCAGCCGGCGAGGATCACGCCGTAGAGCGTCCCGCGGTCCCGCAGCTCGACCCGGGACATCGCGGCCAGGCGGCTGTTGAGCTCGACGACCCCGTCGGGCTCGGGCCGGGTCACGAAGCTCCCGCCGCCCCGGCCGCGGGTCGTGGTGACGAGTCCCTGGGCGCGCAGCGCGACGAGCGCCTCGCGGGCCGTGACGGTCGCGACGCCCAGCATCGCGGCGAGCTCGGGCTCGCTGGGGAGGCGCTCGCCGTGGGTCAGGACGCCCGAGCGGATCGCCTCGGCGAGCCGGTTCTCGACGCGGACGGCGCGGCCCTCGTCGCCCAGCGGGGCGAAGATGGCGGACCTGGCGCGCGTGGCGGGACGGCGGACGGTTGCCACTGCGCACCTCCTGACGACGTTGACACGATCGTTGCAAACGGGACCTAGCCAATTAATATCTGGTCCCATATGATTTTGTCACCCATGTGGCCCAGGTCACTCACCAGCTCGTCCGAGGGGCAGCCCACGCATGACAGTCAGCACCTCCACCGTCGCCGAGGCGCCGTCCGGGCCGCCCGCCGGGACCGCGATCTCCCTGCGGGGGCTGAGCAAGCACTTCGGTGAGGTCAGGGCCGTCGACGGGGTGGACCTGGACATCGCCGACGGCGAGTTCTTCTCGATGCTGGGTCCGTCGGGGTCCGGCAAGACGACGGTGCTGCGGCTGATCGCAGGCTTCGAGCAGGTCACCGCCGGGACGATCGAGCTGGCCGGCGAGGACGTCACGGGGCGGGCGCCGTTCGACCGGGACGTCAACACGGTCTTCCAGGACTACGCCCTCTTCCCGCACATGAGCGTCCTGGACAACGTCGCGTACGGCCTGCGGGTCCGCGGGGTCAAGAAGGCGGCCCGCCGCAAGCAGGCCACCGAGGCGCTCGGCACGGTCCAGCTCGCCCACCTCGCCGACCGGCGCCCCGGCCAGCTGTCCGGCGGGCAGCGCCAGCGGATCGCGCTGGCCCGCGCGATCGTCGTGCGGCCCAAGGTCCTGCTGCTCGACGAGCCGCTCGGCGCGCTGGACCTCAAGCTCCGTGAGCAGATGCAGGTCGAGCTCAAGCAGCTGCAGCGCGACCTCGGCATCACCTTCGTCTTCGTGACCCACGACCAGGAGGAGGCCCTGACGCTGAGCGACCGGGTCGCGGTCTTCAGCGACGGCAAGATCGTGCAGCTCGGCACCCCGCGGGAGATCTACGAGCACCCGACGACGGAGTACGTCGCGTCGTTCGTCGGCACGTCCAACATCTTCGACCCGGCCGCCTCGCAGCGGCTGTTCGGCCGGGACGGCACCCACGCGCTGCGGCCCGAGAAGGTCGCGCTCGGCGCCCCCGGCACGACGGCTGCCGGCGACGGCGTCATCAGCGCCGAGGGCGTGATCTCCGAGTCGATCTATCTCGGCACGGGGCACCGCATCCACGTCCTGCTCGACGACGGCACCCGACTGGTCGTGCTCGAGCAGAGCATCGGCGGACGGACGAGGCGGGAGCAGCGCGGCGAGACGGTCGTCGCCACGTGGTCGCTCGACGACCTGGTCCCGCTGGCCTGAGACCGCCGCACAACTCCACACCGCCCCACCGAACCCCCGGACGACACTCCCACCCCCACGAAAGAGATGGAGACAGCGATGAGAACGACGACACACCGCAGGAGGGCACTCGGCGCCCTGCTGGCCAGCAGCGCGCTCGTCGCGCTCGCCGCGTGCGGCGGCAGCGACTCGGACTCCGCGTCCGAGGTCCCGACCAAGCTCGGCAAGACCGAGGGCAAGGTCTCGATCCTGGCGTGGCCCGGCTACGTCGAGGACGGCAGCAACGACCCCAAGGTCGACTGGGTCTCGAAGTTCGAGAAGGACACCGGCTGCCAGGTGACCTCCAAGACGTACGGCACCTCGGACGAGGCGTTCAACCTCGCCAAGACCGGTGACTACGACGTCGTCGTGGCCTCGGGTGACCTGACGGCGCGCATGGTCGCGTCGAAGGAGGCCGTCGAGGTCAACACCGACCTGATCCCCAACTACGCCAAGGTCTTCGACTTCCTCAAGGACCAGGACTGGAACACCTTCGACGGCAAGCACTACGGCGTGCCGCACGGCTACGGCGCCAACCTGCTGATGTACAACGAGGACGAGGTCTCTCCGGCCCCGACCTCGTGGTCCGCGGTGTTCGAGCCCGACGAGATGGCGAAGTACAAGGGCAAGATCACGGCGTACGACTCGCCGATCTACATCGCCGACGCCGCGCTCTACCTCATGAAGACCCAGCCCGAGCTCAAGATCAAGAACCCGTACGCCCTCGACCAGAAGCAGTTCGACGCCTCGGTGGACCTGCTGAAGGCGCAGCGCGGCAACATCGGTGAGTACTGGTCGGACTACCTCAAGGAGATCTCGGCGTTCGAGACCGGCGACTCGGTCCTCGGTACGACGTGGCAGGTCATCGTCAACTCGATCGACACCAAGAAGACCAAGGTCAAGGCGATCCTCCCCGAGGAGGGCGCGACCGGCTGGTCCGACACCTGGATGATCTCGTCGCACGCCAAGAACCCCAACTGCGCGTACGCGTGGCTGAACTACATCGACTCGCCGGAGGCCAACGCCCAGGCGACGGAGTACTTCGGTGAGGCGCCGAACAGCCAGGAGGCCTGCGACTTCGCGAGCGATCCCGGGTTCTGCGACTCGTACAAGGCCGGTGACGAGGAGTTCGCGTCCAAGCTCTGGTACTGGCGCACGCCGGTCGCGGAGTGCCTCGACGGTCGCAAGGACGTCGAGTGCAAGGACTACTCCGAGTGGACCAAGGCCTGGACCGAGATCAAGGGCTAGGCACGCATGACCGTCGACACCGCCCGCGCACCCGTCCCACTCGGGGGGGGGGCGGGGGCGCGGGCGGTGTCGACGGTGATGCGTGCCTAGCCCGTGATCAAGGTCCAGGCCGTGGTCCACTCGGAGTAGTACTTGCACTCGAAGTACTTGCGGCCGTCGAGGCA
>NZ_JAOPXQ010000009.1 GCF_025965075.1 Aeromicrobium sp.
CGTGCGCGACGCGGGTCGAGAAGAAGCTCAACCGGCTCGACGGGGTCTCCGCCTCGGTCAACTACGCCACCGAGAAGGCCACGGTCGACCTCGAGCCCGGCGTCGACGTGCAGTCGCTGATCGACACCGTCACGAAGACCGGCTACACCGCGTCCGTACGTCCGGCGGCCGGCCCGCGTCCCGCCCCGCCCGTCGGCTCCGCCGACCACGCGGGCCACGGCGACCTGCACGGCGCCGACTCGATGCTGCAGCGGCTCAAGATCTCCGCCGCGCTGGCGATCCCGGTCGTCGTGCTGTCGATGGTTCCTGTGTTCCAGTTCGACAGCTGGCAGTGGCTCGCGCTGGCCCTGGCGTCACCCGTCGTGGTCTGGGGCGCCTGGCCGTTCCACCGCGCCGCATGGACCAACGCCCGGCACGGCGCCGCCACGATGGACACCCTCGTGAGCGTCGGCGTCGGGGCGGCCTGGCTGTGGTCGCTGTGGGCGCTGTTCATCGGCGACGCCGGCATGCCAGGCATGACGATGTCGTTCTCGTTCCTGCCCGAGTCCGCGGCCCACGACGAGATCTACCTGGAGGTCGCCTCGGCGGTCACGGTGTTCATCCTCGCCGGGCACTACCTGGAGGCCAGCGCCAAGTCGCAGTCGAGCGCCGCGCTCCGCGCCCTGATGGACCTGGGCGTCCGCGACGTCACGGTCCTGCGCGACGGTCGGGAGTCGCCCGTCGCGCTGGCCGACCTGCACGCCGGCGAGCTGTTCGTCGTCCGTCCCGGGGAGAAGGTCGCGACCGACGGGGTCGTGGTCTCCGGCGAGTCCTCGGTCGACGAGTCGATGCTGACCGGTGAGTCCGTCCCGGTCGACGTCGGCCACGACGACGTCGTGACGGGCGCGACGGTCAACCAGGGCGGCCGCCTGGTCGTCCGCGCCACCGCGGTCGGCGCCGACACCCAGCTGGCGCAGATGGCCCGGCTGGTCGAGCAGGCCCAGGAGGGCAAGGCCGACGTGCAGCGGCTGGCGGACCGGATCTCCGCGTGGTTCGTACCCGCCGTCATCGGGCTGGCGCTCGTGACGCTGGCCGGCTGGCGGCTCGGCGGCGGCACGTGGACCGAGGCGTTCACCGCCGCGGTCGCGGTGCTGATCATCGCCTGCCCCTGTGCACTGGGTCTGGCGACGCCGACCGCGCTCATGGTCGGCACGGGCCGCGGCGCCCAGCTCGGGATCCTGATCCGGGGCCCGCAGGTGCTGGAGTCGACCCGCGCGATCGACACCGTCGTGCTCGACAAGACCGGCACGATCACGACCGGGCGGATGAGCGTGACCGCGGTCGACCCCGCGCCGGGTGTCGACGAGGCCGAGCTGCGGCTCGTCGCCGCCTCGCTCGAGCACGCCTCGGAGCACCCCATCGCCCGCGCCGTCGCGACCCTCGCCGAGCCCGTCGCGGTCACCGACTTCGTCAACGCCGCCGGCTTCGGGGTCAGCGGCACGGTCCAGGGCCGGCGGGCGCTCGTCGGGCGGCCCTCGTGGCTGGGCCGGCACGGGGTGCCGTCGCCCGAGCCGGACCACCCGGAGGGCACTGTCGTCGCCGTGGCCTGGGATGGCGTCCACCGCGGCTCGATCACGGTCGCCGACACCGTCAAGCCGACCTCGGCCACCGCCGTCCGGGACCTGCGCGACCTCGGGCTCGAGCCGGTGCTGCTGACCGGCGACAACGCCGCGGTCGCCCGGTCCGTCGCGGCCGAGGTCGGCATCGACCGGGTCGACGCGGACGTGACCCCCGCCGACAAGCTGCGGGTCATCCACGAGCTGCAGGCGCAGGGCCGGGTCGTGGCCATGATCGGCGACGGGGTCAACGACGCCGCCGCGCTGGCCGCCGCCGATCTCGGCGTCGCGATGGGCACCGGCGCCGACGTCGCGATCCAGGCGTCGGACCTGACCCTGGTCAAGGGCGACCTGGCGACGGCGGTCGACGCCGTCCGGCTGTCGCGTGCGACGCTGCGGACCATCAAGGGCAACCTGTTCTGGGCCTTCGCCTACAACGTCGCTGCGATCCCGCTCGCCGCGCTGGGCTTCCTCAACCCGCTCATCGCCGGCGCCGCGATGGCGTTCAGCAGCGTGTTCGTCGTGACCAACAGCCTGCGACTGCGCCGGTTCAGGGCCTGAGCTCGGCGATCAGCTCGAGCTCGTCGGCCCGGGCCAGGCCGGACCGGCGCGGACGGTCGAGGCCACGCTCCCGCTCGTCGGCGAGGGTGTCGCGCAGGGTCTGGACGAGGGGGCGCCGCCGCAGGCCCTCCTCGAGCGCCCGGCCGTCGGCCATCATCCCCATCCCGTGGTGGCTCGGCGGCAGCCACAGCGGCAACGACCGGGGACCCATCCACTCCTCGACGTCGCGCCGGCGGAGCCAGTCCTCGTCGGCGCCGACCCGCTCACCGCGGAAGCCCGCGGCCACGGCCGACCCGTCGACCAGCGCGCCGACCGTCGTAGGCTCACCGACCCCGTGGACGATGCCCGTGGTCCCGGCCTCGGCGGCCGTGACGATCCACGCGGCGAGGTCCCGCACGTCGATGACCTGCATCGGCTGGTCCGCGACGTCCGGCACCAGCACCGGCCCGTTGCCCGCGAGCGCGAACCTCGAGACGTAGTAGCCCAGCCGGTCCGACTGGTCCCCCGGCCCACCGACCAGCCCGGCGCGGACGACCAGGTGGCGGGGCAGCTCCCGCACGACGTCCTCGCAGGCGACCTTGCCCTCGCCGTACTCCTCGGCGCCCGCCTCGGTCCCGTCGAGCGGCCCGAGCAGCGGCGAGTCCTCGGTCAGCGGGACGCTCTGGTCGGCGTACACCGATCCGGTCGACACGAACGTCCAGTGCGCCGCCGTGTCGCCCAGCGCGTCCACCGCGGACCGGACCTGGCCGGGCTGGCGCGACACGTCGACCACCAGGTCCCACCGGCGGTCACGCACCGCGTCGTACGCCCGCGGGTCCGCCCGGTCGGCGCGCACGAACATCGCCGACGCGGGTGCCTCGCCGGACTCGCCCCGCGCCAGGCAGGTCACGTCGTGCCCGCGGGAGATCGCCGCCCGGGCGATCTGCCCGCCGAGCCACGACGTCCCACCCAGGACCAGGAGGCTGCTCATGCCCCCCAACCAAGCACGCCGACCGGCAGCCGGGACAGCCCCGTTCACCACCGGCTGAACGTACGCTCGTCACGTGCCGTTGACCCTCGCCCACCCCGCCGCGGTCCTGCCGCTGCGCCGGCTCGGGCTGCCGCTGAGCTCCCTGGTCGCCGGCAGCATGGTGCTGGACGTGCCGCTCTACCTCGGCTCGCGGCGCGGCTACGAGATCGCACACAGCCTTCCCGGCATCCTGACGGTCGACGTCGTCGGCACGCTGGCCGTGCTGTGGCTGTGGTTCACGGCGCTGCGCGACCCGATGGCGGACCTGTCCCCCGCCGCGATCCGCGACCGGGTCCCGGTGCGGGCGCGGCTGGCCCGCCGGCAGTGGCTCCTGGCCCCGCTCGGCGCGGTCGTCGGCGCGCTGACCCACGTCGTGTGGGACTCGTTCACGCATGTCGACCAGTGGGGCTACGAGCACGTCGGCTGGTTGCGGTCCGACCACCTCGGGATCGCCGGCCTGCGCTGGAGCCAGTACGTCTCGGCCGTCGGCGGTCTCCTGGTCGTGGCCGTCTTCACCGCCACCCACCTGCGTACGCTCGCGGTCCGACCCGGCCGGCCGCCGCGTCTCCTGCCGGCGGCCACGCTGCCGACCGTCGTGATCGCTGCCGCGGCGGTGGGCGCGGTCGCCGCGCTGGGCCACGCGACGGTCGGCGTGCACGCGATGGCGTTCCATGGCGCCGTCTCGTCGATCATCGTGCTCGTCGCCGGCCTGGTCCTGGTGTGCGCCGCGTGGCACGTCGCGGCCGGTCGCCTGAGCCGCCGGCCATGACCCCGCCGTCCCCGGTGCCGCCGCCCACCGACGGAATGCCGGCCCCGCCCGCGCGGTTGCACCCGGCATGACAGTCATCGCCCTGACCGGGTCCACCGGCGCCGTCGGCGGCGTGGCCACCTACCTGCTGGCCGCGGCGGGGGTGCCGCTGCGACTGCTGGTCCGCGACCCCGACCGCGCACCGCGGATCCCCGACGCCGATGTGCGTCGCGTCGTCTACGGGGACGCCGGCTGCGTCGACGCTCTCGAGGGCGTCGACACGGTCTTCATGGTGTCGGCCGCGGAGTCCGAGCACCGGCTCGACGACCACCGGGCGTTCATCGACGCGGCCGTGGCCGCGGGGGTCCGGCAGGTCGTCTACCTGTCGTTCGTCGGCGCGTCCGCCACGTCGGCGTTCACGCTCGGCCGCGACCACGGGGCGACCGAGGAGCACCTGCGCGCATCGGGCCTGGCGTGGACGTTCCTGCGGGACAACTTCTACGCCGAGATCCTGCCCGAGTTCGCCACCGACGGCGTGATCCGCGGACCCGCCGGCGACGGCCGCGTCGCCGCGGTGTCGCAGCGCGACGTCGGCGCCGTCGTGGCCCACGTCCTGCAGAGCCCCCGCGACCACATCGACCAGACCTACAACCTGACGGGTCCCGAGGCGTTGACGCTGACCGACGTCGCCACGATCCTGACCGAGATCACCGGCACGCCGCACCGGTTCGTCGACGAGACGCTGGAGGAGGCCCGGGCCAGCCGGGCCCACTACGGTGCCCCGGACTGGCTGGTCGACGCGTGGATCAGCACCTACACCGCGATCCGCGACGGCGAGCTCGAGCACGTCAGCGGCGACATCGACCGGCTGCTGGGCCGGCCGGCGACATCGTTCGACGAAGCGGTCGCCGAGCGGTCGGCATAGCATCGAACCCATGACCTCCGACCTCCTGACCATCACCGGCACCCTGACGATCCGCGAGCACATCACGGTGCCGACGGGCGCTGTCGCGACGGTCAAGCTGGTCGACGCCGGCGGCGAGGTCGTCGCGGCGACCGCGCTCGACGTCACGGGCGTGCCGGCGGAGTTCTCGCTCGTCGCCGACCCGGCCCTGATCCCCGAGCCGGAGCAGCTGTTCGTCTGGGGCGCCCTGCGCACCGAGGTGGGCGTGTGGGGCACGACCGACCTCGTCCCCGTCGACGACGACGCCACCGAGGTCGCGCTGACCCGGATCGAGGACTGAGGACCCATGCCCCGCGGCGATCACGGTCCCACCGTCACGCACCTGAGCGACGACGAGATCCGGGCCGACAACGCGCCGATCCTGGGCCGGATCGCCCGGATGCTGCGGCCCTACCGCGGCAAGATGGTCGCGGTCGCCGTCGCGGTCGTCGTCGCGGCGGTGCTGACCTCGGTCGTCCCGTTCCTGACCAAGGCCGTGTTCGACAAGGCGCTGTTCCCGCCCGACGGCGACATCCGCACCCACCTGCTGGTCTGGCTCGTCGTCGGCATGTGCGTCATCCCGATCGTGACGGCGCTGATCGGGATCGGCCAGAACTGGCTGACCTCCACGATCGGCAACTCGGCGATGGCCGACCTGCGCGGCGACCTGTTCGCCCACCTGCAGAAGATGGAGCTCGCGTTCTTCACCGCGACCAAGACCGGCGCGATCCAGTCCCGCCTGGCCAACGACGTGGCCGGCGTGCGTACCGTCCTGACCGACACCGCGACCTCGATCCTGCAGAACAGCGTGACCGTCCTCGCGGCCTTCGTGTCGATGGTCATCCTGTCGTGGCAGCTGACGCTGCTGACCCTGATCGTCATGCCGCTGTTCGTGTGGATCCAGCTGCAGGTCGGCAAGCGCCGCCAGAAGCTGGCCCGCCGCACGCAGGAGTCGCTGTCGGAGATGACCGCGATCACCGAGGAGGCGCTCAGCGTCTCGGGCATCCTGCTGTCGAAGGTGATCAACCGGGCCGACTCCGAGGTCGAGCGGTACCGCCGGGCCAACCGCGAGCAGACCCGCCTGCAGGTCGACCAGGCCATGACCGGGCGGGCCTTCTTCGCCACGGTGCAGACCTTCTTCGCGATCACGCCGGCGCTGATCTACCTCGTCGCGGGCTTCATGCTGCAGGGCGACAGCGCGCTGACCGCGGGAACGCTCGTGGCGTTCACGAAGCTGCAGGCCCGCCTGCAGATGCCGTTGCTGCAGCTGATGCGCGTCTCGCTCGACGTGCAGACGTCACTGGCCCTGTTCCGCCGACTGTTCGAGTACCTCGACCTCGAGCCCGCCATCACCCAGCGTCCCGGTGCCGTGGCGCTCGAACCGCAGCACGTGCAGGGTGCGATCGAGTTCCGCGACGTGTTCTTCCGCTATCCCGAGCCGCGCAGCCTCAGCGGCACCGTCGCGCGCGACCGGTTCGGCGACACGGGCGTCCGCATCGACCGGTCCGAGCCGGCCCCCGAGCAGGGCTGGGCGCTCGAGGGCATCTCGCTGACCGTCGAGCCCGGTCAGCTCGCCGCGATCGTCGGCCCGTCCGGATCGGGCAAGACCACGATGACCTATCTCGTCCCCCGCTTCTACGACGTCGACGAGGGCGCGGTGCTGATCGACGGGACCGACGTCCGCGACCTCACGATGGGCACGGTCGCCGAGGCGGTCGGCATGGTGACCCAGGAGCCCTACCTGTTCCACGGCTCGATCCGCGACAACATCGCGTACGCGAAGCCGGACGCGTCTGCCGAGGAGATCGAGCAGGCCGCCCGCGACGCCAACATCCACGACCGGATCCTGTCCTTCGCCGACGGCTACGAGACCATCACCGGCGAGCGCGGCTACCGGTTGAGCGGGGGCGAGAAGCAGCGGCTGGCGATCGCCCGCGTCCTGCTGATGGACCCGCGCATCCTGATCCTCGACGAGGCGACGTCCGCCCTCGACACCGAGACCGAGCGGCTCGTGCAGGACGCCCTGGAGCGGGCGACCCACAACCGTACGACCATCGCGATCGCGCACCGGCTCAGCACGATCCACAACGCCGACGTCATCTTCGGGCTCGAGGACGGCCTCCTGGTCGAGCAGGGCACGCACGACGAGCTGCTCGACCTCGGCGGGCTCTACTCGCGCCTGTACGTCGAGCAGTTCGGCTCGGGCACGATCGAGGCGCGCTTCACCGACGGGGTCCGGTTCTCCGACGGCCAGACCTACTGCGACCGGCCTGGCGGCGACGACCGGCGGGCCGACGTGTCGTTCTGACCTAAGCCGTCGCGCGCGCCTGGGCCGCGCGGAGCGCGACGGTGACGGCCTTGGCGTACTTCGGCGACTCGACGAGCCCCGGCTCGGAGTAGACGATCGAGGTCAGCACCCCGTCGGAGCACACCTGCGCCGAGACCCCGACCTCGGACGTGCTGATGGGGAGGTACTTGACCGCGACGCTCGAGTCCTTGGCGGACCCGTCGATCTCGGCGAGGGTCCCGAACGCCTCGCAGGCCTCCGTGGCGTCGAACGTGCCGGCCCCGGCGAGGAGCTTCCGTGCCCTCGCGAGGTCCTTGCGGTCCTGCGCGGTCCCGGCCTCGGACGACTCCCCCAGCTGCCGGACGACCGCCGGGAGCGTCCTGGCCCACGCCGTCGACGTCACCGACGTCAGCTCGATCAGGCCACGGTCGCTGGACCAGCGGCACTGGGACCCGCCGGAGCGCGCGTCCGCCGCGACGACCTCGTCCAGCGCCACGCCGGCCAGGGTCCTGCGATCGGCCGCGGTGAGGTACGCACACGCCTTTGACTCGTCGACCGCCGCCCGGGGCGTCGGCGTCCCGGTGCCCGTCGGTCCGTCAGAGCCCGACGACCCGCTGCACGCCGCGAGTGACGCTACGCAGTCGAGGGCGAGGGCAGGGCCGCGGAGGAAGGTCACATCGCCATTCCTACGTACTTGGTCTCCAGGTACTCCTCGATCCCCTCGGCCCCGCCCTCGCGACCGAACCCGGATGCCTTGACG
>NZ_JAOPXQ010000072.1 GCF_025965075.1 Aeromicrobium sp.
CGCATCGACACGACGCCGGACTCGCGCTCGCTGAGCGTGTCGAGGACGGCGTGCAGCTGCTCCTGCAGGAGCGTGAACGACACGGCGTCGGCCGGGACGATCGCCTCCGAGTCCTCGATCAGGTCGCCGAACTCCGAGTCGCCATCCTCGCCGAGCGGCGTGTGGAGGCTGATCGGCTCGCGGCCGTACTTCTGGACCTCGACGACCTTCTCGGGCGTCATGTCGAGCTCGATCGCGAGCTCCTCGGGCGTGGGCTCGCGGCCCAGGTCCTGCAGCATCTGGCGCTGGACGCGGGCCAGCTTGTTGATGACCTCGACCATGTGCACCGGGATGCGGATGGTGCGGGCCTGGTCAGCCATCGCACGGGTGATCGCCTGGCGGATCCACCACGTCGCGTAGGTCGAGAACTTGAAGCCCTTGGTGTAGTCGAACTTCTCGACCGCGCGGATCAGGCCGAGGTTGCCCTCCTGGATCAGGTCCAGGAACAGCATGCCGCGACCCGTGTAGCGCTTGGCCAGCGAGACCACGAGGCGCAGGTTGGCCTCGAGCAGGTGGTTCTTGGCGCGGCGACCGTCGACGACGATCCATTCCAGCTCCTCGCGCGTCTTCTCCGAGATGCGGCCGCCCTTGGCGAGCTTCTCCTCGCTGAACAGGCCGGCCTCGATGCGCTTGGCCAGCTCGACCTCCTGGCCGGCGGTCAGCAGCGACACCTTGCCGATCTGCTTGAGGTAGTCCTTGACCGGGTCGGCCGTCGCGCCGGCGACCATGACCTGCTGGACGGGCTCGTCGGACTCGTCGGCCGCCGACAGTGTGTAGGACGACTTCTCGTCCTCCTTGAGCGTCGGGTCCGTCGCGAGGTCCTTCTCGAACTCCTCGTCGGGGATGTCCGGGAGGATCTTCTTGCCCTGCGCGTCGACCTTCACTGCGCCGCCCGTGGGCGGCGTCTCCAGGGCGTCGGCGAGATCCACGGCAGCGGGGACCTGGGACCCCTCGGCGCTCGCGGCCTTCTTAGCAGGAGCCTTCTTGGCCGCCGCCTTCTTGGCGGGGGCCTTGGCGGCGGTGGTCTTGGCGGTGCTCGTGGAAGTCTTCGTCACGGTCATTTCTGTTTTCGCAGGGGATGTGGTCTTCGTGGCAGCCGTCTTCTTGGCCGCCGGAGCTGTCTTGGCCCCGGGCTTCTTCGCCGAGGTCGTGGGCGGAGCCGTCTTTGCGGGTGCTGCGTCCTTCTCAGGCTCTTCTGAGGATTCATCTTTGGACGACCCAGGAAGGAGCTTCGTGACGGCCCTGAGTCGTGACCCTGAAGCGGGATTCACCGGCACGTCAACCTCACAAACGGTAGATGGGCGCAACAATGAGGCCTGTGGTCAACCTCTGGTCCCAGTGTGACACGCACCGCCAAGGCGATCCATCTCAGGGTGTTCTCAGGAGCGTGTCGGCCACGTGTGCACGGGCTCGCCACCGTGCATGTGCACCTCGTACGCCCGGGTGGTCGCCCGCATCGCCGCCGGCCGGTCGGCCGACAACGTCAGCTGGTGGCCGAGCTCGTCGATCAACCACGTCGCGCCGTTGCGGCCCGTGATGCACCGCTGCTCGATGATACCGAGCAGCCGGTCCCGGACGGCGGTGTCGACACCCATCTGCTCGAGACCCGCGTGGGCCAGCGGGAGCAGCCGGCGGAGGACGAGCTCGCGGACCGAGACGGCGCCCACGCCGGGCCAGTAGATCTCGGTGTCGATGCCGGACCGGGCGGCCTGGTGGAAGTTGTCCTCCGCGGCCCGGAACGTCAGCTGGGACCACACCGGTCTGTCGCTCGTGCCCAGGACGCGCACGAGTCCGTAGAACAGGGCGGCGTTGGCCATGGTGTCGGCGACGGTGGGTCCGGCCGGGAGCAGGCGGTTCTCGATGCGCAGGTGCGGCCGGCCGTCGGCGATGTCGTAGATCGGCCGGTTCCAGCGATAGATCGTCCCGTTGTGCAGGCGCAGCTCCGAGAGTGTCGGGACACGACCCTCCTCGAGCTCGACGACGGGGTCCTCCTCGTCGACGATCGGCAGCAGCGCCGGGAAGTAGCGGACGTTCTCCTCGAACAGGTCGAACACCGAGGTGATCCACCGCTCGCCGAAGAAGACCCGCGGGCGTACGCCCTGGGCCTTGAGCTCCTCGCTGCGCGTGTCGGTCGCCTGCTCGAACAGCGCTATGCGGGTCTCGTGCCACAGCTGGCGGCCCAGCAGGAAGGGCGAGTTGGCGCCGATCGCGACCTGCACCCCGGCGATTGCCTGCGCGGCGTTCCACATCGGGGCGAAGTCGTCGGGCTCGACCTGCAGGTGCAGCTGGGTGCTGGTGCACGCGGCCTCGGGGATGATCGTGTCGGCCGTCGTGTCGAGCCGGTCGACGCCGTCGATGACGATCTCGATGTCCTCACCCCTGGCGGTGAGGATCTGGTCGGACAGCAGGTGGTAGCGCGGGTTGGCGGAGATCGAGTCCCTGCTGAAGTGCCCCTCCTGCAGGGTCGGCAGGATCCCGATCATCAGCAGGTGGCTGCCGACGCCGGCGGCCTTCTCCTGCGCGGCGTTGAGATCGTCCCGCAAGGCAGCCTGGAGCGTGTCGAGCCCTGCGCCCTCGACGCGCGCCGGTGGCACGTTGATCTCGACGTTGAACAGCCCGAGCTCGGTCTGGAAGTCCGGGTCGGCGATCGCGTCGAGCGCCTCGACGTTGGTCAGGGCCGGGTCACCGTGCTCGTCGACGAGGTTGAACTCGATCTCGATCCCGACGTGAGTGTGCTCGAAGGTGAAGTCCCGCTCGCTCAACATCCGGGCGAACACGTCGAGGCAGCGGCGGACCTTGGCCCGGTAGCGCGTTCGGTCCTCGCGGCTGAACTCCCGAGCCTCGACATCCTGTCCCATGCGCCCAGCCTAGGGCGACTCGTCGACTCCTGCCGTGAATCCCGTCCAGCTGCTGGGCGGCACGGCCCGCTGAAGCACGTCGAGCATGAGGTGGGCCATCGAGTATTCGGGGTCGGCCTCGATGGCGCGCTCCACGGCGATCAGCGCCTGCGCCCCGTCCCCGGTCAGCCAGGCCGCGAACGCGGCGAGGCTCAGGACGGCCGGCTCGAACGGGTCGACGACGCTGCGGCTCACGTGCGCCAGCAGGCGCAGCATGTCCGCGGCGTTGTCCCTCGTGATGCGGGTCCACACCGCGTCACGCACCCTGATCGACGAGACCCACGCGGCGAACCGAAGGAGGTCGGCGTCGCTGATGCTCTCCCCGGCCGCGCTGCGGTCGATGATCGGTCCGAGCACGGCCATGCCGGCGTCCGCCACCGTCTCGGGCGTCGCGGTGGCCAGCTGCGGCAGCAGCTCGGCGAGGATGTCGTCGGCGGCGTGGTCCAGCCATCGCAGCCGCTCCCCCGTCGGCGGCGCGAACCGGTCGACGAGCGCCTGCCGGTCGGGCAGGATCTCCTGGCCCGCCGCGACAGCCTGCACGATCGCCAGGTGGTGGTCCGAGGTCTCGTACTCGATCCCGTCGTCGGGGAACCCGGGCTCGTCGGTCCAGTAGCGCTCGCCGTCGGTGCGAGCGCGCACGATCAGGTCGATCTCGTCGAGCTCGGCGTGGATCGCGTCGAGCAGGTCCAGCGCGACGTCCTGCTGCCGGGTGACCGCGACGAGGATCGCCCCCTCCGCGCCCTGGTGTCGCAGGTGGCCCGCCACGAGGCGACCGACCTCGTCGACGTGCTCCGGCTCCGGCAGGTCGAGGCGCAGACGGAAGCCGAACCGGCGCCGCGGCCCGTAGGTCGCCACGGCCACGAGCGACTCTCGGGGACGGAAGCCGAACAGCGTCGGCAGCGCGTTGAGGAGATCGGGGATGTCGTGGGCGGTGTAGACCGAGGGCGTCTGTGTCATGTGTCCACGCTGCGCGCCGGCGCGACCTGCGTCATCGGCCTGGGACGCATCTGTGGAGGACGGCGGGACGACCGTCGGGGTGTGGACGATGCGGCTGCCCGGGGCCCGCGCGACAATGGACCCATGCGGTCCACGGCGTCGATCATGCACCTCGACCTGGACGCCTTCTTCGCCTCGGTCGAGCAGCGTGACAAGCCGTCCCTGCGTGGCCGGCCCGTCATCGTCGGCGGCACAGGCCCGCGGGGCGTCGTGGCCACGGCGTCCTACGAGGCGCGCGTCCACGGGGTGCGGTCCGCGATGCGTACGGCCGAGGCGCGGGCCCGGTGCCCGCACGCGGCCTTCCTCGGCGGCCGGTTCGACGCCTATCGCGAGGCCAGCCGGCTGGTGATGGAGCGCCTCCGTCAGGAGTCAGAGCTGATCGAGCCCCTGTCGCTGGACGAGGCGTTCGTCGACCTCGGCGCCGGCGCGGACTTCGACCCCGGCACGGTGGAGGACGTCGTGGCCTCGATCCGTGCCGACATCGCGGACGTCACCGGGGGGCTCACGGCCTCGGTGGGTGTCGCGTCGTCGAAGCTCATGGCCAAGATCGCGAGCGAGATCAACAAGCCCGACGGGGTCTACGTCGTGCGCCCCGGCACCGAGGCCGACGTGCTCGGGCCCATGCAGGCCACCGCGATCCCGGGGGTCGGGCCGGCGACCGCCGAGCGGCTGCGCCGGGTCGGCATCGCGACGGTCGACGACCTGCGCCGCCCCAGCGAGGACGAGCTCGTCCGGCTGCTCGGCCAGTCCTCGGGCAGGTCGCTGTTCCGGCTCGCCCGCGCCGACGACGACCGTCCCGTCGTCGCGTCGCGAGAGGCCAAGTCGATCAGCGTCGAGGACACTTTCGAGCAGGACATCTCCGACCGGCTGCAGCTCGAGACCATCATCGAGCGGATGGCGCGCAGCGTGTCGGCCCGGCTGCGCAAGAACGGCCTGTCGGGCCGGACCGTGACACTCAAGATGCGGCACCACGACTTCGAGACCCACACCCGGTCCTCGACGCTGCCCCACCCGACCGACAACGCCCGCATCCTCGCCACGATGGCCCGCAACCTGCTGGCCGGCGAGGACATCAGCAACGGCCTGCGGCTGATCGGCGTCGGTGTCAGCGGCCTGGCCGACTGGGTGCAGGACGACCTGTTCGCCGACGCCGAGGACGACGCCGAGTCGATCGAGGACGAGGAGCCGGCCGAGGACGTCGCCGCGCGCCCCGCCCGGTGGTATCCCGGCATGGACGTCCACCACTCCGCGCACGGCGACGGCTGGGTCTGGGGCTCGGGCCTGGGCCGCGTGACGGTCCGGTTCGAGACACGGTGGACCCCACCGGGTCCGGTCCACACGTTCCGGGCCGACGACCCCGACCTCGGCGCGGGGCACAGCGGTACGTTGCAGGCATGACCGCGCCTGTCCCCCACGCCGAGAAGCGTCCCCAGCCCCGCACGCACCACGGCGACACGTTCGTCGACGACTACGAGTGGATGCGGGACAAGGAGGACCCGGCGACGCTGGCGTACCTCGAGGCCGAGAACGCCCACACCGACGAGGCGACGGCCCACCTCGAGCCGCTGCGCCAGCAGATCTTCGACGAGATCAAGGCGCGGACGCTCGAGACCGACCTGTCGGTGCCGGTCCGCCGCGGCGCCTGGTGGTACTACTCCCGCACCGTCGAGGGCCAGCAGTACGCGATCCGCTGCCGCTGCCCCATCGGCGACGCCGACGACTGGAACCCGCCGGTCCTCGAGGCGGGCACCGAGGTCGACGGCGAGCAGGTGCTGCTGGACTCCAACGTCGAGGCCGAGGGACACGAGTTCTTCTCCCTCGGTGCGTTCAGCGTCAGTGACGACGAGAACCTCCTCGCGTGGTCGGTCGACACCCAGGGTGACGAGCGCTACACGATCAAGGTCAAGGACCTGCGCACCGGAGAGGTGCTGCCCGACGAGATCGCCGCCACGAGCGGCGGAGCGACGTGGTCCGCCGGCGCGACGCACCTGTTCTACACGACGGTCGACGACGCCTGGCGGCCCTGGCGCGTGTGGCGTCACACCCTCGGCTCGACCGCCGAGGACGTCCTGGTCGTGGAGGAGCCCGACGAGCGCTACTTCATCGGGATCGGTCGCACCCAGTCCGAGAAGTACCTCGTGATCGGGATGTCCTCCAAGGTCACCAGCGAGGTGCGGGTGCTCGAGGCGGACGACCCCGAAGGCGAGTTCCGGGTCGTGCTCCCCCGCCGCGACGGCGTCGAGTACTCCCTCGAGCACGTCGTGATCGGCGGCGCCGACCACTTCCTGATCCTGCACAACGAGGGCGCGCTCAACTTCGAGCTCGTCACGGTGCCGGTCGACGACCCGTCCAGCCGCACCGTCGTGATCCCCGGCAGCGACACGACCCGGCTCGAGGACGTCGACGTCTTCGCCCGCTACGTCTTCGTGTCCTACCGCCGTGACGCGCTCTCCCGCATCGGCTACCTGCCGATCGGCGCCGACGGCTTCGGCGAGCTCACCGAGATCGACTTCGGTGAGGAGCTGTTCACCAGCGGTGTCGGCGCCAACGCCGAGTGGGACCAGCCGCTGGTCCGAGTCGGCGTCGGCTCGTTCATCACGCCCGCCTCGGTCTTCGACTACGACGTCGCGACCGGCGAGCTGATCCTGCGCAAGCAGGCGCCCGTCCTCGGCGGCTACGACCCCGAGGAGTACGAGCAGCACCGCAGCTGGGCGACCGCCGACGACGGCACCCGCGTCCCGGTCTCGATCGTGACCCGCAAGGACACCCCTCGCGACGGCACGGCCCCCGCGCTGATCTACGGCTACGGGTCCTACGAGGCCAGCATGGACCCGGGCTTCTCGGTCATGCGGCTGTCGCTGCTCGACCGCGGCTTCGTGTTCGCGATCGCCCACGTCCGCGGTGGTGGCGAGCTCGGTCGTCATTGGTACGACGACGGCAAGCTGCTGCACAAGAAGAACACCTTCACCGACTTCGTCGCCAGCGCCCGCCACCTCGTCGCCGAGGGCTGGACGTCGGCCGACCGGCTGGTCGCGGAGGGCGGCAGTGCCGGTGGCCTGCTGATGGGCGCCGTCGCCAACCTCGCGCCGGACGCGTTTGCCGGGATCGTCGCCACGGTCCCGTTCGTGGACGCCCTCACCACGATCCTCGACCCGAGCCTCCCGCTGACCGTCATCGAGTGGGACGAGTGGGGCAACCCGCTGGACGATCCCGAGGTCTACGCCTACATGAAGTCGTACTCGCCCTACGAGAACGTCACGGCACAGGACTATCCAGCGGTCCTGGCGGTCACGAGCCTGCACGACACCCGGGTCATGTACGTCGAGCCGGCCAAGTGGGTAGCCCGGCTGCGTGAGGTCGCCACCGGGGACGCCCCGATCCTGCTCAAGACCGAGATGCACGCCGGCCACGGCGGCGTCAGCGGCCGCTATGCGTCCTGGAAGGAACGGGCCTGGGAGCTCGCCTGGATCATCGACCGGGTGGGCAAGGCCTGACCCCTTCGAGCACCGTCCAGCCCGCCGCACCGCTCCTGGACGCCGGCGCACCGCTCGCCGATCCTCGTATAGCACGCACACCCTAAGAAGCCACTGAGAGCGGAATCCTCGAGGCGACACGCGCGTTGTCACCAGTACAAATACCCTGATGGGAGCGCACCGTGAGCATGAGAAGCAACAGCACCACCCCCGAGGGCAAGGACAGCGTCGGCATGTACCTCGCCGAGATCGCTCGGACGCCGCTGCTCGACGCCGCCCGCGAGGTCGACCTCAGCAAGACCGTCGAGGCCGGCCTGCTCGCACGGCACCTGCTCCAGGAGGGTCGCGTCGGCCGCAAGAAGGGCGGCGCGCCGAAGTGGGCCACCGAGGAGGAGCTGACGTGGCTCGCCGAGGAGGGCGACCGCGCGGTCGAGGAGTTCATCCAGGCCAACCTGCGCCTCGTCGTCTCGATCGCTCGCAAGTACGGCCGGTCGGCCATGCCGATGCTCGACCTCGTGCAGGAGGGCAACACGGGCCTGATCCGCGCCGTCGAGAAGTTCGACTACGCCAAGGGATTCAAGTTCTCGACGTATGCGACGTGGTGGGTCCGTCAGGCCATCACCCGCGGCATCGCCCAGCAGGCCCGCGTGGTCCGGCTGCCCGTCCACGTCGTGGAGGAGCTCAACCAGGTCACGGCCGCGCGCCGCAACCTCGAGCGACAGCTCGGCTACGACCCGGAGCCGCATGAGATCGCGCTCGAGCTCGGGATGGACGTCGACCGGGTCATCGACCTCATGGCGTGGGGACGCGACCACATCAGCCTCGACTCCCCCGTCGATGACGACGGTGACACCTCGCTCGGCGACCTGATCGCCCGCGAGACCGCACCCGGACCGGACTTCGCGGTCCTGGACGACGAGACGCGTCACCTGATCTCGTCGCTGGTCGACAACCTCGGCGAGCGCGAGGCCGACATCGTCCGTGCCCGCTACGGACTGCTCGACGGTCGCCAGCAAAAGCTCGCCGACATCGGCAAGCGCCACGGCATCTCCGCCGAGCGGGTCCGCCAGCTCGAGCGCGAGGCCCTGGCCACCCTGCGTCGGATCGCTGATCCGGACCTGGCGGCCTAGGAGCTGCGGCTGCCCGGCCGGGCGGCCGCCCTGGACACGAGCTCGTCCCAGAGACCCCCGACGATGCGGACGAGCTCGTCACGAGGACCGGTGTTGTCGATCACCAGATCGGCGGCACCGGTCCTTGTCGTCCGGGACGCCTGAGCCGCGATCCGCGACCGGGCGTCGGCCTCGGTCATGCCGCGGATCGTGGTGAGGCGCTCGACCTGTACGTGCTCGGGCACGTCGACGACCACCACGACGTCGCAGCGCTCGGCGCCGCCCATCTCGACCAGCAACGGGTTGTCGTGCACGACGATCGCCTCGTCGCCGGCCGCGACCTCCCGCTCGGCGGCGAGGCGGTGGATCGCGGGGTGGGTGATCGCCTCGAGGTCCCGCAGCGCGCCCGGGTCCGCGAACACGATCGAGCCGAGTGCCGGGCGGTCGAGCGTGCCGTCGGCGGAGATGACGCCGTCACCGAAGCGCTCGGCGATCTCTCGCAGGCCGCGACTGCCGGCGGCCACGGCATCACGGGCCAGCTGGTCGTAGTCGATGACGACCGCGCCGTGACCCGCGAGCTGTGCGCTGACGGTGCTCTTGCCCGAGCCGATCCCGCCGGTGAGACCGACCCTGAGCATGCCTGTGCGACCTAGGAGGTGGCGGCGGAGCCGTAGGTCGTGACGTGCACGTGGTCCATGTGGTTGGCCGTCGCACCGCCCCGGTTCTCCATGCCGCGCCAGCCCGGCGAGGTGGCTGGACGCCAGATGCGCTGCTTCCAGATCAGGTACTCGATGCCGAGGTCGGCCCGGTGCTCCTGCAGGAAGGCCGCGACCTCGTCCCCGACGGGGTTGCCGACACCGACCATGATGTCGAGCGAGTGGCCCGTGGCGTGCTCACCGCGACCCGCGACCCCACCGTAGCTCTGGATCGACGGGAACTTGGCGCACACGGCGCGAAGCACCTTGACGGTGTCGGGCTGCAGGCCCGACTCGGAGCCCTTGCCGGCCGGGCACGGTGACGTGCCGAGCGGCTTGACCTTGGGGACGACGACCGGCATCTGCTTGGCGACGAGCGAGGACTTGACCCAGCGGGCCGCGTCCTTGTGCACGATCTGCGTCCAGCCGCCCTGCTTGACGCCGGTGATGTCCACGGTGTTGCCCTTCGCGACGGCGGCGAGGACAGGGGAGGTCGGGTTCGCGTCCGCGTGGACCTGCAGCTTCTTGACCGCGAAGCGCATGCCCGTGATGGTGTCCTCGACCGAGGCGGTGTCCGGGAGCGGCGCGCGCTCGGCGCTGCGGCTCACCGTGGGTGGCACCTGGCCCTGGCTCACCGATGCGGCGAACAGGTCCTGCTTCTGCGGGGTGGCTGCCGCGACCTTCTCGACAGCGGCACCGCCGCCACCCTCGTGGGCGACGACTCCGCCACACACGCCAGCGAGGGTCAACAGACCGGCTATGGGGAGGAGGACTCGGGAGGAAAGGGTTCGGCGTCGCTTGATCGTGCGCGGCGCAGCATGCCTGTGGCGAGAATCTGCCACGAAATGACCACCTAGTGCATTGACGTCAGGACTGAACTCAACGATCGAGTCAACCATAATGTGGTGGCAGGATCACCTCGACCGTCCCCAGCCACGCGGGTCGAGGTGACCAATGTCTCAACTTCGGAGGTTTCAGTGCTGCCTGTCTTGTCTGCCGCGACGAGTGAGCGGCAGCAACGACGGGTCGCGGGGTCATTGGCAGCCCGTGGGCTGGCCGCCGGTGAGCGGCTCGTGCTGGCCGTGCCGGGCAGCACGACGTACGTCAGCGTCGTGCTCGGGGCGGCGCGCAGTGGGGTCGTGCCCGTTCCGCTCGACCCCCGGCTGACGGCGTACGAACGCGACGCGATCATCGCCGACGTCGACCCGGGCCTGGTCGTCTCCGACGGGGAGACCCTCGCGGAGCTGCTCGACGGTCCCGAGATCCCGATCGATCCCGTGCCACGCTGCCGACCGATGCACTTCACCTCCGGGACCACCGGACGTCCCAAGGGCGTGTGGTCCGGGCTGCTGCCGCCCGAGCACGCCGCGGCGCTGGTCCGCGAGGAGCGGGAGCTGTGGGGCTTCAGCCCCGACGACGTCGACCTCGTCGTCTCACCGATCTATCACTCCGCACCGTTGCGGTTCGCGATGGGCACGCTGCTGGCCGGCGGATCGGTCGCGGTGCTCCCGTCGTTCGACCCGGCCGCCTTCGTCGACACGGTGGCGGCCCTGCGACCCACGTCGATGTTCTGCGTGCCGGCCCACCTGCAGCGCCTGTTTGCCTGGATCGATACGCACGGCGCGGTCCCCGACATGTCCTCGTTCCGGCTCGTCGCGCACGCCGGGGCCCCGTGCCCCGAGCCGACCCGGCGCCGCGCACACGAGCTGTTCGGCACCGATGTCGTGTGGGAGTTCTACGGCTCGACCGAGGGCCAGTTCACGGCGTGCCCCGCGCCCGAGTGGATCGCCCGCCCCGGCACCCTCGGCCGCGCGCGCCCGGGACGCGTCGTCACGGCCGACGACGAGGACCAGCTCTGGTGCTCGGTGCCTGCGTGGGCCCGGTTCACGTACTGGAACGACCAGGGGAAGACAGCGGCCGTCTGGAAGGACACGCCAG
The DNA here is from genome assembly GCF_025965075.1 of Aeromicrobium sp. Classification (GTDB taxonomy): domain Bacteria; phylum Actinomycetota; class Actinomycetes; order Propionibacteriales; family Nocardioidaceae; genus Aeromicrobium. Next base: position 11,148 of record NZ_JAOPXQ010000072.1, read on the forward strand.
ACGGGCCGGCGTTCAGCGTCGGCGACCTCGGCCGGGTCGCAGACGGCTACGTCTATCTCGACTCCCGCCGCGAGGACCTCATCATCAGCGGCGGCGTCAACGTCTATCCGGCGGAGGTCGAGGCGGCGCTCGCCGATGCCGAGGGGCTCGTCGACCTCGCGGTGTTCGGCCGCGACGACGAGCGGTGGGGCCAGCGGGTGTGTGCGGCGTACGTCGGCGACGTGCCCGAGGAGGTGCTGCGCGACCTGGCCTCGAACCGGCTCGCCCCGCCCAAGCGACCCAAGACGTACGAGCGGCTGGACCTGCTCCCCCGCACCGCGACCGGGAAGGTCCGGCGCACCGAGCTGCAGGGCTGAGTCAGACCGCCCGGACGGACTGGTCGACCGTCGAGAACGTCCGGCGGTACTGCACCGGGGTCGTGCCGCGCGCGGCGGAGAAGTGGTGCCGCAGCGTGGCGGCGTTGCCGAAGCCCACCCGTGTCGCGATCTGCTCCACCGACAAGGCCGAGTTCTCGAGCATCTCCTCGGCGAGCGCGAGCCGCTGGTTGGTGACCCACTGCAGCGGTGTCGTCCCGGTCTCGTCCCGGAAGCGCCGCGCGAAGGTCCGCGCCGACATGTGGGCCTGCGCGGCGAGCCGCTCGACCGGCAGGGGCTCGTCCAGGTGGTCCGACGCCCAGACCAGCAGCGGCGCCAAGGTGTCGGCCTCGGTCTGACCCATCGGGGTGCGCACGAACTGCGCCTGGCCTCCGTCGCGGTGCGGCGGCACGACGATGCGACGGGCCGTCGTCGAGGCAACCTTGGCGCCGAACGTCTGCCGCATGAGGTGCAGGGAAGCATCGATCCCCGCCGCCGACCCCGCACCGGTCAGGATGTTGCCGTCGTGGACGTAGAGCACGTCGGGCCGGACGATCGCCTTCGGGTACATCCGGGCGAGCCGCTCGCCGTACCGCCAGTGGGTCGTGCACTCGCGGCCGTCCAGCAGGCCCGCCTCGGCGAGCATGAACGATGCCGAGCAGTGCGCATAGACGATCGCCCCACGCTCGTACGACGAGCGAGCCGAGGCCAGGACCGCCGGGTCGAAGTCGAGGAAGTCGTGGCGCGGGGCGAAGCAGACCAGGTCGGCGTCCTCGATCGCCTCGAGGCCGTGGTCGACGTGCAGGTCGAATCCGGCCCGGCCGCGCACCCGTCCGGGCCGCGGCGTACACACCCGGAAGTCGAAGACGGGGTTGTCGTCCTCGGGGTGGTAGGGCTCGCCCCACACCTCGACGAGGGAGCCCAGCCCGAACGGCTCGACCCCGTCCTGCACGATCACGGCAACGGTCTGCATGCTGACCATCGTGCCACCGAGATGGCAGTTAATCAACGCATACTGGCATTCCTGCCACTGGTGGCAGGATCCCGTCCGGAGAACAATTACTGCCATGTTGATCGCACTGCTCATCCTCCTGGTCACTGCCACCACGGTCGCCCTCGTCAGGACGATCTCCGCCGACGGCTACGGCCTGCGCCCCGCGCCCCGCAGCCACCACCACGAGATGCTCGACCTGCGGCTCTGAGGCCCGACACCCGGCCCCGGACGCACGACACCCCCGGTCCAGACGGACCGGGGGTGTCGGGGTGGTGGCGGGTTGTTACGCCTCGCCGCCGGTGAGCTTCTCACGCAGCGCCTGCAGCGCCTCGTCAGAGGCGAGCGAGCCCTCCTGCGGAGCGTCGGCATCGCTGCCGGCGGTGTCCGAGGAGTAGTTGGCAGCCTCGGAAGCCTCGATGCCGGCCTTCTCGGCCTCCACGATCTGCTTCTTGTGGGCTTCCCAGCGCTCGTGCGCCTCGGCGTACTGCTTCTCCCACGTGGCGCGGGCCTCGTCGAAGCCCTCCTGCCATTCGCCGGTCTCCGGATCGAAGCCCTCGGGGTAGATGTAGTTGCCCTGCTCGTCGTACGACGACGTCATGCCGTACAGCGTCGGGTCGAAGTCGTCGGCGACGGCGGCCTCGGTCTCGTTGGCCTGCTTGAGCGACAGCGAGATGCGACGACGCTCGAGGTCGATGTCGATGATCTTGACCATGACCGAGTCGCCGATCTGGACGACCTGCTCGGGGATCTCGACGTGACGCTCGGCGAGCTCGGAGATGTGCACCAGGCCCTCGATGCCCT
>NZ_JAOPXQ010000080.1 GCF_025965075.1 Aeromicrobium sp.
GACGGCGGCTACGAGGAGGGCGAGACGATCCCCGGATCGTTCGACTCGCTCGTCGCCAAGCTCATCGTCTCGGGCACCAGCCGTGAGCAGGTCCTGCAGCGGTCGCGCCGCGCCCTCGACGAGTTCGTCGTCGACGGCATGCCGACCGTGATCCCGTTCCACCGCTCGGTCGTCGACGACCCGGCCTTCACCGCCGAGGACGGCAACTTCACGGTCTACACGACGTGGATCGAGACCGACTACGTCAACGAGCTCGAGCCGTACGTCGGCGTGTCCGAGGACTCCGAGCCCGAGGAGCGCGAGCGCGTCGTGGTCGAGGTCGGCGGCAAGCGCGTCGAGGTCGTCCTGCCCGGTGGGCTCGGCGCGTCGGCCGCCGCGGCCGGCACCGCCAAGAAGGCCAAGCGCAAGGGCGGCAAGGGCGCCGGAGCAGCCGCCGGCGGCGACTCGCTCGTCGCCCCGATGCAGGGCACCGTCGTCAAGGTCACCGTCGCCGAGGGCCAGGAGGTCGCCGCGGGCGATCAGGTCATCGTCGTCGAGGCCATGAAGATGGAGCAGCCCATCAACGCCCACAAGGCCGGCATCATCACGGGCCTCAAGGTCGAGGTCGGCGGACCTATCGGCTCCGGCGAGATCGTCGCCGAGATCAAGGACGCCGCCCCGGCCGAGTAGTCCCCCACCGCTGAGCGTGACGTTCGGGCCCCCAGATCACCGATCTGGGGGCCCGAACGTCACTGCCAGCGGGGCGGGGGGTCAGCGGGGCTCGGGGCGGGTGCTGTCGACCTCGCCGAAGGCGACACCGGCGGCCCACACCATCAGCACGACCCCGACCCATGTCCAGGTGCCCTCGATCGAGAAGCCCGAGGCCGGGACGGCGGCATCGGTCACCAGCAGGCCCACCAACGTCAGCACCAGGCCGCCGAAGATCGTGTAGCCGCGCACGAACCGGTTGACCGTCCCGACCACGATCCCGCGCAGCACGACCGTCAGCACCGTGAACAGCCCGACCGCGACGACGAACCACCCGAAGCGGATGTTGAACGAGTCGAACAGGAACGCGGCGAACGCGAGCGAGACCGCGTTGGCCGCCGCGGAGATCGCGACGGATCGCAGCAGCGGCGTCATGCGGCGTCGGTCGGTCCGGGCGTGGGCTCGGACATCGTGGGAGCCGGGGTCTCGCTGGGCTGCTGGCTGGGCTGCGGGCTGGGCTGCGGGGCGCGCTGCGGCTGGCCGTCGACGACCACGACCGGCTCCTGGCCGTCGGTGACCTCGATCGACCCGTGCGCGAACGTCGTGCGGACCGTGTCGCCGGTCCTGACGACGTTCGACGTCGGCGCACCCAGCCGACCCTCGGCCTCACCGTTGGCGACGTACGCGTCGTAGGTCGCCCCCGTGATGACATAGCTCGTCGAGGACGAGGTCGTCGCGACCCGCCAGATGCCGCCGCGCTCGAAGCGCTGCGCCGCGATGCCCGGGATCGTCGCCGACGACGTCATGCTGCTCGTCGGATAGCCGAGGACACCCGTCGGGCCGCCGGCCTTGTCGTACGGCGACCGCGCCGTGCCGGCGACCGGGAACGCACCGACGCCCTGCTTCCAGTAGAAGTCGAGCTTGCTCCACACCATGCGCCGCGTCGTCGCGCCGTTGGTCTCGCCGATCACCACGACACCCTTCTGCGACACCGTCAGCTTCTTCGACGCGGTCTTGATCGCCGAGGAGTACTTGGACGTGTAGGCCGCGACCCGGTCGCGCAGCCCGCCCTTGGCCTTGAGCCAGGCGTAGCCGTACTTGCCGGGGCAGGCGGTGCTCACGACGTTGCGGTGCCCCGCGATGCGGTGGAGCTTCTTGCCGCCGATCTTGTAGGTGCCCTGGGCCGCCAGGTAGGTCGTGCCCATGCGCCAGCCGACGAGCCTGACCGTGGCGTTCTTCATCTTCGTCGACGGCCTGGCCTTGCTGAGGTTGCCCATCAGGGCCACGCCCATCGTCTGCTCGTTGACCTCGCTGTTGCCGGCGTGCGACCCGCGCACCTGGCGGTCGGCGCCGCCGTCACGGCCCATGAAGGTCTGGCCGTACTTGTCGACGATGAAGTTGTACGCGATGTCGCACCAGCCGCGTCCCTTCATGTGAAAGCTCTGGATCCCGCGGACGATCGAGGCCGACTTGCTCCTGGAGTAGGAGTTGGCGCCGGCCGTGTGGTGCAGCACGACGCCCTCGGTCGTGGTCCCGTACCTCGGATACTTCGGGGCGTCGTCGCAGTCGTTGGACTTCTTGGCCTTCCACGACGACCGCGTGATGATCGACGGGCGTGCGGTGTAGGTCGGCTTCCCGTCGGCGACCGTGACGACAGCGGACCCGGTGCCGGTGGAGTAGAACGCGGGTGTGGCCGTCGCGGTGTCGGCGGAGTCGTCACCCGGGTCGACCGTCACGACCTTGATGCCGCTCGGCGCCGTGCCGTCGCTCGACGTGACCCGCGCGCTGACCTCGTCGGCCGAGTCGACCCACCAGGGCTCGGTGCCGGCGCGGCCGCCCTCGGTCTCGTCGGTGTCGACCTCGAGGCGCTCCCAGGCGGACCAGCCGGCGTCGCGGCGCACCCGGACCTCGGCCCGGACGTTCTCGTCGTCGGCGCCGCGGTCCCATGTCACGCCCAGCATCGCGAAGGAGGCGGTGCGCGTCGGCGCGAGGGTCGACACCCGACCGGCGGCCGCGGCGACCGGTGCGGGCATCGCGATCTCGCGGGCCTTGGCGGGGCCCTCGGCGGACGGGGCCGGAGCGGGGCGCGGATCGGCCGAGCGTGGCACTGCGGCCGCCCCCGGACCCACGGGTCCCGTCGGGCCACCACACGCCGCCAGGCCGAGGCCCAGGACGGTGGCGACGACAGGCAGAACAGCGGCTCCCCGAGAAGTCATGCGAGTCACTGTAGTCGCCGCCCGGCGGATCAGTTGAAACGGAACCAGGCCGACTTCAGGCCGAGCGTCATGCGCATCGTCGGCCCCGAGATCGTCGCGCTCGACTTCGATCCGGTCAGCGTCACGGTCGACACACGCCCACCCCAGTCGCCGCCGCCGACCCGGCTCTTGACCGTCATCTTCGTGATCGAGCCGAGCTTGGGGTACGCGTTCTGCAGGGTCGCGATCTTCGCCGTGACCTTCCAGTCGTGGTTCGCGTTGCCCGACCAGTCGTCGTACGGGTCCTTGACGGCCGTGAGGTACGCCTGGCTGCCCGGCGCGGTCCAGCCGCCCGAGGACGACGAGTACTGCGTCAGCGCGGGCTTCCCGTCGTACGTCACGATCTTGCCCTCCGTGGCGCTGACGGCGGCGTTCGTGGCCGTCGTCTCGCCGGACTTCCCGCGATAGACCTGGCAGCTCGTCGTGTCGCACATGTCGTAGTAGCGGCTCGGGACGAGTCCCCGCACGCCGTACGTCCGCGCGGCCACGGCCTGCGCCTTGAGCGCCTCGGCGGACCAGCTCGACGGCATCTCGGCCGCGACGACACCGCGGACATAGTGCTCCAGCGGCAGGACGTTGACGGTGTTGCGGTCAGTGGAGCCGGCCGTCGGCACGCTCGACCGGAGCGCCGTCCGATAGGTCGCGGTGGACCCGTCGGGCAGGACCAGCTTCAGCGTCGGGGCCTCGAGCTGGGCGTCACCGGTCCACGTGCGGCTCTTGTACGTCGCCCACGTCCCGTCCGTCCGGTACTGCAGCGCCGAGCGCTTCGCGTTGACCGCGCCGGGTCGGATCTGCCAGCGCTCGACCGTCTTGCCGCCGACCGTGGTCGGCAACGCGAGGCTCGAGCCGCCGATCTGACGGAACGTGAGGCCGGACCGGCCGGCCACCGTGACCGCAGCGGTCGTGTCCTTGGAGATCAGCACGCGCATCGTGCCGGTGCGGGTCGCGAGGTCGGTGCCGGGATAGTACGTCGACAGGATCTTGCTGTAGGCCACCCCGTCCTTGGCGGCTCCCTGCGCCCCGTACTGGCTCATGCCGATGCCGTGGCCGAAACCGTGACCGGTCAGCGTGAACGAGGTGCCGGTGACCTTCAGGACGTCCGTGCTGGTGGTCCGCCCGGCCGATGAGCTGGTCGACTTGGTCACGAGGTCGAACCCCTTCAGCGTGGACCAGGGGCCGGCGACCGTTCCGTTGCCGGCGCGGACCTTGACGTAGTAGTCCCTGCCGGCGGTCGGCTTGAGGTCCTTGACCGTGGTCGAGGTCGTCGTCAGCTTGGAGACGCTGCGGGCGCACGAGGTGGACTTCGCCGAGGTCACCAGGCACACCCCGTAGGACTTCGCTCCCGCGGCGGCGGTCCACGAGATCGCGGCACTCGAGGCGGTCGGCGTGACCTTGATGCCGGTCACGGCCTTCGGGACCGCGGGGGCTGCGGCGACGAGATCGAACCCGACCTGGGCGGACCAGGGGCCGGCGACGTCCCCGTTGCCCGCGCGGACCTTGACGTAGTAGTCCCTGCCACCGGTGGGCGTGAGGTCCTTGACCGTGGTCGAGGTCGTCGTCAGCTTGGAGACGCTGCGGGCGCACGTGGTCGACGTCGCGGACGTCACCAGGCACACGCCATAGCTCTTCGCGCCGTCGACGGCGCGCCACGAGATCGCCGCCGAGTCGGTCGTCGGCGTGACCTTGACACCCTCGACCGCGGGCGGCACGGCGGGGGCCGGAGCGGGCGACGCGGTGCCCGCCAGGGTGTCCTCGACCCGGTCGCGCAGGCCGTCCTTGGCGCTGAGCCACGCGTACGCCGCGTTGCCGGGGCACTCGGTGCCGACGACGTTGCGGTGACCCGCGATGCGGTTGAGCGTCAGGCCGCCCAGCGAGTAGGTCCCCTTGGCCTTGAGCTTGAACTGCGCGAAGCGCCACGAGACGAGGTCCACGACGGCGGTCTTCATGGCTGCCGACGGCTGGGTCGTGCTGAACGTCCCCATCAGGGAAATGCCCATCGTCTCCTTGTTGACCGCCAGGTTGCCCGAGTGCGCGGCACGGACGGGCTTGGTCACGCCACCGGCGCGGCCCTCGAAGATCTGGCCGTACTTGTCGACCAGGAAGTTGTAGCCGATGTCGCACCACTTGCGGCTCTTCATGTGGTACGCCTGCGTCGCCTTGACGATCGCGGCCGACTGGGCCTTGGTGTAGGTGTTGTTGCCCGCGGTGTGGTGGATGACGGCGCCCCGCGTCGTCGAGCCGTAGATCGGGCTGTCGCACGAGCCGGTGCTGCTGGCGCCCCACTTCGAGCGGGAGATGATCCCCGGCTTGGCCGCGCTGGCGACCGGCGTCACGTCGGCGGCCGGGTCGACCACGGTGCCGGTCGCGTCGTCGGTGTCGTCGGCGGGAGCGGCGGGGTCGATCGTGCTGAGGGCCAGGCCCCGGGGGGCTGCGTCGGAGGTCGAGGCGACCCGCACCTGGGCGCCGTCGGCGGTGCCGACCCACTGCGGCTCGGTGCCGGACCGGCCACCCTCCTCGGGCGCCGGGTCGGCGTGCAGCTCGGTCCAGTCCGACCAGGTGCCCTCGGAGCGCCAGCGGACCTCGACGTGGGTGTCGGCGTCCCTGAGGCCGCCCTCCCAGGTGACCCCGAGCATCGAGAACGGGGCGAGCTCGTCGGCCTCCAGCTCGGCGACCACGGTGGAGTCGGCGGCCAGCCGGCGCGGAGCGGGTTGACGCTCGGCGGGCTCCGTGCTCGGGATCGACTTCTGCGTGACCTGTGCGGGCCGGGCCGGAGCGGCGGCCGGCGCGGCGGCGGTCGAGGGCGCCCCGACGGACACCTCCATGCCATCGGCCTGGGCAGGAGCGGGTACGAGGACGCCGACCGCGAGAGCGGTCGCAGCGAGGGTGCCCGACAGATGCCGGGTCGCGCGCCAGGAGAGCATGGGGGAAGTCCTATCCTGTGGCAGGTGTGACTGGTGTGACTGGAGGTGCCGGTTGATTATGCACACAGTTTTCCGTGAAATGCGAACGAAAATAGCCGATCCGAAAAACTACACGCGTGTCATTCCTGCAATTGCAACAGCCCGTTCCGCGCCTCAGACGAGCGCGTGCAGCCGCCGCGCGGCCTCGGCCACCGATCCGGACATCGACGGATAGACCGTGAACGCGTCGGCCACCTGGTCGACCGTCAGCGAGGCCGACACCGCGAGCGACAGGGCGTGGATCAGCTCGCTGGCCTTGGGGCCGACGACGACCCCGCCGACGACGACGCCCATCCCCCGCCGGACGAAGATCTTGACGAAGCCGTCGTGCACGCCCTGCATCTTGGCGCGGGCGTTGGCCGCGAGCGGCAGCATCGCGGAGTCGACCTGCAGATCGGTCTCGTCGACCTGCTTCTGGGACATCCCGACCGTCGCGATCTCCGGCGACGTGAACACGTTGCTCGAGACCTTGGCCAGGTCGAGCGGGTGGACCGCGTCGCCGAGCAGGTGGGACATCGCGATGCGGCCCTGCTGGGCGGCGACCGACGCGAGCATCAGGACGCCCGTGCAGTCACCCGCGGCGTAGATGCCGCCGATGCTGGTGCGCGAGACCCGGTCGACCTTGACGAAGCCACCGTCGTCGAGCACCATGCCGAGCGCCTCGAGCCCGAGTCCCGCGGTGTTGGGGATCGAGCCCAGCGCGAGCAGGCAGTGCGAGCCCTCGACCGTACGACCGTCGGTCAGGGTCACGAGGACGCCGTGGTCCGTACGCTCGACCGACGCCATGCGGGAGTTGCCCATGACCGTCATGCCGCGACGGGTGAAGACGTTCTCGATGACGTTGGCGGCGTCGACGTCCTCGCCCGGCAGGACCCGGTCGCGGCTCGACACGAGCGTGACCCGGGCACCCAACCCGTTGTAGGCGCTGGCGAACTCGGCGCCGGTGACGCCCGAGCCGACCACGATCATGTGTTCCGGCAGGGACTGCAGCCCATAGACCTGCTCCCACGTCAGGATGCGCTCGCCATCCGGCTGCGCCGTGGGGCTGACCCGCGGGTGGGCGCCCGTCGCCAGGAGGATCGCGTCGGACGTGATGCGCTGCGAGCCCTCCGCGGTCTCGACGTCGACGACGCCCGGCTCCACGATCGTGGCGGTGCCGGCGATCATCGTGACCCCGCTGGCGGCCAGGCGGTCGGCGATGTCGGCGGACTGCGCCTGCGCGAGTGCCAGCACGCGGGAGTCGACGACGGCCAGGTCGGCGCGCAGCGAGGTCGGCATCTCGACGCCCAGCTCGGCGGCCGTCCCGAGCTCGGTCAGCAGGTCGGAGGTCGCGATGAGGGTCTTGCTCGGCACGCAGTCGGTCAGCACCGTGGACCCGCCGATGCCGTCGCGCTCGACGAGCGTCACCTCGGCTCCCAGCCGAGCGGCCACCAGCGCCGCCTCGTATCCACCCGGTCCGCCGCCGACGATCGTCACATGAGCCACGGGCCCATTCTCGCTCACCCGACGGGGCAGGGGCGAATCGGCCGCACCCCACCCCGCTGGGCCGGTCACGTCTTGGTGAAGATCCGCCGGGCGTCGGGCACCGACCCGCGCGGGGTCGTAATGTACGGCAGGTGAGCACCACTGAACTCGCCCGACAGGCCGCCGACGCACTTCGCGAACGTACCGGTGGAGGTGATCACGACATCGCCCTCGTGATGGGCTCGGGCTGGCTCCCGGCCGCCGACGCGCTGGGCTCCCCCGACCACGAGGTCCCCCTCGCCGAGCTCCCGGGGTTCAGCGCCCCCGCCGTCGAGGGACACGGCGGCACGGTCCGCTCGGTGACCCTGGGCGACAAGCGCCTGCTGATCTTCCTCGGCCGCACGCACTTCTACGAGGGCAGGGGCGTCGCCGCCGTCGTGCACGGCGTGCGCACCGCGGCCGCCGCGGGCGTCAAGACCCTGGTGCTGACCAACGGCTGCGGCGGGCTCAACCCCGCGTGGTCGCCCGGCACCCCGGTGCTCATCAGCGACCACATCAACATGACCGCGACCTCGCCCCTCGAGGGCGCGCACTTCGTCGACCTGACCGACCTCTACTCCTCCCGCCTCCGGGCGCTCTGCAAGGAGGCCGACCCGAGCCTCGACGAGGGCGTGTACGTCCAGCTGCCCGGGCCGCACTACGAGACGCCCGCCGAGATCGGCATGATCCGCGCGATCGGCGGGGACCTGGTCGGCATGTCGACGACGCTCGAGGCCATCGCGGCCCGCGCCGTGGGCCTGGAGATCCTCGGCATCTCGCTCGTGACCAACGCCGCCGCCGGGATGACCGGTGAGCCGCTCAACCACGAGGAGGTCCTGTCCGCCGGCAAGTCCGCCGCGACCCGCATGGGCACCCTCCTCGGCGACATCCTCCCGAGGATCTGACATGACCGTCATCGACCGCGCACAGGACTGGCTGAGCCAGGACCCCGACCCCGTGACCCGCGCCGAGCTGCAGGACCTCATCGACGCCGGTGACACCGCCGGGCTCGAGGACCGCTTCGCCGAGCGCCTCCAGTTCGGCACCGCCGGTCTGCGCGGCGCCCTCGGGGCCGGCCCCAACCGGATGAACCGGGTCATCGTGGCGCAGGCGGCCGCGGGCCTCGCGGCCTACCTGCTGGACCACGTCCAGGCGGGAGGCGCCGCCCCCAGCGTCGTCGTCGGCTACGACGCGCGGCACAACTCCGACGTCTTCGCCCGCGACACCGCCGAGATCATGGAGGGCGCCGGGGTGCACGCGTTCCTGCTCCCGACCCACCTGCCGACCCCGGTCCTGGCGTTCGCGATCCGGCACCTGGGCTGCAGCGCGGGCGTCATGGTGACGGCGTCGCACAACCCGCCGCAGGACAATGGCTACAAGGTCTACCTCGAGGACTCCAGCCAGATCGTGCCGCCCGCGGACGGCGAGATCTCCGACGCGATCGACGCGGTCGGCCGGGTCGACGAGATGCCCCGCAGCAACGACTACCAGACCCTCGGGCCCGAGGTCGCCGAGGCGTACGTCGAGGCGGTCGTCGCGCTGCCGGGCGACGGCCCCCGTGAGGTCGTCGCGGTCTACACCCCGCTGCACGGCGTCGGCCGGGACACGCTGGCCGAGGCCGTCGCCCGCGCGGGCTTCCCCCCGCTGCACGTCGTGCCGGCCCAGGCCGACCCCGATCCCGACTTCCCGACCGTCGCGTTCCCCAACCCCGAGGAGCCCGGCGCGATGGACCTCGCGCTCAAGCTCGCGTCCAACACGAGCGCCGACATCATCGTGGCCAACGACCCCGACGCCGACCGCTGCGCCGTGGGCGTCCGGGACGGCGAGTCGTACCGGATGCTGTCCGGCGACCAGGTCGGCGCGCTGCTCGCCGACTTCCTGCTCCGCAAGGGCGTCACCGGCACGTACGGATCCTCGATCGTGTCGTCGGACCTGCTCGGCCGCCAGGCCGCCGCGCACGGTCAGCCGTGGGAGCAGACCCTGACGGGCTTCAAGTGGCTCGGCAAGATCCCGACCCTCGTGTTCGGCTACGAGGAGGCGCTGGGCTACAGCGTCGCCCCCGACATCGCGCGCGACAAGGACGGTGTCTCGGCGATCATCACGGTGCTCGAGCTCGCCGCCGAGCTCAAGGCCGACGGCCGGACCCTGGTCGACCGGCTGGACGACATCTACCGCGAGCACGGGCTGCACGGCACGAGCCAGCTCTCGGTCCGGGTCGAGGACCTGACGATCATCTCCCGGGCCATGGACACGCTGCGCACCTCGCCGCCGACCGTGCTCGGCGGGCTGGCGGTGACGTCGGTCGACGACCTCGCCGACGGCTACCGCGACCTGCCGCCGACCGACGGCATCCGGCTGGGGCTCGACGGGGGCGCCCGGATCATCTGCCGCCCGTCCGGCACCGAGCCCAAGCTCAAGTGCTACCTCGAGGTCGTGGTCCCGGTGACCGACTCGATCGAGCTCGCCCGCGAGTCCGCCGACGCGCAGCTCGCCGGCATCAAGACCGATCTCGCCGCGGCGTTGGGGATCTGACCGGCCCGTGAGCACCCCTCCCCCGCTGCCGCAGCGACCCGGCACCCGCGGCTATGCCATTGCGGGCGTCCTGACCGCCCTCGCGGTCCTGGTCGCGGTCGTCGTCGCCGTGGTCATCGGCCGCGCCGTGGCCGGCTATGACATCACCCCCATCCCGGCCGGCCAGGACGTCACGATCACGATCGAGGACCGCGACATCGCCCTGTGGGTAGCCCCGGAGATGTCCAGCGGCACGTGCAGCAGCACGCTCGAGGGCACGCAGACCTCGACCCTGGGCTCGGGCACCGCGGACCGCATCACGGTCACCGACGGCGGGCTGACCTGGGCCAGGGTCGGCATCGTCGAGGGCGTCCCCGGGTCCAGCCACACCGTGCTGTGCAGCGACGTGGGCGACGTCCAGGCGTTCGGCTTCGCCCCCAACCCCCGCATCGGTCGCTACGTCGTGATGGGTCTCGTCGGGGGTGGCATCGCCGGGCTGCTGCTGCTCGCGGCGTTCATCGTGGCGCTCGTGACGGGCCTGCGGCGCAGTCGCCGGCCCGGACCGGCCTGACCCTCACCGCTCCAGGACCCCGACGACGAGGCAGGCGAACGCAGCCGTCGTGAGTGCCGAGCGCAGGTGGTTCCACCGCGTCCACCGGTCCTCGAAGGCGGCCCGCAGCGTGCCGGCGCGGCCGGTGCCGGACCCCAGCGCGTCGTTGAGCGGGATGTTGACCGCGCCGGTCACGACGAACGCCCCCAGGACGTACAGCACGATCCCGGCCAGGACCCACCCACGGGAACCGTCGTGGCGGCCCAGCACGAGCGCGACCGTCGTCACCACGAACGGGCCGACGAGCACCACCGCGAAGACCGGGTTGAGGATCGCGGCGTTGATGCCGCGCATCGTCTCGACGAAGGCCGCGTCGCCGGCCCGGCGCAGGCCCGGCGCAGGCCCGGCATGACGGCGATCGAGAAGGCCACGAACAGGCCGGCGGAGAGGCCCGTCAGCATCGTGCCGGCGACGAGGAACGTGGACGTCATGGGCTCATCCCACCGCGTCCAGCACCGAATCGTCCAGCGCAGGTCGTCCAGCGCAGACAGCACCGCGCCGCACGGACGAGTCGTCCGTGCGGCGCGGCGGGCTGTCCTACTTCTTGACGACCTTGACCGTGAAGCTGGTCGTGGACGGCTCGGCGTAGTCGTTGCCCGCGTAGGAGGCGGTGACCTTCTTCGAGCCCGTCGAGGTGAAGACGCCCAGACGGATCTTGACCGACCCCTTCCTGACGGTGCCGGAGTACGACTTCCCGCCCGAGCGCAGCGTCACCTTGCCACCGTCGACCACGAAGCCCGACGCCTTGACGCTCAGCGTCACGTGCGGCTTGGTCTTCTTCCTGACGACCTTCGACGGGCTGACCGACGCCTTCTTGAGCGCCGACGCGGCCTTCGTGATGGTCACCGAGACCTGGGTCTGTGCCGGGTCGTACGAACCGCTGCCCCCGTAGTAGACGTCGAGGTCGTAGTCGCCGGGCTCCAGCGCGGTCTTGTCGAGCTTGACCCTGCCGACGCCGTTGGTCAGGAAGCCGACGCCAACGACGTCGTCGCCGTGGCCGATGTAGACCAGGCCGGACGCGACCTCGTCACCCTCGATCTCGATCGTGGCCGACGTGCCGTAGGCGGCGCCGTCCGAGGTCGCGGCGAGGTCCGTCGTGCCCTTGAGGACGTCGACGTCGACCGTCGTGGTCGACGCCTCGTGGTCGGCGTCACCGGCGTAGTCGACCGTCAGCGTGTGCTGACCCGTCGTCAGGCCGGACAGGTCGGTCTCGACCGTGGCGGCGCCCTCGGCGATCTCGGCGGTGCCGATCTCGTCGTCGCCGTCGGAGATCGTCACGTCACCCGTGGGCTCGGTGCCGGTGGCCGACTCGACCGTGACGTCGATCGGGGCGTCGTCGCTGATCTTGGTCGGCTCCGGGTCCTGCGCCGCGGTCGTGGTGCCGGCCTTGGCGACCTCCACCGTGACCTTGCCGTTGGCAGCGACGTAGTTGCTGTCGCCGGCGTAGGCCACCGTCAGCTCCGTGCTTCCGGCGCCGAGGTCCGTGGTGTCCACCGTGACCGTGGCCTCACCGCCTGCGAGGGTGGCCGAGCCGACGACGGTGTCGCCCTTCTTGAGCGACACGTCGCCCGTCGGGGTCTCATCCGGTCCGGAGACCGTGACGTCGACGTCGAGGTCTTTGCCGTAGGTGCCCGGGGCGGCGTCGGCCGCAACGGTCGCGCCCGTCACGTCGATCGGGACGACGACCTTGGTGTTGGTCGGCGTGGCCGTCGACTCGATGCGCATCGCACCACTCTGACCCGCCGGGAGCGTGAACGTCACCGTCGCTGCGCCGGCCGTGACCGGCTGCGAGGGCAGCGTCAGGACCTTGCCGTCGCCGTAGAAGAGCTTCGAGAAGACCCGCGTGTTGGCGGGGCTCCCGGTCGACGTCAGGTTGAGCCGCGGGAGTGTGAAGCTGCCCGAGCCACCGACGCGGTACTGCGACTTGATGCCGCGCACCTCGACCGAGCGCTTGGCGAAGTCCGGCGAGATCGGGCTGTTCTTCTCGAAGTACGTGATCCAACCGTCACGGTCGACCAGGCCCGTGTCGGTGTTGGCACCCTCCTTGAACGCGCGGAAGTTGTCACCACCGGCGGCGAGGAACGAGAACGTCGCGACCTTGTAGGTCCTGGCCAGGTCGAGCGGCTCGCCGTTGATGCGGACCGACGTGATGCGGCTGCCCTCCGGCTTGGTCGAGTCGAACGTGTAGTGGACGTTCTTCGACAGGCCGAGCTGCAGGTAGGCGCGGCTCGGCACGTTGCCGGCGTCGTCACGCTGCCACTGCTGCTCCAGCACCTTCTTGAGCGAGGCGCCGGTCAGCTTGACCGAGTTGAGGTTGTTGGCGAACGGGAGCACCGCGTTGAGCTCGCCGTACGTCACGACGCCGTCGGTGTTGACCGGGTCGCCCGCGACACCGGCGAACGTCAGGTCCGGGGACCGCAGGCCGCCGGGGTTGACGATGCCGAGGTCGGCACCCGCAGGCTCGCCGGCGACGGTCTCCAGCAGGGCGTCCGCGACGAGGCCACCGGCGGTGGACTCGGAGCCACGGTCCTCGGTCGTGCCGTTGAACGCGCGGGTGATGTCGGCGGTGATCTCGCCCTTCTGGACGTTGCCGACCTTGTTGGCGTAGGTCACCGCGTCGTCGCGGATCTTCTTGACGTCACCGAGGGCCGGGTACTGCGTGACGAGGGCCGTCTCGGTCGCCGTCGAGCGGGCGACGTTGCGCAGCATGAAGCTCGTGACGTCACCCGTCTCGGGGTCGACCGAGAGCTTGATCTGGCCGACGTTCTCGCCGTAGTTGCCGGTCTGGATGATCGGCCGGGTCTTGCCCGCGGCACCGGGGACCGGGGCCTCGTAGGCGTACTTCTGGTGCGTGTGGCCCATGAAGATCGCGTCGACGTCGCCCGAGGTGTCCTCGACGAGGTGGCGGAAGACCTGGCTGCCGGCCATGGCCTGTGCCAGGCTGAGCGTGCCGTCCGGCGCGCCCTCGTGGTACGAGGCCACCAGGACGTCGGGGCGGTCCGCCTCGGGCAGCGCCTGCAGCCGCTGGGCCTCCGCGTTGATGCCGGCAACCGGGTCACCGAAGCTGAGGCCCGCGACACCGTCGGGGCTGACCAGCGTCGGAGTCTCCTGCGTCACCGCGCCGATGACGGCGACCTTGAGGCCGGCGATGTCGAACGTGGCGGAGGGGTCGAGGGCGTTGCTGCCGTCGGCCTTCTTCGTGACGTTGGCGCCCAGGATCGGGAAGTCGGCCCGCTCGGCGATCCGGTTGACCAGATCGTCGTAGCCCTTGTCGAACTCGTGGTTGCCCGTCGCCGAGGCGTCCAGGCCCAGGCTGTTGAGCACGTCGATCGTGGGGTTGTCGTCCTGCACGGAGGACGCGAACACCGAGGCGCTGACGTTGTCACCCGCCGAGACGAGCAGCGAGCTGCCGGTCGGGGCGTCGGCCTCGAGCTGCTTGACGGTGCCGGCCCACTGCACCGTGGCGCTGTCGATGCGGCCGTGGAAGTCGTTGATGCCGACCAGGTTGATGACCACGGGGTCCGCGGCCTGGGCCGGCGCGAAGGCCAGCACGGGTGTCGTCAGGAGGGACGCGGTCGCGGCCCCCACGAGACGGCGAGACAAGGGATTCACTGAATTGATTCCTCCGGGTTCGGGCATCGGGAATCGCACAGCAGAGCGCCCCCGAGGCTGGCCTGAGAACTTCTCAGGAAGTAGTACGGCCAAGGACAACCCGTCCCGAAATCGAAGTCAACGGCTTTGACGAACACGAAACATGTCGAAACGGTGAAGTTGGTCGTGAAACCCCCGTCGCAGGCGATCCGGGCCCCCGCGCATTGGCATGCGGTGGTCTCCGCGGCCTAGTCTTGAGGTCGGTCCCGACGACGTGGCCGAGTTCAGGAGGACCCCCGTGACAGGCGCCACAGCGTCCCTGCGCAAGACCCTCGACGGGTTGCCCGGGGTCGACCAGGTCGGCCTCGAGGCCCGCGCCGCGGGTCTCGGCACCCGGTCGATCAAGACGACCTCGAAGGCCTGGGCGATCGACCTGGCCATCTCGATGGTCGACCTCACGACGCTCGAGGGCTCCGACACCCCCGGCAAGGTCCGCGCGCTCGCCAACAAGGCGATGCGCCCCGACCCGACCGATCCGACGTGCCCCGCCGCGGCTGCCGTGTGTGTCTATCCCGACATGGTCGCGATCGCCAAGGAGACCCTCGGGGCCTCCGGCGTCAACGTCGCGGCCGTCGCGACGGCGTTCCCGTCCGGCCGCGCCGCGCTCGACATCAAGCTCGCCGACACCCAGGACGCGGTCGAGGCGGGCGCCGACGAGATCGACATGGTCATCGACCGTGGAGCGTTCCTCGCCGGCAACCTCGACCTCGTCTTCGACGAGATCGTCGCCACCAAGGAGGCGTGTGCCCGTCCCGACGGGACCCACGCCCACCTCAAGGTCATCTTCGAGACCGGGGAGCTGCAGACGTACGACAACGTCCGCAAGGCCTCGTGGCTCGCGATGATGGCCGGCGCCGACTTCATCAAGACCAGCACCGGCAAGATCCAGCCCGCCGCGACGCTCCCCGTGACCCTCGTGATGCTCGAGGCGGTCCGCGACTTCCGCGCCGAGACGGGCCGCCAGGTCGGCGTCAAGCCGGCCGGCGGCATCCGCACCTCCAAGGACGCGATCAAGTACCTCGTGATGGTCAACGAGATCGTCGGCGAGGACTGGCTCGGCCCGGACTGGTTCCGCTTCGGCGCCTCATCGCTGCTCAACGACCTGCTGCTGCAGCGCCAGAAGATGACCACCGGCCGCTACTCCGGCCCCGACTACGTGACGTTGGACTGATTTCGCATGGCATCCACTGGAAAGTTCGAGTACGCGCCGGCCCCCGAGTCGCGCGCGATCGTCGACATCAAGAGCTCGTACGGACTGTTCATCGGCGGCGAGTTCGTCGATGGCAGCGGTACGTCGTTCAAGTCGATCAGCCCCGCCTCCGAGGAGGTCCTCGCCGAGGTCGCCGAGGCGACCGAGGCCGACGTCGACCGGGCCGTCGCGGCGGCCCGCCAGGCGTACGACAAGGTCTGGTCCAAGCTCCCGGGCAGCGAGCGGGCGAAGTACCTCTACCGGATCGCCCGCATCATGGCCGAGCGCAGCCGTGAGTTCGCGGTCCTGGAGTCCCTCGACAACGGCAAGCCGATCAAGGAGTCGCGCGACGTCGACCTCCCGCTGGTGTCGCAGTGGTTCTTCTACTACGCCGGCTGGGCCGACAAGCTCTCCTACGCCGGGCTGGGACCCGATCCGAAGGCGCTTGGCGTCGCGGGACAGGTCATCCCGTGGAACTTCCCGATCATGATGCTGGCCTGGAAGATCGCCCCGGCGCTCGCCGCCGGCAACACCGTGGTGCTCAAGCCCGCCGAGACCACGCCGCTGACGGCGCTGCTGTTCGCCGAGGTGTGCCAGCAGGCCGACCTGCCGCCGGGCGTCGTCAACATCATCACCGGCGCCGGTGACACCGGGCAGGCCCTCGTCGAGCACCCCGACGTCGACAAGGTCGCGTTCACGGGCTCGACCGCGGTCGGCAAGGCCATCGCCCGGTCCGTCGCCGGCACGAGCAAGAAGGTGACCCTCGAGCTGGGCGGCAAGGCCGCCAACATCGTGTTCGACGACGCGCCGCTCGACCAGGCCGTCGAGGGGATCGTCGGCGGCATCTTCTTCAACCAGGGCCACGTCTGCTGCGCCGGGTCGCGCCTCCTGGTGCAGGAGAACGTCTACGACGCCGTCATCGACCGGCTCAAGGACCGCATGTCGACGCTGCGCCTCGGCGACCCGCTCGACAAGAACACCGACATCGGCGCGATCAACTCCGCCGAGCAGCTCGCCCGCATCAAGGAGCTGTCCGACATCGGTGACGCCGAGGGCGCCGAGCGCTGGTCCGTCCCGTGCGAGATCCCGGCCAACGGCTTCTGGTTCCCCCCGACGATCTTCACCGGCGTCACGCAGGCGCACCGCATCGCGCGCGAGGAGATCTTCGGCCCGGTCCTGTCGGTGCTGACGTTCCGCACGCCGTCCGAGGCGGTCGAGAAGGCCAACAACACGCCGTACGGCCTGTCGGCCGGGGTCTGGACCGAGAAGGGCTCGCGGATCCTGTCGATGGCCAACCAGCTGCGCGCCGGCGTGGTCTGGGCCAACACGTTCAACAAGTTCGACCCCGCGTCGCCGTTCGGCGGCTACAAGGAGTCGGGCTACGGCCGCGAGGGCGGGCGCCACGGCCTCGCCGCCTACCTGCAGGGAGCTTCGTCATGACCGAGCGTGTCGCCGTCAAGAAGACGCACAAGCTGTACATCGGCGGGGCGTTCCCCCGCTCGGAGTCGGGCCGCACGTTCGAGGCGGTCGACGCCAAGGGCGGCTTCCTGGCCAACATGGCGCTGGCGTCCCGCAAGGACGGCCGCGACGCCGTGCTCGCCGCCCGCAAGGCGTTCGGCGGCTGGTCGACCCGCACCCCGTACAACCGTGGCCAGGTCCTCTACCGGATCGCCGAGGTCATGGAGGGTCGCCGCGAGCAGCTCGTCGAGCAGCTGCGGGCCACCGGGCTGAACGAGAAGCGGGCGACCGCCTCCGTCGACGCCGCGATCGACCGGATCGTCTGGTACGCCGGCTGGGCCGACAAGTTCGTCCAGGTGCTCGGCAATGCCAACCCGGTCTCCGGGCCGTACTTCAACCTGTCGTCGCCCGAGCCGACGGGCGTCGTCGCGGTCGTCGCGCCGGCCGACCCGCTGCTGGGGCTCGTGTCGGTCATCGCCCCGGCGATCGCGACCGGCAACACCGTGGTCGTCATCGCGAGCGAGACCGCGCCGGTGCCCGCCGTGACGTTGTCGGAGATCATGGCGACGTCCGACCTGCCCGGTGGCGTCGTCAACATCCTGACCGGCCACGCGGCCGAGATCGCCCCCTGGCTCGCGTCGCACATGGACGTCAACGCCCTGGACCTCGGCGGGGTCGAGGATCCCGCGCTCGCCGCCTCGCTCGAGGTCGCCGCGGCCGACAACCTGAAGCGGGTGCTGCGCGCCCCGGCCACGGCGGTCGACTGGCTGGTGGAGCCCTCGCTGGCCCGGCTGGAGGCCTTCGTCGAGACGAAGACCGTCTGGCACCCCATCGGCGTCTGACCTTGGGCGTCGTGATCCTGGCCGGGCCCTCGGGGTCCGGCAAGTCCCACCTGGCGGCGCGGCTCGGTTGGCCCGTGCTGCGGCTCGACGACTTCTACCGGGACGCCGACGCCCCGGACATGCCCCGCTCGAGCCTCGGCATCGTGGACTGGGACGACGCCGCGTCGTGGGACGCCGTGGCGGCGGTCGGCGCGATCGCGGAGCTGTGCGCGTCCGGGACGGCCGAGGTGCCGGTCTACGACATCGCGGCGAGCGCGCGGACGGGGTCGCAGTCCCTCGAGGTGCCGACCGGGAAGTTCATCGCCGAGGGCCTGTTCGCCCCCGTCATCGTCGACGCCTGCCGGGAGGCCGGCCTGCTCGACGCGGCGATCTGCCTCCAGCGCAACCCGATGCTGACGTTCGGGCTCCGCCTCGTCCGGGACCTCCGGGAGGGCCGCAAGTCCCCGTGGGTCCTGGTCCGGCGCGGCTGGCGGCTGATGCGGGACGAGCCCCGCATCATCGCCGACGCCGTCGCCCACGGCTGCACGCCGATGACCCCCAAGAAGGCGCGAGCCCTCCTGGCCAGCTGACGTCCGCCGGCCGCGCCGCGCGGATGTTGCCGGTTGTCGACCTTCCCGAGGGTCGACGAAGTGGGGAACTGGCAACATCCGGGACATGGGGACATCCTGAGTTCCATGGGGTTCGACACCACCCGCACCGCGTACGACCGCTACATGGGGCGCTACTCCGACCGGCTGGCCGTCTCGTTCCTGTCGTTCACCGGCGGTGAACCCGGCCAGCGGGCGCTCGACGTCGGCTGCGGCCCCGGCGCCCTGACCCAGGCCCTCGCGACCGGGCTCGGCGCCACGCACGTCGCGGCGGTGGACCCCTCGACGCGGTACGTCGCGGCGTGCGCCGCGCGGGTGCCGGGCGCCGACGTGCGCCGGGCGGTCGCCGCCGACCTGCCTTGGGCCGGCGGCAGGTTCGACCTGGTCGTCAGCCAGCTCGTGCTCACCTTCCTGCCGGACCCCGCGGTCGGCCTGGCCGAGATGCTGCGCGTCACCCGCCCCGGCGGCACGATCGCCGCGTGCACGTGGGACTACGCCGGCGGCATGACGATGCTGCGGACCTTCTGGGACGCCGCCCTCGACGTCGACCCGGGTGCCCCGGACGAGACGCGCTCCATGCGGTTCACGACCGAGGGCGAGCTCGCCGGGCTCTGGGAGGGCGCCGGGCTGGCGGACGTACGCACGAGGGAGCTCGCGGTGAGCGTGACGTATTCCGGCTTCGACGACTACTGGACCCCGTTCACGCTCGGCGTCGGCCCGGGCGGGGCGTACGCCGCCTCCCTCGACACCGGGCGGCTGACCCGGTTGCGCGGCGCGTGCTTCCACCGCCTCGGCTCGCCGACCGGATCCTTCACCCTGGACGCCCGCGCCGTGGCGGTGCGTGGCGTCAGCCCGTGACGGCCTGGACCGCCTGCACGATGTCGGCCTCGGACAGCAGCACGTGGTCCGCGGCCGGGCCCAGCGGGATGAAGCTGTCGGCGCTCGAGACCCGCCGGATCCGTCCGGCGTACCCGCCGTCGACCAGGGCCGTGACGACCCCCTCCGACACTCCCCCGCTCTGCCGGGTCTCGTCGACCACGACGACCCGGTCGAACACCGCCGCCGCCCGCAGCAGCTCCTCGTGCGGCAGCGGCGCGAGCCACTGCAGGTCGAGCACCGTGCAGCCCGTGCCACCGGCCGCCAGCTCGGCGGCGGCCCGCAGGCTCATCCGGACGCCGTTGCCGAATGTCACCAGCAGGACGTCGCGACCCTCGCCGTACGTCCGGACGCGACCCAGCTCGGAGGCCACCTCGGCCGGCCAGGGCGCCGGCGGCAGGTAGCCCGCGGTCCACCCGTCGTCACCGTCGTGCAGGTCGCGCTGGTGGTAGAGCGCGATCGGCTCCAGGTAGACGCAGACCCGCCCCTCACGGGCCAGGGCCACGCACTCGCGCAACAGGGCCGGCGCTCCCCCGGGGTGGCTCGGCACGGCGAGGACCAGGCCCGGGACGTCGCGCAGGACGGCGACCGAGTTGTCGTTGTGGAAGTGCCCGCCGAAGCCCTTCTGGTAGGCCAGGCCGGCGACCCGCACGACCATCCCGTTCTCCAGCTGCCCGTCGGAGAAGAAGCGCAGCGTGGCCGCCTCCCCGCGCAGCTGGTCCTCCGCGTTGTGCAGGTAGGCGAGGTACTGGATCTCCGGGATCGGCAGGAAGCCGGCCAGCGCCGACCCGAGCGCCGTGCCCAGGATCGTCTGCTCGTCGAGCAGCGTGTCGAAGATCCGCTCGGCCCCGAACGCCTTGCGGATGCCGCGGGTCACGCCGTAGACCCCGCCCTTGCGACCGACGTCCTCACCGAACACGATCGCCTCGGCGTGCGCCGCCAGCGCGTCCTTGAGCGCGGCGTTGACGACCTGCGCGAGGGTCAGGTCGCCCGCGTCCTCGGGCAGCCGACCGCCGAACGCCCGGACCCGCTGCTCCGGCGTGGCCAGCCTGTCCTGCCGCGGCCGGCGCACCGTGATCGGGGCGGTCACGGCGTCGCGTGACTCCAGCCGCGGCCCACCGACCAGCGCCTCGGCGCGCTCGGCCACGGCAGCGCGGGCCTCCTCGTAGCGCTGCAGCGCCCCCCCGGGGGTCAGGATCCCGGCGTCGATCAGGGCCCCCGCGGTCGCCAGCACCGGGTCCCGGCCGTGCTCGTCCTGGATCTCCCGCTGCGTCCGGTAGGCGATCTCGGCGTCGGACCCCGCATGTCCCATGAACCGCACGGTCTCGAGGTGCAGGATCGCCGGGCGTCGCTCGGTGCGCACCAGCTCGGCCAGCCGGGTCGCGGTCTCGAGCAGCTCGGCCGGGCACGTGCCGTCGGCATGGGCGTACTCGATCGCGGGCCACCGGCTGAGGGACCGTGCGACCCAGCCGACGGGCGACCGGGTGCTGATGCCGAGACCGTTGTCCTCGCAGACGTACAGGATCGGCAGCGGCACGCCCTGGTGCGCGCAGTAGGCCGAGGCGTTGAGCGCCCCGACCGCGGTGGAGTGGTTGGCCGAGGCGTCACCGAAGCTGCACACCACGACCGAGTCCGCCGGCCACCGCGGCACGACCTGCGAGCGCGGGACGCGGCCCAGCGCGAAGGCCAGCCCGAACGCCCGCGGCAGGTGCGAGCCGATCGTGGAGGTCTGCGGGATGACGTTGAGGCCGATGTTGCCGAAGACCTTGTGGCGGCCGCCCGAGATGGGGTCGGCGGCCGACGCGAGCGTCCCGTGCAGGACGTCGTCGACCGGGGTCGAGCCCGGCACCTGCGCGGCCCGGGCGGCGTAGAACCCGCCCGAGCGGTAGTGCAGGAGCGCCGGGTCGGTCGGGCGCAGCGCCATCGCGACGGCGGCGTTGCTCTCGTGACCCGCCGAGCCGATCGTGTAGAACGCCTCGCGGCGAACCTGCAGGCCGCGGATCGCGAGATCGAGGTGACGGCTCTGCACCTGCGCGTCGTACAGCGCGAGCAGCGCGTCGCCGCCGGGTACGTCGCGGGGCTGGCCCGGCCGGCCCGGCCAGGTGCTCAACCGACGGACGACGTGCTCGTCGATCGACTCAGGCATCGGCCCACCTCCCCACGCTCGGCCCCCAACGTATCGCGAGTGCGGGTCCCTCAGGCGTGCCTAGCCGCGCTCGGCGTCGAGGTGCCGGCGGCGCATCGACCACATCTGCGTGGCCCGCTCGAGCTGGAGCCCACGGCTCCACGCCGAGTCGTCCAGCGACGCCTGGAGGCGCATCGAGGCAGCGGTCCGGCGGGCCAGCTCGGGGTCCGCCGCGGGTACGGCCGCCAGCTCGACGGCGCGCGTCTCGACGGCGTCGGCCGGCACCGACTCCCAGGCCAGCCCCAGCTCGACGGCCCGTCGGCCGATCACCGACTCCCCGAACAGCGACATCGCGTTGCCCGCCTCCCGGGCACCGGTCCGGGCCAGCAGCGTGCCGTGCCCGCCGCCCTGGTGCAGATGGATCGCGAGGAACCCGGACATCAGCCGGGCGTCGTCGGCCACGATTCGCAGGTCGGTCGCGAGCGCCAGGTTCATCCCCGCGCCGACCGCGCCGCCGCGGATCGCCGCGATGGTCGGCGGCTCGAGCTCACCGACACGCTTGAACGACTGGTAGATGTCGCCCATCGCCTCGAACATGTCGGGGTCGGCCGGACGCTCCCCAGCCGCGGCCAGGGTCGGCCGCTCTCCCCCGGCGCAGAAGTACGCCCCGGCGCCCGTCACGACGACCGCCCCGATCGTGGGATCGGCGTCGACCCGGTCGCACACCGCGATCAGCTCGCGGGCCATCGCGACGGTCAGGGCGTTGCGGCGCTGGGGGGCGTCGAGCGTGATGACGGCGACTCCCGCCGTCACGGCGAGCTGCACCTCGCTCGGGAACTCGTTCGTGGCAGTCGACATGGCGTTCATTGTGGCGCAGCGGCCCGGACGGGCCGGCAGCGACGTCGGTCCCCGTCCGCCCAGAGCGAACAGGAGGCGGTCTCCGGAACAAGACCCGCTGGTCGGTAGTTGAGCCCGTCAGACTCAACTCTTGGAGACCATCGTGAGCACACTGCAGAAGTTCCCCGTCCTGGCCCTGGCGGACGTCGTCGTCCTGCCCGGCATGGTCGTCCCGATCGAGCTCGACGACGCGGCCCGGGCCGCGGTCGACGCGGCCCGCACGAGCAACGACGACCGCCTCCTCGTGGCCCCGCGCCTGGAGGACCGTTATGCGACCCACGGCGTCATCGCCACGATCCAGCAGGTCGGCCGCCTCCCCGGCGGCGGCCCCGGTGCGGTCCTGCGCGCCGAGCAGCGCGCCCACATCCAGGGCGGCGTGACGGGTCCCGGCGCGGCCCTGTGGGTCGAGGCCGAGCTGGTCGAGGACGTCGACCCCTCGGAGGTCGTGCTCGACCTGGGCCGCGACTACAAGGGCCTGCTCGTCACGATCCTGCAGAAGCGCAACGCCTGGCAGGTCATCGACTCGGTCCAGCGGCTGACCGATCCCGGCCAGCTCGCCGACACCGCCGGTTACGCGTCGTACCTCGAGAACGAGCAGAAGCGTCAGCTGCTGGAGACCGAGGACGTCCACGAGCGCCTGACG
>NZ_JAOPXQ010000100.1 GCF_025965075.1 Aeromicrobium sp.
GCGTTGACCGATTGGGCATAGGTGAGACTAGGCATACAGGTGCTCCAGGACGGTTGAAGGGTCAGCAACGGGAGAGGCAAGAGCTCGCTCCCTCGCAGCAAGCACGTCCTGACGCGCGGCCTCCTCGATGGAAGCCAGCTCGTCGGTCGTGACTCCGTGCGCACGAAGCTTCTGGCTGAGGCGGACGAGCGGCTCCACAGCCGCAGCGCGTTCCCGCTCACCCGGTGCTCGATATTGCTCTGCGTCGCCGATGTAGTGACCAACCAGGCGCTGGGTCATGGCCTCCAGCAGGACGGGCCCCTTACCGGACCGGGCATGGAGAACGGCCTCGGACATCGTGTCGGCAACGGCGTCGACATCGTTGCCGTCGACCCGGACGCCCTTGACGCCTATCGCGTTGCCGCGGGTGTAGAGGCGATCATTGGCCACCATGGCCGCGGTCGGCGTCAGCTCGGAGTACAGGTTGTTCTCGATGAGGAAGACCACTGGGAGCCTCAGGTACGCCGCGAAATTCATCGCCTCGGTCACCGAGCCCTGGTTGATCGCACCGTCCCCGAAGGCTGCCACCGTCACGCGGTCGCTGCCGTCGTACCTGCCCGCAAGCGCCGCACCGGTCGCGATGGGCGCGCCGGCGCCGACGATCGAGTTCTCACCGAACATCCCTTGGTCGGGGGTCGAGAGGTAGGCCGAGCCGCCGCGACCGCCGTTGGTCCCGGCCTCACGCCCGAGGAGCTCGGCGAACATGGCATCGAGCGGAGCACCACACGCCAGCGCCCAGCCGTGCCCACGGTACGTGGGAAAGACCGCGTCCCGACTGAGGTCCAGCGCCGCGCAGGCGCCGACGTAGATCGCCTCCTGCCCGGAGCACAGGTGCACCGAGCCCACGACCAGTGAGTCCCGTCGGAGGTTCGCAATCTCGTCCTCGAAGAAACGGATCCTGAACATGGCGCTCAGTCGTTCGCGCCCTGCAGGTATGCCTTGCATGCGTGCGGGTCCCCTCTGTTCATCAGCTGAATGTGCGCGCCGTCACAGGCACGTGCGATGAGGTAAGCCCACCGCTGGACAAGATTCCAGATGAATGAACCATCTTTGTGTCTATCTGGAAAATTTCATCCACAAAGTGGTTTGAGCCCCAGAAGTTGCGATCCTGAGGCCACCATCCGAATCAGAAGGAGCGCTCGTGACGATCCCCTACTTCGCCAACCCGCCTGGCATCGCCGCACCGATCGGGAAGTACAGCCACGTGGTCGGCGTGCCGTTCACGACGCGGACGGTCTGGATCTCGGGCCAGGTCGGACAGCTCCCCGACGGGCGGCTGGCCGGCCCCGATTCGTACCGGCAGACGCTCCAGGTCCTCGAGAACATCTCGGTGCTCCTCGACTCCCTGGGGTCGAGTCCGCGCCATATCGTGAAGCTCCTGACGTTCGTGTCGGGAGCCGAGCATCTGCCGGGGTTCTACCAGGCGCGCGACGAAGTCTTCGCGAAGTGGTTCCCTGACGAGGTCTACCCCGGGCACTCCCTGGCCGTCGTGGCCGCATTGGCAGACCCGGATCTGACGATCGAGATGGAGGGTGTACTGGCGGTGCCGGAAACGCTCGCGCAGGGACCCTCGTGACCGGACTCGACGCCACATCGTTCCGGGCACTCTTCCCGGCACTGACCGAGCAGGTATGGCTGGACACCCCGGGTTCGCCACCCGCCGCCATTCCCGTCGTCGACGCGCTCAGCAGCGCGCTGCAGTCGTGGTCGGCCGGCGACTTCTCCTGGCTCGACTGGGACCAGGTGCCCCAGGAGGCGCGACGACTGTTCGCGCAGTACGTCGACGTCGAGCCTGACCAGGTCACCAACCTCGGTTCCGTGGCTGAGGCGGCCGCGATCGTGGCAGCATCCCTCCCACCGGGGCGGATCGTGGTGCCCGACGACGAGTTCCGCAGCAACCTCCTCCCGTGGCTGCGGCGCGACGACCACGAGGTCGTACGCGTGCCTTCACGCGACGGCGTCGCAAACACGGAGGATCTCGTGGCGGCCTGTACACCTGGAACGGTCCTCCTGGCAGCCAGCGAGGTGCTGTCGTCCACCGGCATCCGGGCTGACGTCCCAGCGCTGCGAGCGGCGACCGACGCGGTGGGCGCCCGGCTCTTCGTCGACGCGACCCAGGCCATGGGCGTGCTCGATCCGACGGAGACTCTGCGAGCCGACTACGTCGCGGTGCACGGCTACAAGTGGATGCTGTGCCCGCGCGGCGCAGCGTGGATGGTGACCCGCAAGGACCTCGTGGCCGACCTGCACCCGATCGCCCCGAGCTGGCGTTCCGGACCTCCGCCCCACAGCTATTTCGGCGGAGTGGCGCCGCGCGACCGAACCGGCGCCGCCGCCGACTCGTCGCCCGCGTGGTTCTCGTGGATCGGCGCGGTGGCCGCACTCGAGCTGCTCAACCGCACCGACGCGCGTACGACAGAATCACACTCCGTGGGACTCGCCCAGGACTTCGTGCTGGGAGCCCGTGACATCGGGTTGAAGGTGGTCAGTCCCGGCCGCCCGAGCCATATTGCGGCGGTCCACATCACCGACCGCGATCGAGTCTCATCAGCGCTGTTGGACGCGCGGGTCAAAGCGACTGTCTCCAGCGACCGGGTCCGGGTGGGGTTCCACTACTTCAACACGCCTGCCGACGTCGAGCGAGTCCTGACCGCGCTGAGACACGCCGGTGCGGCCGAATGATCTGGTGGCAGATCGGTTGAGGCCAGCGGCTCCTGCTGGTGGGCTCGTGGCCGTCTCGAACTCGGTGGGTCTTGCGGTCCCGGGTGGTCCCTGCAGGACCATGTGTGCGCCTCGGCCGGGAATGTCCCGGGTGGCCAGATGGGCGCCGACTGCCTGCTTGTGCGACAGACCGGTTGTCGTACAACCATCTTCGGCGGCTGACACGGGATCAGTTCCCGGCCGCGCGGCTCCAGCAGGGAACCCGCAGGTAACGGCCGGGGAGCGGAGTTCGCACCGAGCTTCCCCCGATTTTCCCCGCTATTCCCCCCGCGCTTGGAAGTCAGTTCACGTTTGCGCAGGTCAGAGAGTTGCGGCATGCGGCGCCTGGAATCACAGACCAGACGCATCCGCCCGGATACAAAAGAGTCCCTGATCTGCGTCTCCGCAGCTCAGGGGTTCCTTGTCGTGCTGTGGCAGGTGCAGAGTTCGAACCTGCGTAGGTCTGAGCCGTCTGATTCACAGCCTGCACCCTGCAGTGCTCTGACC
>NZ_JAOPXQ010000102.1 GCF_025965075.1 Aeromicrobium sp.
GTGCCCGGCAACGAGGTGCTGACGTTCAACGCCGAGGACGCCAAGGCCAAGTGGGCCGAGGCCGACAAGATCTCCAAGTGGAGCGGCAAGTTCCAGCTCGCCTACAACAACGACGGAGCGGGCAACAAGGAGTTCTCCGAGGCGATGGCCAACCAGATCAAGAACACGCTGGGCATCGACGCTTCGCCGAAGGCCTACCCGACGTTCGACGAGCTGCGCACGGTCGTCACCGATCGCACGATCAAGACCCCGTTCCGTACCGGTTGGCAGGCCGACTACCCGTCGATGCTCAACTACCTGGCACCGATCTACGCCACGGGCGCCGGCTCGAACGATGGTGACTACAGCAACAAGCAGTTCGACAAGCTGATCCAGGACGCCTCGGCGGCCAAGGGTGACGAGCGCTACAAGCTCATCAGCCAGGCGCAGTCGATCCTGCTCAAGGACCTGCCCGCCATCCCGCTGTGGTACCAGAACGCCACCGCAGTGACCACGGAGGACCTCAAGGGCTTCGTGTTCAACTGGAAGCAGAAGCCGGACTACTACGCACTGACGAAGTAGCTCGACCCGCACCACCGGCCGCGGGGGCAGCCCTCACCAGGGCTGCCCCCGCGTGTCGCTTTCAACCTCGGTGGCACCATGGCTCTTGGACCAAGAGCAGGTCGCTCCGGATCCATTCTTCCGACATCCCAGGAGGCCTCGTGTGGTGGTATGTCGCCAAGCGACTGCTCCAGACCATCCCGGTGTTCCTCGGGGCAACGCTGATCATCTATGCATTGGTGTTCTTGCGCCCGGGTGACCCGATCAACGGACTGATCGGCAACAAGCCGGTCTCCCCCGAGGTCAGGGAGGCGATCCGGGACCAGTACCACCTCAACGACACGTTCATCGTGCAGTGGCTGTACTTCCTCAAGGACGTCCTGACCTTCAACCCCGACTTCGTGGGCCTCGACGGCCAGCCGGTCTTCGAGAAGATCAAGAACGCCCTGCCGGTCACCGCGACCCTGGCCGTCATGGCCCTCGCGATGGACGCCGTCATCGGCATCGTCGTCGGCACGATCGCCGGCCTGCGTCGCAACGGCTGGTTCGACTCCGTGACGCTGGTCATCTCGCTGATCCTGCTGTCGATCCCGATCTTCGTCGTCGGCTTCGTCCTGCAGTTCCTGTTCGGTGTCAAGCTCGGGATCTTCCCGGCCACCGTGGGCGGTGACTGGCAGGTGACCGACCTGATCCTGCCGGCCTTCGTGCTCGCGATCGCCAACATCGCGACGACGACCCGGTTGACCCGTACGTCGGTCGCCAACAACCTGAGTGCCGACCACGTGCGTACGGCCCGGGCGAAGGGGCTGTCCAACGGCTCCGTCATCCGCAACCACGTGCTGCGCAACTCGCTCGTCCCGGTCGTGACCTACATCGGGATCAACCTCGGCTCGCTGATGGCCGGTGCCATCATCACCGAGGGCATCTTCAACGTGCAGGGGATCGGCAACCTCGCCTTCTCCGCGGTCAACCGCGGCGACGCCCCTGTCACCGTCACGGTCGTCGCCGTCATGGTCATGATCTACGTGTTCATGAGCCTGATCGTCGACCTGCTGTACGCCGTTCTCGACCCGAGGATCCGTTATGTCTGAGACACGTGAGGGGCAGGAACGCTTCGTCGCCCCGCTGGACGAGACGCCGCTGCGCGCCATCGACGCCGTCGATGTCGACGCGGTGCCCGAGAGCCAGTGGAAGGAGGCCTGGAAGCGGCTGCGCAAGTCGCCGCTGTTCTGGCTGGCCTCCGTCATCATCCTGGTGCTGGCAGTCGTGGTGGCCTTCCCGGGCCTGTTCACCAGCGCCGATCCCACCGCGGCCAAGCTCGGCAACCAGTTCGACCCGCCGAGCGAGGGACACCCCTTCGGCTACAACTTCCAGGGCGCCGACATCTGGGCCCGCACGGTCTACGGTGCGCGGGCGTCCGTCGCGGTCGGCGTGCTCGCGACGTTCCTGACGATCCTGCTCGGCATGGTGACCGGGGCGATCGCCGGCTTCTACGGCGGGTTCACCGACACGATCGTCTCGCGCCTCAGTGACATCTTCTTCTCGATCCCGCTGCTGCTGGCCTGCATCGTCGTCATCTCGGTCATCAACAACGTCTGGGAGGACCGGGGCTTCTGGGGCTCGGTCTTCGTGGTCGTCATGGCACTGGCGTTGTTCGCCTGGCCGCAGATCACCCGCCAGATGCGTGGCGCGGTCCTCGAGGTCAAGAACCTCGAGTTCGTCGACGCCGCCACCGCGATCGGCGCGTCCAAGCTGTCGAACCTGCGCCGGCACATCGTCCCCAACTCCTTGTCGCCGGTCATCGTGTCGGCGACGATCATGCTCGGCGTGTTCATCGTCTCGGAGTCGGCGCTGTCGTTCCTGGGGCTCGGTCTGCCGCAGAACATCGTGTCGTGGGGCAACGACCTGTCCGACGCGCAGAACCAGGTGCGTTCGGGGACCCATCTGGTCGTGATGTGGGTGCCGGCGACGGCCCTGGCCGTCACCGTGCTGGGCTTCGTCCTGCTGGGTGAGGCCGTCCGCGAAGCACTCGACCCGAAGGCGAGGAAGTCATGACCCTGGTAGCCACCAGCACGCACCCCCTGCTCGAGATCAAGGACCTGCGCGTCGGGTTCCGCACCGGCAAGAAGACGGTCCTCACGGCCGTCGACGGTGCCAGTCTCAGCATCTTCCCCGGCCAGACCATCGCGATCGTCGGTGAGTCCGGCTCGGGCAAGTCGACGCTGGCGCACTCGGTCATCGACCTGCTGCCGGGCTCGGGCCACGTCATGGGCGGGCAGATCCTGTTCGAGGGACACGAGATCTCGCACGCCGACCGCAAGGCCGTGCTCGCGCTGCGCGGCTCGTCGATCGGCCTCGTGCCGCAGGACCCCATGTCCAACCTCAACCCGCTGTGGAAGGTCGGCCGCCAGATCAAGGAGGCGCTCGTCGCCAACGGCGTCGCGACCGGCGCGGCGGCGGACAAGCGGGTCGTCGAGCTGCTGGAGGAGGCGGGGCTGCCCGACGCCGAGCGTCGCGCGCTGCAGTACCCGCACGAGTTCTCCGGCGGCATGCGCCAGCGGGCGCTGATCGCGATGGGCCTGGCGGCCCGGCCCAAGCTCCTGATCGCCGACGAGCCGACCTCGGCGCTCGACGTCACGGTGCAGAAGCAGATCCTGGACCACCTCGACACGCTGACCGGCACCCTCGGTGTCGCCGTCATGCTGATCACGCACGACCTGGGGCTGGCGGCCGAGCGGGCCGATCACCTCGTGGTCATGTATCGCGGCAAGATCGTGGAGTCCGGACCGGCGCTGGAGATCCTCCAGGACCCCCGGCACCCCTACACGCAGCGGCTGGTCTCGAAGGCGCCGTCGATCGCCTCGCAGCGGCTGTCGTCGGTCCAGGCACGTGCCGAGGTGCGCGAGCTGGCCGTCCAGACGGCCGCGGAGATCGCCGAGGGGATCGCCCACAGCGACGCCCAGCTCGGCGAGGGCAGCAACGACATCATCGTGGCGCAGAACCTCACCAAGGTCTTCACGCTCCGCGGCGCCAAGCCGTGGCAGAAGGTCGACTTCGCCGCGGTCGACGACGTGTCGTTCCGGTTGCGTCGTGGCACGACGACGGCGATCGTGGGGGAGTCCGGCTCGGGCAAGTCCACCGTGGCCCGCATGGTGCTGGACCTGCTGCCCCCGACGTCAGGCAACGTCGTCTTCGACGGCAGGAACATCCGGGAGCTGCGGTCCAAGGCCGAGAAGCTCCGGCTGCGCCGCCTGATGCAGCCGGTGTTCCAGAACCCGTACGCCTCGCTGGACCCGCTCTACTCGATCTACCAGTCGATCGAGGAGCCCCTGCGCACGCACGACGTGGGGACCAAGAAGGAGCGCGAGGCCAAGGTCCGTGGCCTGCTCGACAAGGTCTCGCTGCCGACGACCGTGATGTCGCGCTATCCCGGCGAGCTGTCGGGTGGCCAGCGCCAGCGCGTCGCGATCGCCCGGGCACTCGCGCTCGATCCCGAGGTCGTGATCTGCGACGAGGCGGTGTCGGCGCTGGACGTCCTGGTGCAGGCGCAGATCCTCGAGCTGCTCAACGACCTGCAGGCCGAGCTGGGCCTGAGCTATCTGTTCATCACGCACGACCTCGCGGTCGTGCGGCAGATCGCGGACGACGTCCTGGTGATGCAGAACGGCAAGGTCGTGGAGGCCTCGACGGTGTCGGCGGTGTTCGACAACCCGCGCGAGGAGTACACGCGCAAGCTGCTCGACGCGATCCCGGGAGGATCGATCTCCCTCGGCGCCTGAGCTCGCCGACGTCCGCCGGCGGGGTCCCGCGCGGCCCTTCCGGGGGCCGTCGTGGGGCCCCGCCGCGTGGCGTCGGGCGAGGGTCCGGGAGGGTGACGAAGTAGTTCCGGTGGCGGATTGACTCGATCGAACATCTGTTCGATCATGGAGCAATGACCGTTGCCGTGGCCCCGTCCCTCAGTGAGCTGCGCGAGCGCGTCAACCAGATGCAGGGCCGCCCCGCCGCCCAGCCGGTCGCGACCCACTCGGCCTTCGAGGGACTGCTGCAGCTGCAGACCGGCTCGAGCTACAGCGTCGACTCGGCCAGCCTGGCGATGGCGCTCATGGCGGGCCCGTCGGCCGACGGCGCGTGGTGCGGTGTCGTGGGGATGCCGGAGCTGGGCCTGGAGGCGGCCGCCGCTGCCGGCGTCGAGCTGCGGCGCACGATCCTGGTCCCGGATCCCGGCGACGCGTGGCTCGAGGTCACCGCGGCGCTGATCGACGTCCTGGGTGTCGTGATGCTGTCGGCCCCCTCGGTGCCCACGGCCAAGGACGTCAGCCGGATCGGCGCCCGCCTGCGGCAGCGGGGCAGCGTCCTGATCGCGCACGGCGACTGGCCGCGCAGCGAGGCGCGGGTCGCGATGCGCGAAGTCGAGTGGGTCGGGGTGGGGCGCGGGCACGGCCACCTGCAGGCCCGCCGGGTGACCGTCGAGGTCCGCCGGGGGACGGCGCCGGCGCGCACCGGCCGGTTGTGGTTCCCCGACGCGGACCAGGTCATCCGCCGGGTCGAGGCCGCCCCCGCGGTCGAGGTCCCGACCCGGCTGCGGAGCGTGTCATGAGCCGCACGATGGTGCTCTGGGCGCCCGACTGGCCGATCGTCGCGATCGACGTGCCGGCCACGACCCCCGCCGCGGTGCTCGACAAGGGGCAGGTGCTGGCCTGCTCGCAGGCGGCCCGGGCCGAGGGCGTGCGCCGGGGGATGCGTCGGCGCGATGCCCAGTCGCGGTGCCCGGGACTGGTCCTGCACGATCACAACGCGGATGCCGAGGCGCGGGCGTTCGAGGCGGTCCTCACGGCGATCGAGGAGCTCAGCCCGGGGGTCGCACCGCTGCGACCGGGACTGTGCGCGATCTCGGTGCCAGCCCGGTTCTACGGCGGCGAGGCCGAGGCGGCGGCGGTCATCGCCGAGCGGCTGGTGGGCCTCGGGGTCTGGGACGTCCGGGCCGGGATCGCCGACGGGCTGTTCGCCGCCGAGCAGGCCGCCCGCCGGGCGCTGGCCCAGGACAGCCTCGTGGTCCCCGCCGGGGGATCGGGGCAGTTCCTGCGGGACCTGCCGATCGACGCCCTGGACGACGCGGACCTGGTCGGGCTGCTGCGCCGGATGGGCCTGCTGACGCTGGGCGACTTCGCCTCGTTGCCGGCCGCCGACGTGCACACCCGCTTCGGCACGCACGGGGCCCTGCTGCACCGCCTCGCCCGGGGCGATGACGCCCAGCCGATCAGCCGCCGGCAGGTGCCGCCGGAGTTCGAGGCCACGCTGATGCTGGAGCCGCCGCTGGAGCTCGTCGAGCCGATCGCGTTCAGCCTGCGCACGACGGCGGAGGGATTCGTCACCGACCTGGCCGGCCACGGGCTGGTCTGCACCACGGTCCTGATCGAGGTCGACTCCGACGGCTCGCTCGCGACGTCGCGGCGATGGATGCACCCGCGCTGGTTCGGGGCGACCGACCTGATCGACCGGGTCCGCTGGCAGCTCCAGGTCGACGGTGCGATCCGGGCCCCGGTCGA
Organism: Aeromicrobium sp.; assembly: GCF_025965075.1. Classification (GTDB taxonomy): domain Bacteria; phylum Actinomycetota; class Actinomycetes; order Propionibacteriales; family Nocardioidaceae; genus Aeromicrobium. The sequence goes on from NZ_JAOPXQ010000102.1 coordinate 6,087, forward strand.
CGCGGTGCGTCTGATCCCCGAGGTCACCGAGCCGCTGGGCGATCACGCCGACGGCCTCTTCGGCGGCGGCCCGGACGAGCGTGTCGAGCGCGGGGTCGCCCGGGTGCAGAGCATCGTGGGCCACGAGGCGGTCGTGTCGGTCACGGTCCAGGGCGGACGTGGCCCCGCGGAGCGCCGGCTGCTCACGCCCTGGGGCGAGCGGCCGGTGGCGGCCCGCGCGGCGGGGCTGCCGTGGCCCGGGAGCCTGCCGCCCCCCGCGCCGGCGACGGTCTATGCCGAGCCGCGCCAGGCCATGGTCGTCGGCGCCGAGGGGCAGCCGATCGGCGTCACGGGGCGCGGGATCGTGACGGGAGAGCCGGCCCGCTTCCGCGCCGGGGCGACCCAGGACTGGCAGCCGGTCGCGTCGTGGGCCGGCCCGTGGCCCGTCGACGAGCAGTGGTGGGACGAGGCCGCGGCCCGGCGGATCGCCCGCTTCCAGGTCGTCGGCGTCGACGGCAGCGCCTTCCTGATGATCGTGGAGGGCGGCCACTGGTGGGTCGAGGCGTGCTATGACTGACCACCCGAACCGCGAGTGGCGCAATTCGAAGGTTTTGGGACGGCGTGTCGTCCAGATCTGCGCCACTCGGGGACGGGTTTGCGCCACTCGCGGGGGTGGCGTCCCGTGAACTGGAACAACCCGGACATGCCGTGGCGGGAGCTCGAGCGACGGTTGTCGGGACGCACCGAGCCCGACGGCGGCGACGCGCCCGGCTGGTCCCGCAAACGTACGAAGACCGGTCCCAAGGAGATCGAGGGGCCGGCCACGCCGGTCGTCCCCTACGCCGAGCTCCACTGCCACAGCCACTTCAGCTTCCTCGACGGCGCGAGCGGACCGGACGCCCTGGTCGAGGAGGCCATCGGGCTGGGGCTGCACGGCCTGGCGCTGACCGACCACGACGGCTTCTACGGCGCTCCCCGGTTCGCCGAGGAGGTCAGCAAGTACCCCGACCGCGGGCTCCGTACGATCTACGGCGCCGAGCTGTCGCTGGGCCTGCGCGCGCCCCAGAACGGGGTCGCCGATCCCGAGGGCTCCCACCTGCTGGTGCTGGCCCGCGGGGTCGAGGGCTACCACCGGCTCGCCGCGGCGATCACTGACGCCCAGCTGCGCGGGGACGAGAAGGGGCGCCCCGTCTACGACCTCGATGAGCTCGCCGACCGGGGCCGCGACCACTGGGTCGTGCTGACCGGCTGCCGCAAGGGGCACGTCCGCCAGGCGCTCGCGGCCGGCGGGCGGGAGGCCGCGGCCCGCGAGCTCGACCGGCTCACCGGGATGTTCGGCATCGACAACGTCGCGGTCGAGCTGATCGACCACGGCTTCCCGGTCGACAGCGCCGCCAACGACGCCCTCGCCGACCTGGCCCGCGACCACGGCCTCGGGACGATCGCCAGCAACAATGTCCACTTCGCCCGCCCCGCGGCGGGCCGGCTCGCCGCCGTCATGGCGGCGGTGCGCGCCCGCCGCAGCCTCGCCGACATGGACGGCTGGCTGCCGGCCACCGGCGCGGCCCACCTGCGGTCGGGGGCCGAGATGCGCCGGGTGTTCGCCCGCTACCCGGGCGCCGTCGGACGTACCGTCCCGCTCGCCGACGAGCTGGCGTTCGACCTGCGCGCGGCGACCCCCCGGCTGCCGCGCCGTGGCATCCCCGAGGGGCACACCGCGATGAGCTGGCTGCGGGTCCTGGCCGAGCGCGGCATCAAGGACCGTTATGCGTACGACGAGGAGCTCGCGCGCGAGCGCATCGAGCGCGAGCTCGCGGTCATCGAGGAGAAGGACTTCCCGGGCTACTTCCTGATCGTCCACGACATCGTCGCCGAGGCCCGCCGTCGCGGCATCCTGTGCCAGGGCCGGGGCTCCTCGGCCAACTCCGCGCTCTGCTACGCCCTCAAGATCACCGCGATCGACTCGATCAAGTTCGACTTGCCGTTCGAGCGCTTCCTCGCCACGACCCGGGAGGAGGAGCCGGACATCGACGTCGACTTCGACTCCGACCGGCGCGAGGAGATCATCCAGTGGGTCTACGACACGTACGGCCGGCACAACGCCGCGCAGGTCGCCAACGTCATCAGCTATCGGCCGCGCTCGGCGATCCGGGACGCGGCCAAGGCGCTGGGCCACTCGACGGGGCAGCAGGACGCGTGGTCCAAGCAGATCGACGCGTGGGGGTCGATCGGCGCCGAGGACGTCGCGGGCGTGCCGGGACCGGTCGTCGGGATCGCCCAGCAGCTGCTGACGGCGCCCCGGCACCTGGGCATCCACTCCGGCGGGATGATCCTGACCGAGCGACCCATCGGCGAGGTCTGCCCCATCGAGCGCGGCCGGATGGACCGCCGCACGGTCCTGCAGTGGGACAAGGACGCCTGCGAGTACATGGGGCTGGTCAAGTTCGACCTGCTGGGGCTCGGGATGCTGGGCGCCCTCGACCACACGATGCGGATCGTCACGGAGCACCTGGGCGAGCAGTGGGACCTCGACTCGATCCCCAAGGAGGAGGCCGGTGTCTACGACATGCTGTGCCGGGCCGACTCGGTCGGGGTGTTCCAGGTCGAGAGCCGGGCGCAGATCGGGACGCTGCCGCGGCTCAAGCCCCGTCGGGCGTACGACCTGGCGATCGAGATCGCCCTGATCCGGCCCGGCCCGATCCAGGGTGGTGCGGTGCACCCCTACATCCGCCGCGCGATGGGCAAGGAGCCGATCACCTATCCGCACCCGATCCTCGAGAAGGTCCTCGCGCGCACCAAGGGCATCCCGCTGTTCCAGGAGCAGCTCATGCAGATGGCGATCGCGATCGGCGACTGCACGGGCGACGAGGCCGACCTGCTCCGCCGGGCGATGGGGTCCAAGCGCGGGGTCGAGCGGATCGAGTCGCTCGAGCAGAAGCTCTACGCCGGGATGCAGCGGCACGGGCTGAGCAAGGAGGAGTCGGACGTCATCTATCTCAAGATCAAGTCCTTCGCCAACTTCGGCTTCGCCGAGAGCCACGCCCTGAGCTTCTCGCTGCTGGTCTACGCCAGCTCGTGGCTCAAGCTGCACTACCCGGGTGCCTTCCTCGCCGCGCTGCTGCGCAACCAGCCCATGGGGTTCTACTCACCGCAGTCGTTGACCGGCGACGCCCGCCGCCACGGGGTCAAGGTCCTGCGGCCCGACATCGTGCACTCCCGGGCGCAGGCCGACCTCGAGCCGCTCGGCGACGGGGGAGCGACGGGGCGCGACGCGTGCCTCGAGCGGGACCAGCCACCGGTGCCCGACTTCGTCCCCGGCACGCCGGACCCGACGCCGGAGCACCGACGCGACGGCGCCTTCGCCGTACGTCTGGGGCTCGACGAGGTGCAGGGGATCGGGCCGGAGGTCGCGCAGCGGATCGTGGCGGTGCGGGAGGAGCGGCCGTTCCGGGACATGGCCGACGTGTCCCGGCGGGCGGGGCTGTCGGTCGCCCAGATGGAGTCACTGGCGACGGCCGGTGCGTTCGACGCGTTCGGGCTGTCCCGACGACAGGCGCTGTGGAGCGCGGGCTACGCGCAGAGCATCGACCAGCTCGAGGGCACCGCGGTCGAGGCGCCCCCGCCGATGCTGCCGGGCATGAGCGAGGTCGAGATCACGATGGCCGACCTGTGGGCGACCCGGATCTCGCCCGAGACCCATCCGATCGAGCACCTCCGGCCGCTGCTGCAGGGGGAGGGGATCCTGTCGGTCGCCGACTCGTTCGTCGCCGAGCCCGCCCGCCGGGTCAAGGTCGCCGGGCTCATCACCCACCGGCAACGCCCGGCGACGGCCGTGGGGGTCACATTCCTCAACATCGAGGACGAGACCGGGATGCTCAACGTCGTGTGTTCCGAGGCGTTGTGGAAGCGCTACCGGACGGTCGGGCGCAATGCCGCCGGGATGGTCATCCGGGGGATCCTCGAGCGCAGCCCCGAGGGGGTCACCAACCTGGTGGCCGACAAGCTCATGCGGATCGAGGAGGTCTATCCCGAGGCCGGCCGGGCCATCCCCGCCAAGCACCGCGGCCGCGACTTCCAGTGACGGTGACCCCACGCATGGGTCTGCGGACCTGGTCCGCGGTCGACGACGTGTCGATGAAGGTGTCCTACTTAGGGTTGACGTGACTTTAAGTCGCCGCTAGGCTGCCTTAGAGTCACTGTCACCTTAAGTCCGGGAAGGACGGCGTACGACGATGCAGACCTCGATCGACCAGCGGGTGTCCCTCGCGGTCTCGACCGTCATCTTCGCGCTGCGCCCGCATCCCGACACCGGGCTGACGACGCTCTGGCTGCCGCTGGTGCGCCGGATCCGCGAGCCGTACGAAGGGCAATGGGCCCTCCCCGGCGGCCCGTTGGAGGCCCACGAGGACCTCGCCGCCAGCGCCCGCCACACCCTCGAGCGGACGACGGGACTGACCCCCAACTACCTCGAGCAGCTCTACGCCTTCGGCAACGTCGACCGCTCGCCCGACGACCGGGTCGTCTCGATCGTCTACTGGGCGCTGGTGCAGCCGCACGAGGTCGCCCGGGCCGTCGACGGCGAGAACGTCGAGTGGTTCGTCGCCGACGAGCTGCCCCCGCTGGCGTTCGACCACTCCGCGATCGTCGACTACGCCCTGGCCCGACTGCGCGCCAAGATCACCTACACACCCATCGCGCACGCGTTCCTGCCACCCGAGTTCACCCTCGCCGACCTGCGAGCCGTCCACGAGGCCGTCCTGCGGACCACGCTGGACCCGGCCAACTTCCGCCGGCAGGTGCTCGCGACCAAGACCCTCGTCCCCACCGGCACGTGCCTGCAGGGCACGAGCCACCGTCCCCCCGCGCTGTTCCGCTTCGAGGCCGGCGCCTCCATCCCCGCCCCCGAGGAGCGCAGATGAGTTCCGTCAACACCCAGATCGTCGACCAGCCCGCCCAGAGCTGTGACGTCGAGCTCGCGAAGGGGCCGTGGGAGTTCGACACGTTCCCCGGCTACGGCCCCGGCGCGTCGGAGGACGATGTCATCCCCGAGCCGGTCGTCCGTCCCGGCCAGCTCCCCGCGGCCTACCAGCGCATGAGCGACGAGGAGCTGCACGCCAGGATCGTGGCCGCCAAGGAGACGCTCGGCGACCGGCTGGTCATCCTGGGGCACTTCTACCAGCGCGACGAGGTCATCCAGTACGCCGACTTCGTCGGGGACTCGTTCCAGCTCGCCAACGCCGCGCTGACCAAGCCGGACGCCGACACGATCGTGTTCTGCGGCGTGCACTTCATGGCCGAGACGGCCGACATCCTGGCCCGTCCCGACCAGAAGGTCATCCTGCCCAACCTGGCGGCCGGCTGCTCGATGGCCGACATGGCCGACGAGGACTCGGTCGAGGCGTGCTGGGAGGAGCTGACCGAGATCTACGGCAGCGAGCCGGACGCGGACGGCAAGCAGCCGATCATCCCGGTGACCTACATGAACTCCTCGGCCGCCCTCAAGGCGTTCTGCGGCAAGCACGGCGGCATCGTGTGCACCTCGTCGAATGCCGCCACGGTCCTGGAGTGGGCCTTCGAGCGTGGCCAGCGCGTCCTGTTCTTCCCCGACCAGCACCTGGGCCGCAACACCGCCAAGGCGATGGGCATCCCGCTCGAGCTCATGCCGATGTGGAACCCCCGCAAACCGCTGGGCGGCAACACCGAGGCCGAGATCGCCGACGCCCGGGTCATCCTGTGGCACGGCTTCTGCTCGGTGCACAAGCGCTTCACCGTCGCGCAGATCGACAAGGCCCGCGCGGAGCACCCCGGCGTCAAGGTCATCGTCCACCCCGAGAGCCCCATGCCGGTCGTGGACGCCGCGGACGCGGCCGGCTCGACCGACGCGATCCGCAAGTTCGTCATCGCCTCCGAGCCCGGCGACACGATCGCGATCGGGACCGAGATCAACATGGTCAACCGGCTCGCGGCGGAGTTCCCCGATCGGACGATCTTCTGCCTCGACCCGGTCGTCTGCCCGTGCTCGACGATGTACCGGATCCACCCGGGCTACCTCGCCTGGACCCTCGACGGTCTCGTCCAGGGCGAGGTCCACAACCAGATCGTCGTCCCCGACGCGATCGCCACCGACGCCAAGGTCGCGCTCGAGCGGATGCTCGCCGCGCTCCCGAAGTAAAGGACGGCACCATGACCAGCATCATCGTCGTCGGCAGCGGGATCGCGGGCATGACCGCGGCCCTGGAGGCCGTGGACTCGTACGACGTCACGCTCCTGACCAAGGCCGATCTGGCCCAGAGCAACACCAGGTACGCCCAGGGGGGCGTCGCGGTCGTGATCGACGCGATGGCCGACCCGGGCGCGCCCCGGCTGGGCGACACCGTCGAGTCGCACGTCGCCGACACGCTCGTCGCCGGTGCCGGGCTGAGCGATCCCGAGACGGTCCGCATCCTGTGCGAGGAGGGGCCCGAGGTCATCGACGAGCTGGTCGCCCGCGGCGTCCAGTTCGACCGCCGCGACGGCGAGCTGTCCCACGGCCTGGAGGCCGCGCACGCGTACGCCCGCATCCTGCACGCCGGCGGCGACGCGACGGGCGCGGGCATCGCGTACGCCCTGATCGACCGCGTCCGCGAGAGCCGCGTTGTCGTTCGTGAGCAGACCACCGTCGTCGACCTGGTCGTGGAGCGCGGCACTGTCGTCGGTGTCCGGCTGCTCGGCGGCGAGGAGCTCCGGGCAGACGCCGTCATCCTGGCGACCGGGGGAGCGGGGCAGCTCTACCCCTACACGACCAACCCCGAGGTCGCGACGGCCGACGGCCTGGGCATGGCGCTGCGGGCCGGGACGATCGCGGCGGACCTGGAGTTCTACCAGTTCCACCCGACCTCGCTCGATGCTCCCGGCAACTTCCTGGTCTCCGAGGCGGTCCGTGGCGAGGGCGCCGTGCTGATCGACGCCGACGGCAAGCGGTTCATGCTCGACGTGCACCCCGACGCCGAGCTCGCGCCGCGCGACGTCGTCGCCCGTGGCATCGCGCAGCAGATGGCTCGCCAGCCCGGCATCCCGGTGCGCCTCGACGCGACGGCGCTCGGTGCCGAGTTCCTCGCGAAGCGGTTCCCCAACATCGACGCCGCCTGCCGTGCACAGGGCTACGACTGGGGTGTCGTGCCGATCCCCGTCACCCCGGCGGCGCACTACTACATGGGTGGCATCCGCACCGACGAGTGGGGACGCACGTCGGTCCCCGGGCTGTACGCGATCGGGGAGGCCGCGTGCAACGGGCTCCACGGCGCCAACCGGCTGGCGTCCAACTCGCTGCTCGAGGGGGCCGTCTACGGCACCCGGGTCGTCGAGGCGATCAGGGACCCGAAGCCCGTCGTGCCCTTCGCCGACGACTGGTCGGCCCCGCTGGACCTCGACCTGTCCGAGGACCCCGGCGCCGAGGACGTCAGCCGCGCCGACCTGCAGCAGATCATGTGGGACGCCGCCGGACTGGCCCGCACCGGCGCCGACCTCGAGCAGGCCGCCGCCGAGCTCTGTCGGTGGAGGTCGCCCGCGGTGACCGACGCCAAGGCCGCGGAGGATGCCAACCTCCTGGTCGTCGCCCGCGCCGTGATCGCCAGCGCCCTGGCCCGGCAGGAGTCGCGCGGCGGCCACTACCGGACCGACTTTCCGCAGACCGACCCCGCCCGGGCCAACCACTCCTCGATCGCCTCGACCGGAGGCCGGACCCATGCTTGAGCGCCGGCAGATCCAGCGCGTCGTCGACGCGGCCCTCGACGAGGACGCGCCGTTCGGCGACCTGACCTCCCAGACCCTCGTACCCGCCACCGCCGTGGCGCGCGCCGAGCTCGTCGCCCGGGAGCCCGGCGTACTCGCCGGCGCGGACGTCTTCGAGGTCGCGATGACGACCCTCGACCCGGCCGTCAAGGTCACGCTCGAGGCTCGTGACGGCGACAGCTTCGACACGGGGGCCGTCCTGGCCCGTGTGGAGGGGCCCGCCCGCGTGGTCCTGCAGGCCGAGCGGGTCGCGCTCAACCTCGTGCAGCGGATGACCGGCATCGCGACGCTGACCCGGACGTACGTCGAGGCGGTCGCGGGCACCGGGGCGCGGGTCGTCGACACCCGCAAGACCACGCCGGGGCTGCGCGCCCTGGAGCGGCACGCCGTGCGCTGCGGCGGCGGCCACAACCACCGCTACTCGCTGTCGGACGCCGTCATGGCCAAGGACAACCACCTCGCGGTCATCCCCGACATCACCGCGGCGCTGCGGCAGGCCCGGGTCGACCTGCCGCACACGACCCACATCGAGGTCGAGGTCGACCGGCTCGAGCAGATCGACGCGGTCCTGGCCTCCGAGGCGGTCGGGACGATCATGCTCGACAACTTCAGCCTCGACGACCTGCGCGCGGGGGTCGAGCGGATCGCGGGTCGCGCCCTGGTCGAGGCCAGCGGCGGCATCACGCTCGACACGATCGCGGACGTGGCCCGCACCGGGGTCGACGTGATCTCGGTCGGCGCGCTGACCCACAGCGTCCGTGCCCTCGACCTCGGGCTCGACATCACGGTCTCGTGATCTACCTCGACGAGGCCGCCACGACCCCCGTCAAGCGGGAGGTCCTCGAGGCGATGTGGCCCTATCTGGGACCCGAGTTCGGCAATCCCTCGAGCCACCACGAGGTGGGGGAGGCGGCCCGCGAGGCGCTGGAGCGGGCGCGCGCCGACGTCGCGTCGGTCCTGGGCGCCAGGGCCTCGGAGATCACCTTCACCTCGGGCGGCACGGAGTCCGACAACGCCGCGGTCAAGGGCATCGCCCTGGCGTCGACGGGCCGGCACGTCATCGTGTCGGCGGTCGAGCATCCGGCGGTCCTGGAGTCGGCGGCCTGGCTGGGGAGGATCGGCTACGACATCACGGTCCTGCCCGTCCGGCCGGACGGAGGAGTGGAGCCCAGGACGCTCGCCGAGGCCCTGCGGGACGACACCGCGGTGGTCAGCATCCAGCTCGCCAACAACGAGGTCGGCACGATCCAGCCGATCGCCGAGCTCAGCCGGATCACGGGGAAGCGGGGCGTGCCGTTCCACACCGACGCGGTCCAGGCCGCCGGATGGCTCGACCTCGACGTCGACCGACTCGGCGTGCAGGCCATGAGCATCTCGGGCCACAAGCTCGGCGCCCCCAAGGGGATCGGGATCCTCTACGTACGTCGGCGGGTCCCGTGCGAGCCGCTGCTCCACGGCGGCGGTCAGGAGGCCGGACGCCGTTCCGGCACCGAGAATGTCGCCGCGGCGGTGGGCATCGCCGCGGCGCTCCGTCTGGCCGGTGGCCTCGCGGACGACGTCGTGCGGCGCCGGGACGCCTTCATCGCCCGGGTGCTGGCCGAGGTCCCCGGTGCGGAGCTGACCGGCCACCCGGTCGCCCGGCTGCCCGGCAGCGCCTCGTTCGTCTTCCCGGGGCGCAGCGGCGAGTCGATCCTGCTCGACCTCGAGCGTCGCGGCATCGTCAGCTCCAGCGGCTCGGCCTGCGCGGCCGGCAGCGACGAGCCGAGCCACGTGCTGACGGCGATGGGATGTCCCGCCGAGATCGCCCAGACCGCCGTGCGGTTCACCTTCGGCCGCGGCACGACCGCCGAGGAGCTCGATCGCGTGGCCGACGAGCTGGCCGCCCTCGGCGCCTGACACCGGCGTCATCGCGAGGCGAACGCGGAGTGCGACCGTGGCCGGTGCGGCTCGTGCCGGGATGCGACGGGGATCGCCCGACATGCCGTAGGGCCCTTGGTCCCCCTACACTGATCGCGTCTGTGTCAGCCGCGGGGGCGACGATCATCCGGGATCCGGGTGGACGTGTCTGCGCACACCAGGGGGAAGTGCTCGATGGTCAAGGAATCCACGCGCGATTCAGGTGTGTCCGTGCAGGATCGTCAGCGAGATCGCGCCGCCCGCGGAGTGCGCTCACGGTCGGCCGTGGCCTCGATGACGTCCGAGCGTCCCTCCCCGCCGCGACGCCGACGCCCGGCCCTCGCCGCGCTGGCCGTGCTGCTGATCGTGGGCGGTGCCGCCCTCGCCGGTCTGCTGGCCCTGCGGCTGGACTCGCGTGAGCCCGTGCTGATCCTCAAGCAGGACGTGTCGGCCGGTGCCAAGATCACGGCGGACATGCTGGGCACGACCCCCGTCGCGAGCGAGGGTCTGGCCCTCGTCCCGGAGAGCCAGGCGGACTCGGTCATCGGTACGTACGCGCGCTCGGCCCTGTCGAAGGGCCAGCTGCTCGACACGACGGTCCTCACGACGGCGGAGCCGTTCGGCACCAACCAGGTCCAGGTCGGCGTGCCCCTCGTCGACGGGCAGATCCCCCCGGGACTGCGCTCGGGCGACGAGGTCCGCATCGTCCGGCTGGGTGACGGCAACACGCCGGTGCAGCCGCTGGCGGTCGGACTGGTCCTCGGCGCGTCCGGCAGTGAAGAGGGCGGCCTGGCCAGCGGCGGCACCACGACGTCGACCGGGACGGTCCTGGTCCCGGCGCTCGCCGCCGACTCGGTCGTCGACGCCTCGGGCAACGAGCTGCTCGGCATGTCCCTGATCCGCCGCGGTGTCGCCGTCGACGACGCACGCCTCCAGGTGCTCGGGGGCCGCTGATGAGCCTCATCGCCTTCGCCTCGGCCAAGGGCTCGCCGGGCGTGACCCAGACCGTGACCGGGCTCGCCTCGGTGTGGCCGCGTGAGGCCGTCGTCGCCGACCTCGACCCGGTAGGAGGCGACGTGGGGCTGCGCCTGCGCCGCGACGACGGGCTGCCGCTCGACCACGACAACGGCCTGCTGTCCTACGGCGCAGCCCTCCGCGGCGGCAAGGACGCCGCGCTCGACGAGCACCTCCAGGTCGCCGAGAACGGCAACCGCGTGCTGGTCGGCGTGGCCGGTCCCGGCCAGGTGCAGGGTCTGGGACCCGCCTGGCCCTACATCGGTGCCGCACTGCGCGGCTCGACCCCCGACGTGCTGGCCGACTGCGGCCGTCTGGGCCCCGGATCGCCCGTGCTGCCGGTCGTCGAGCGCGCCTCGGCCCTCGTCATGGTCGCCCGGTCCGACGTCGCCGCCCTGTCCCACCTGCGGGAGCGCCTCGTGTGGCTGTCGGAGTCGCTGCGCGCCGGCGGCGGTGACCCCGTGCCGACCGGCGTGCTGCTGGTCGGCGACGCCGGCGACCAGCGCAGCGTCGACGACCTCGCCCGCCTGCTCGCGTCGGGCGGCATCGACGCCCCGGTGCTGGGCACCGTGGCGTACGACCCCAAGACCGTGCGCGCGCTGCTGACCGTGGGGGAGCGGACCCTGCGCCGCTCGCTGTTCGTCCGTTCGCTGCTCGACGTCGCGTCCCGCGTGCAGGCCCTCGTGGCCGTGCGCGAGCCGGTGTGGACCCCCGAGACGGCGCAGGTGGTCTGACGATGGACCAGCTGCTCCTGCGCCGCCTGCGTGAGGACGTCGCCGACAGGCTGTCCCGTCAGCGCCGGGACGATGCCGCCGCCGGGCTGCCCGGCATGACGAGCGAGGACGAGCGGCAGTTCGCCCGCGCCGTCATCGCCCGCGTCCTGGAGGGCCACGCCCGCGCCGAGATCGCGGCGGGTCGCACGCCCCCGGACAACGCCGAGGAGGCCGAGCTCGCCGACGGCATCCACGCCGCGCTCTACGGCGTCGGTCGCCTGCAGCCGCTCCTGGACGATCCCGAGGTCGAGAACATCGACATCAACGGCTACGACAACGTCTTCGTCGGCTATGCCGACGGCGAGGAGCGTCGCATGCCCCCCGTCGCCGAGAGCGACGACGAGCTCGTCGAGCTCGTGCAGGTGCTGGGCGCCTACTCGGGTCTGACGAGCCGTCCGTTCGACACCGCCAACCCGCAGCTGGACCTCCGGCTGCCGGACGGCAGCCGCCTGTCGGCGGTCATGGGCGTCACGCAGCGTCCGTCGCTGTCGATCCGTCGAGCCCGGCTCAGCCGGGTCTCCCTCGAGACGCTGGTCGACAACGGCACCATGACGCCGGACCTGGCGTCGTTCCTCTCGGCCGCCGTCGGCGCGCGCAAGAACATCATGATCGCGGGGGCGACCAACGCCGGCAAGACGACGCTGCTGCGCGCCCTCGCCAACGAGATCGACCCGAGCGAGCGCCTCATCACGGTGGAGCGGGCGCTCGAGCTGGGCCTCGGCGAGTTCGAGGACCTGCACCCCAACGTCGTGTCGTTCGAGGAGCGTCTGCCCAACTCGGAGGGCCGCGGACACATCGGCATGGCCGACCTGGTCCGCCGCTCGTTGCGCATGAACCCCAACCGGGTCATCGTGGGTGAGGTCCTCGGTGACGAGATCGTGACGATGCTCAATGCGATGAGCCAGGGCAACGACGGCTCGCTGTCGACGATCCACGCCAACTCCTCGCTCGAGGTGTTCAACCGCATCTGCACGTACGCGATCCAGTCCGCCGAGCGTCTGCCGGCCGACGCCACGATGATGCTGATCGCCGGCGCGATCGACTTCGTCGTGTTCGTGGAGCGCCGCAACGAGTTCGCGTCCGGTGGAGAGCTGCGCCGCGTCATCACGTCGGTCCGCGAGGTCAACGGTGTCGACGGCCGGGTGCTGTCGAGCGAGGTGTTCGCCGAGGGCCCCGAGGGCGATGCCGTCGCCGCCGCGTCGATCAGCTGCATGGACGACCTGATCCGGGCGGGCTACCGGCCGGCGCTGTTCCACGGGCAGGACGCCTGATGATCTCGACCGACCTGCTGCTCCTCGTCCTGATCGGCGCGGTGATCGGCGCTGCCGTCCTGCTGCTGGTGTGGGCGCTGACGCCGCAGGAGCCGTCGCGGATCGTCGTGCCGTCGACGCTGCTGCCCAGGGTCAAGCGGCTCGGTGCGCGCGTCCCGTTGGCGATCATCGCGGGCCTGGTGCTGCTGGTCCTGACCCGCTGGCCCGTCCTGGCCGTGGCCGGCGGGCTGCTGGTCTTCTTCGGGCCGATGCTCTTCGGCGGCGCGGCCAGCGAGAAGCGGTCGATCTCCCGCCTCGAGGGCCTCGCGGCGTGGACCGAGTCGCTCCGCGACACCATCGCGGGCGCTGTGGGCCTGGAGCAGGCGATCCCGGCGACCGCCTACGCCGCGTCCCCGGCCGTCGCGCCCCAGCTCATCGCGCTGTCGGACCGTCTGCGCGTCCGCACGCCGCTGCCCGTCGCCCTCCAACGGTTCGCCGACGACCTGGACGACCCCAGCGCCGACCTGATCGTCGCGGCGCTGATGCTCAACGCCAAGCTGCGCGGGCCCGGCCTGCGCGACGTGCTGACGTCGCTCGCCGGCTCGGCGCGCGAGGAGCTGGAGATGCGCCGGCGCGTCGTCGCCTCCCGCGCCAGCACCCGGCGCAGCGTCCAGATCGTCGTCGGGATCTCGGTGTTCTTCGTGCTGGGCCTGAGCCTGTTCAACCGTGACTACGTCGAGCCGTACTCGTCGGCGCTGGGCCAGGTCGTGCTGCTGATCGTCCTGCTGCTGTTCGCGGCCGGCTTCGCCTGGATGCGCCGGCTGTCCGTCTTCGAGCTGCCGGCCCGGTTCCTGTTCACCGCCCCGCCGACGACGGTCGGGGGAGTACGCCCGTGATGCTCCTCGTGCTCGTCGCCGGTGCCCTCGCGGGCCTCGGCGCCCTGACCCTGGTCCGCCAGTTCGACCACGGCACCGGCACCGCGGCGTCCGAGCTGGCCCGTCTCGACGCCGCCCGCATGCGTACCCGCGTCCAGGACTCGCTGACCTCGGACCGTCGGCACAGCGAGGAGTCGCCCCGGCTGCGGCGCCTCGGGTCGTCGGTGTGGACCCTGCTCGAGTCCCGCGGCTGGCGGATCCCCGCCGGCGTGCGCGCCAATCTCGCGGTCATGGGCCGGTCGGTCGAGGCGCACCTCGGCATGACGGTGCTGGCCGGCGTCGCGGGGCTGTTCGCCCCGGCCGTGATGCTCGCGCCCGCCGTCGCGATGTTCGGGATGAGCCCGACCATCCCGCTGTGGCTCGCGTTCGTCGGTGCGCTGGGCGGGGCCGTGCTGACCACGGCGCAGCTCGCGACGCAGGCCGGTGAGCGCCGCCGCGACTTCCGCCACGTCGTCGGCGCGTTCCTCGACCTCGTGTCGATGAACCTCGCCGGCGGTCGGGGCGTCCCCGAAGCGCTCGCGTCGGCGTCCCAGCTCAGTGACGGGTGGGCCATGGTCCGCCTGCGCGACACGATCGAGGCGGCCCGGCTGCAGGGCATCACCCCGTGGGCCGCGCTGGGCGACCTCGGCGAGGAGATGGCCGTCGACGAGCTCCGCGACCTCGCCGCCGCCCTGGCCCTCGTGGCCGAGGACGGGGCCCAGGTGCGCGACTCGCTGTCCGCCCGGGCGGCGTCGATGCGTCAGCGCGAGCTGGCCGACACCGAGAGCCGCGCCGCGCAACGGTCCCAGTCGATGCTCGTCGCGCAGCTGCTGCTGTGCGTCGGCTTCCTCATCTTCCTCATCTATCCCGCCATCTCCGAGATCGTCGGCATCTGATGCCACACCCCCACCCAGGAGGAACACCCATGATCACCTCGACGTCCCCGCTCGGCTACCTGCTGCTGCTGCTCGACGTGCACAAGACACGTGCCGCCAAGTCGGAGCGAGGTGCGTCCGCCGTGGAGTGGGTCATCATCGCCGCGATCGTGGTCGGCATCTGCATCGTCATCGCCGGGATCCTCAAGTCGGCTCTCTCGGACGAGGCGAACGAGATCGGCAACGAGATCCGGAACCAGTAGTCATGCGATCGCGACAGCGTCGACAGCGGGAGGAGGGCACCAGCGCCATCGAGCTGGTGCTCTACATGCCGCTGCTGATGGTCGCGATCATCCTGACGGTCCAGTTCGCGCTGGTCTACCTCGGCAACCAGGCGGTCTCCGCTGCCGCCCGGGAAGCCGCGCGCACCGCACGCGTGACGGGTGACGCGGCGGCCGGGCAGGCCCGCGGCTACGACTACGCCCGCGACCTCGGCCGGGGGCTGCTGGCCCGCGTCGACGTGCAGGTCGACCCCGTCGACGACAACACGCAGATGCGCGCGGTCGTGAGCGCCGACGGCGAGCAGCTCCTGCCGTTCATCAGGTCGCCGCGACTCAGCGAAGAGGTCCAGGGGCCCATCGAGCAGTTCATCGAGGACGACGGATGACCCGCCGGCGTCCCCGCACCCGGGCCGACGAGCGCGGCTCGATGGCGGTCGAGGTCGTGCTGCTGGTCCCCGTGCTCTTCCTGTTCCTGCTGCTCGTCATCGTCGGGGGCCGCTACGTCTCGGTCCGCGCCGACATGGAGGCGGCGGCCCGGGACGCGGCCCGCGCCGCGTCCCTCGAACGTACGCAGGGGGAGGCCGAGTCGGCCGCCAGCGCGGCGTCCAGCGCCGCACTCGACGGATTCGCGACATGCAGCATGTCGGACTTCGACGGGCCGTTCGTCGCCGGCGGGTCGGTCGAGGTCGAGATCGCGTGCGACGTGCCCAACGACGGGCTGGGGCTGCTCGGCCTGTCCGGCAGCGTGCGGATGACGGCGTCCGGCGCCGCCCCGCTCGACACCTACCGGCGGACCGGATGAGCGCGCGTCGTGACGAGCGGGGCTCGGCGGCGATCTTCGTCATCGGCATGTCGCTGGTCCTGATCGTCTGCGCCGGGCTCGTCGTCGACGGCGGCCTCGGGATCAACGCCCGGATGCGGGTCGCGGACGACGCCGAGCAGGCGGCACGGGTGGCGGCCGACTCGATCGACGTCGACCTGCTGCGTTCCGGCGGCGGCCTCGTCATCAACGAGCAGCTGGCCCGTCAGCGCGCGGCGTCCTACCTGGGCCGCCGGGGCTACGGGGCGGGCCAGTACGCGATCGACGTCGACGGCAACCAGGTCGACGTCGAGGTCCGGGACACGACCGAGACGACCCTGCTGAAGCTCATCAACGTGGACTCGTACGACGTCCGCGCGACGGCGAGCTCCGTACCCCAGACAGAAGCCGACTAGGCGCGCCCGGCGCGCCCACAGCACACGACCCACAGGAGGATCCATGGACGACGACACCACGGTGCGCGACGACTCCGAGCGATCGACCGACCCGACCAGGTTCGCCACTGCCAGACCCCACGCCAAGGTGGAGCGACACGTCGGCGAGATCGTGGGCTCGGGTGCGGCGCTGCTGGCCCTGCTCATCGGCCTGCCCGTCCTGCTGCTGGTCCTCGCCGGGGCGCCGCCGATCCCGACGAGCCTGCCCACGGTGCGGGACTTCGCCCAGCAGCTGAGCTTCGAGGACCTGCTGACGATCCTCGTGGGGGTCCTGTGGCTGACCTGGCTGTGGTTCGTCGTCTGCGTCGTGGTCGAGGTGCTGGCCGCCCGCCGCGGCGGCCTGGCGCGATCCGTGCCGCTGGCCGGCCCGCTGCAGCGGCTGGCCCGGGTCCTGGTGGGCGCGCTGCTGCTGACCGGCATCATGGCCGGCCAGGCGCAGGCCGTGACCCCCGAGGCGCCCGCCCACACCGGCAGCGTCTCGAGCACCATGACATTCGCCGACGCCGAGCTGCCGACGGTGGCCGTCGCGGACTCCGCCGACACGCCCGCGGTCGCCGACGAGGCTGACCAGGGGATGGTGGGCAAGAAGGTCTACACCGTCAAGGCGCCGAAGAACGGCTACCACGACAACCTCTGGGACATCGCCGAGAAGCACTTGGGCGACGGACGCCGCTACCACGAGATCTACGAGCTCAACAAGGACCACCTGCAGGCCGACGGCCTCAAGATCCAGCTGGCCCGGCTGATCCAGCCCGGCTGGGAGCTGCAGATGCCCGACGACGCCGTCGGCGTCGAGCGGGTGCAGGCGCCGGCCGAGACCCCGGCCGCCCCGGCCCCGGTCGCGCCCGACCGGACGCCCGACCAGGTCGCCGACAACGGCTCGGGCGAGGTCGCGGACGTCGCGGCCGACGACCAGCGCACCGGCTGGATGGTCGGGATCGGCCTGCTGGCCGCGTCGGTCATCGGCGCCCTCGTGGTGCAGCGACGCCGCGGCAACGGCCGCCGCCCCGACGACGAGGCGCTCGAGCTGGAGGGCGGCCTGACGGTCGCGGCGTCGCCCGCCCGCGTCGAGCGTCTCGACCACGTCCTGCGGACCCTGACGGCCACGTGCCGGCAGGCCGGGGTCAACCCGCCGCCCGCCTACGGCGCGATCATCGACGACGAGTCCGTCGAGCTGCTGCTCAGCCCGGCCCAGACCGAGCCGGTCGCCGGCTGGGAGGCCCACGACAACGGTCGCCGCTGGCGGACCGAGGCGCCGGTCGACGGCCCCACGCCCTCCGAGGCCGTGCCGTACCCCGCCCTCGTCGGCCTCGGCATCGATCCCGACGGTCGCGACGTGCTGGTCGACCTGGAGTCCGCCGGCGGCATCGTGGCGGTCACGGGCGATCCCGGCGTGGCCGAGCAGGTCGCGGCAGCGGTCGCGGTCCAGGCCGCGACGGCGCCGTGGTCCGACACGGTCCGTGTCGTCGTGTCGGACCTCCCCGACGGGATCGCCGAGGTCGGCGACGCCCGGCTGCGGGTCGCCGACCTGGCCGACGAGCTCGACGGCTTCGAGCAGCAGATCGACCTGTGGCGTGACGGTGTCCTGACCGGACGCGTCGGCCGCCGCAGCTCCGCCACGACGCAGCTCGTCGTGAGCGGCCGGGTCCCGAGCCCGGAGATCGCCGAGCGGCTGGGTGCCCTCACGGGCGCCGGGCGTCAGGCCTTCTCGGTGCTGGTCGCCGGGGACCACGCCGGCGCCCGCTGGCGCCTGCAGGTCGACGAGCACGGCACCCTGACGGTCCCGCTGCTCGGCCTGACCCTGACCGCCAACCGGGTCAGCCCGGCGCAGGTCGAGGCCGTCGCCGAGCTGTTCGCCGCGGCCCGCGAGGTCGACCACCCCGACGAGGGGGACCGGGTGTCGATCACCGAGCCGCTGCGCGGTCACGACGACTCCGCCTGGGCGGCCGCCTCGCGCCGGGTCGGCGTCCTGGGCGTGCTCACGGTCCAGGGAGCCGGGGCGCTCGCCGACGAGCGCAGCGAGCTCGCCACCGAGCTGGTCGCCTACCTGGCGCTGCACCCCGAGGGCGTCCACCCCACGGTCCTGGCCGGTGCGCTGTGGCCCCGCGGTGTCACGGCGGACGTCCGGGACGCGACGATCGAGCGTACGCGCAGCTGGCTCGGCACCGCCGTCGACGGCTCGCACGTGCTGCGGGCCGACGCCGACGGCCGGCTGTCGCTGTACGACGGGGTCGTGTGCGACTGGGACTGCGCCCGCAACCTCTTCCTCCGGGCCCGACGCGCACCGGCCCACCGTGAGGAGGCCGAGCTCCTGCGTCGCGGCCTCCAGCTCGCGCGGGGCCACGCGTTCGCGCAGGTGCCGCCCGGCCGCTACGGCTGGGTCGCGCAGGAGGACATCCCGCGCACCGTCACCCGGGTCGTCGTCGACGCGGCGCTGCGCCTCGTGGACCTGCTGGCCGAGGGCGAGCCTGACGGCGCCGCGCAGGCCGCCCTGGCGGGGCTCCGGGTCAGCCCCGGTGACCAGCGCCTGTGGCGGGCGCTCGTCCGGGCCCGCTACGACGTGTCGGGCGTCGCGGGCGTCCAGCAGACGCTCACCGAGATGGCCGACGGGATCCGCAGCGCGCCGCTCGAGGCGGAGACCGAGGCCCTGATCAACGAGCTCATGCCTGACGTCGGAACCCTCGCGACCGGCAGCTGACGCGGGGGTTGCGCCCGCTGACGCGCGACTCCCCGAGGGTGACGCGTGGGTCGCGCCGGGTGACGCGTGGGTTGCGTCCCCGCGCAACCCACGCGTCAGCGTGCCCAACCCACGCGTCAGCGGGCGTAACCCACGCGTCAGCGGGCGTAACCCACGCGTCGGCGGGGGTCAGGAGGGGAGGGGGGCCTGGATCGTGCGGAGGACGCCGTCGCCGAGGTTGGTCAGGACCCGGCCGGCCTGCGTCTGGGCGCCGATCGAGCTGCGCGGCATGCGTACGCCGATCAGCTCGCCGTCGCTGGTGCCCTGCGGCGAGATGACGACGCCCTGGCGGCCCTTCATCTCCACCTGCCACCCGCTGAAGCCGCTGCCGACCTCGCCGGAGTCGCCACCCAGGACGATGCCGCGGCCGATGTCGCCACAGATGCGCTGCAGGGACTTCAGGTAGTCCTTGGCGTCGATGTCCTTGAGCAGCTCGCCGTCGTCGATCAGCAGCACGACGGGACCGTCGCCGTCCTCGATCAGCGGCTTGAGCTCGGCCTCGGTCAACGCGCTCGACGTCAGCACGGTGCGTACGCCGTCGCGTCCCGCGAGGTCGCGAAGCGGTGAGGGGCGCGGCGCCGCGATCACGAGCTCGGTGCCACCCCGCAGGAGCGACTCGGCGACCGACAGCAGCACCGTCGAGCGGCCGGACCGCGGTGGCCCGGCGACGATTGCGACAGGGGTCCGCGACAGGTCCAACCCGACGGCCGTCAGCTCGTCCCCGCCGACGCCGACCATGGCCCACAGGGGCTGCGGCTCGGTCGTCTCCCGCATCGTCCAGGCCTCGTCGAACGTGATCCGCGTCGGCAGGACGTCGACCCGGAACGGTCGGGCCGACCGCGGGACGGCGGCGTGCCGCTCGACGGACTCGGCGGCAATCGCCCGGAGGTAGCCGGCCTGGGCCTGACCGCTGGTGTCCTCACCGAGCAGCGCGAACTGCAGCTCGAGCCCCGTCTCGGAGCGGAAGCCGCGGCCCTCGGGGATGTCCTCGGGCATCTTGCGAGGCTGCAGCCCGAGCAGCGAGTAGTCGGCGCGATCGGGCAGGCGCAGGCCGATCTTGTCCTCGATCAGCGAGCCCATCCGGGTGTTGGACAGCTGCCGGTCGCCCGTGATGACCAGGTGGATACCGGCGGAGGCGCCCTCGCGGAGGAAGTTCTGCACCTGCTCCAGCAGGGTGCCGCCCTCGAGCTCGGCGAGCCCACCCAGGAAGCCCTCCCACCGGTCGAGCAGCACGACGATGTGCGGCGGCCGCTCCGCCTCGTCGACGGAGGACCGGAGCTCGCCGAGGTCGGCGTAGCCGTGCGCGGCGAGCATCTCCTGACGACGCGCGAGCTCGGCGGTGAGGCGGCCGAACAGGCGGGTCGCCCGGTCGGTCTGCGTGCGCTGCACGATCGCGCCGCAGTGCGGCAGGTCGGCGAGCGCCAGCAGCGCGCCGTTGCCGCAGTCGAGACCGTAGAGGTGGACGTCGGCGGGGCTCACGAGCTGCGCGATCGAGCCGGCCATCGTGCGCAGCGCCTGGGAGCGCCCGCTGCGGGGGCCGCCGACGATCGCGAGGTGCGAGAACGTCGAGAAGTCGATCGCGGCGTGCCGGCGGGCCTGCTCGGCGGGCAGGTCCTCGATCCCGAACGGGATGACTGGCAGCCGCGGCGCGGTGGCGGCTGCGGCCTCGGCGACCAGGTCGTCCAGCTGGACCGTCGTGGTCAGGGCGGGCAGCCACGGGCTGTGCTGGGGCGGCAGGGCGAGGTCGGTGTTGGCCTGGCGCACGGCCTCGACGAGCACCGTCAGGTCGGTGACCTCGGCGTCGTCGACGACGGCGGCGCGCGGACGGACGGGAATCGCCTGGGGCAGCTCGCCGAGCCCGAGCTGGGCGATCCACGGGGGTGCGGTCGCCGAGCTCACCGCGCCGGGACGGCGGCCACCGACGCGGCCCGACTGGAACGGCACGAGCGAGTTGGCGCCCAGTCGTACGTACGCCCGGCCGGGGGTCGCCTTGGAGATGTTGCCCGCGTCGGGGGCGTCGATGACGTCGGAGCTCTCCGAGCCGTCCGTGACGCGCAGCGCGATGCGGAGGTTGGTGTTGGCCCGGATCTCGGGGGAGACGACGCCGCCGGGGCGCTGGGTCGCGAGGATCAGGTGGATGCCGAGCGAGCGGCCACGTTGGGCGATGTTGACCAGGCCCGTGACGAAGTCCGGCAGCTCGCGGGCCAGCGACGCGAACTCGTCGATCACGATCAGCAGGCGGGGCATCGCGGCGAGCTCGGGCCGCTTGGCCTGCAGGTCGACGTAGTCCTCGATGTCCTTCGCGCCGGCACCGGCCAGCATGTGCTCGCGGCGGTTGAGCTCGGCGCCCAGGGACACCAGCGCCCGCTCGACCAGGTGGGTGTCGAGGTCGGTCACCATCCCGACGGTGTGGGGCAGGTCGACGCAGTCCTTGAACGCCGCGCCACCCTTGTAGTCCACCAGCACGAACGTCATGCCGTCCGGCCGGTTCGCGACCGCGAGCGAGGCGACGATGGTCTGCAGGAGCTCGGACTTGCCGGCTCCCGTCGTGCCGGCGACCAGGCCGTGCGGTCCGTCCCGTCGCAGGTCGATCGAGAACGGCCCGTCGAGCGAGATGCCGACGACGGCCTCGGTCGAGCGCGGGCTGAGCGACCACCGGGCCCGGATGAGCTCGGCAGTGGGCGGCTCGATCGCCATGACCTCGGTGAGGCGGCACGCCGCCGGGAGCACGGAGTCGTCGTCGCCCCCGGAGATGTCACGCAAGGGCGCGAGCGACCGGGCGACCCGGGAGAGCCACGCGGGCTCGACCAGGTCGGGGATGATGTCGTCCACGACCGTGACCCGCTGCTGGCGCAGCGTCACGCCGCGCGGGGTCTCCAGGACGACCGCGGCGGCCTCCTCGGGCAGCAGCCGCTCGTCGGTGTCGAGGCAGATCGCGTAGATCCCGTGCGCGGGTCCCTGCTTGAGCAGCGCCACGACGCCCGGCAGCGAGCGGAGCCGGCGGGCGCCGTCGAAGACCACCACGATGTCCGGGCCCAGCCGCGGCCTGGAGGAGCCGGACTTGCCGGCCGCGGCACCCTGCCGCGCGGCGAGCGCAGCGGACAGCTCGGCGATGCGGCGGGCGCACGTCTCGGTGTCGACGCCCAGGGTCACGACGGTGTCCTGGCCGAACTGCGGCCGGGCGTGGGGGAGCCAGCGCAGCCACTCCCACGCGGGTGCGCCCTCGGCGTCGGTCAGGACGTACACCTGGGTGTCGCTGGGGCTCTGCAGCGTCGCGAGCTGCGCGACGGCCCACGTGCAGATGCGGCGGGGCAGGTCGCCACGCCCGGCGATGCCGACGACACCGCGCTCGGCCAGTGGCAGGGCGACCGGGACGTCGTACGCCGGCCGCACCGTCCGGCGCTTGTGCTCCATCTGCTCGGGGTCGTCGACCGTGACCTCCGACTCCAGGTCGCCGACGCCGATGCGCACCGAGAGGTAGTCGGGGTCGGTGATGCGACGCTCCCACAGCCGGGCGCGAGGACCGCTGGCGATCAGCAGCGTCAGTGCCGGGTCCGGCGCCTCCATGCGGCGGGCGACCCGCTCGTCGACGACGGCCTGCTCGATGTCGCCCTCGACCTGCTCCTTCTTCTGCTTGTAGTCGGCGAGCTGCTGGCGGTGCGTCTGCTTGCCCTGCTTCTTGCCCTGCAGGTAGGAGCCGAGCATCATCATCGGCGAGAACGCCGCCATCGTCAGCATGTACCAGCGGCCCGTGATCACCGCGAGGCTCACGCCCATCACGACCGGGAGCATCATCGTCAGCCAGGGCAGGCCGCTGCGGTTCTGCTCGCGGGGCGTTGCGGGAAGCTTGAACGACGTGGGGCGCTCGGGCGGCAGCAGGCGGGGCGGCCGGTTGTAGTCGATCCACCCCGGCTCGGGGCTGTCCTCCAGCGCCGCGTCGGGCACGTCGATCGTCTCGAGCTCGAGGCGTACGTCCCCGATCGTCAGCTGCGAGCCGACCGGCCAGGCGGTGTCCACCTCGGGCAGGACCTCCCGGTCCAGCGCCAGTGGCGGGTCGGCGTGGGGGATCGTCTCGGCCAGCGCGTCGGCCGCCCCGCCCATGGCCCGGACCGTCACGGCACCGTGGATGTCGACGACGACGGCCGCGACCAGCGGCGGGACCCGGTCGTCGTGCAGACGGATCGTGCAGCCCGGGTCGGTGCCGACACCGGCCTCGCCGACCGACAGCCGGTGCACCGCTCCGGCTCCCGAGCCGGACACCACGCGGATCTCGACCAGGCCCTCGGGCTCGTCCACGACCGACGCCGCCCGGTCGTCGATCGTGATGAACGAGCCGCTCTTGATCCCGGAGTCGGCCACCGGGACGGCCGGGTCGAGCGCCTGGCCGCGCAGGTAGAGCACGTGCCGCGGGGCGTCGGTGACCGCGACGACGCGGCTGTCCCGGCGCGAGGCCAGCGAGATGACGTCGGAGTCGAGCACCGCCGGGGCGACGGGCTGCGCCGTCAGTGCGTCGACCAGGTCCGACACGGGCGCCGCGTCGTCGGCGTCGATCACGACGTGCCGGACGTTGCCGGAGTGAGGGTTGGCAATGGTCACTTCGACACGCATGCGAGCCAGCATAGGTTGGCGCGTCGGTGCAGCACGAGTCGACGAGCCCGCTTCGTGACAGCCTGACGATTGCCCCGTCTCCACGGGATGACCCGTCGCGCGATGTCCGTTAGGGTCATACCCATCAAGCCGGGTGTTGTTCCGGAGGCCCGCAGCGGCCGTCGGGGGGCCGGCATCCCTAGCGAAAGGCAGTTCCATGGCGAACGTCAACGTCACCTACGAAGACATGCGCGGTGCAGCGACCAACCTCAAGGGTGGTCAGCACGAGATCGAGGGCACGCTCGACAAGCTCAAGTCCCTCGTCGAGGAGCTGGTCAGCGGCGGATACGTCACCGACAAGTCCTCCAAGGCGTTCAACACCTCCTACGAGGAGTTCAACAAGGGCGCACGCCAGTGCATCGAAGGTCTGACCGGCATGGGCGAGTACCTCACGAAGGCCGCCCAGGCCCTCGAGGACACCGACGAGCAGCTCGCGTCGGCCCTCAACGGCTGATCCCAGCACTGCCGCCGACGGCACAAGCTCGACGAGGGCACCCGGGGACTCCCGGGTGCCTTCGTCATTCCCGCCCCACCGTCGGCAAGCAGACACCGGGCACCGGTTGCCCTACGTTGGGCACATGGGTATCGGGGGAGATCCGCAGGACGTCCGCGCGGTGGCACGACGCATACGGTCGTGGGCCGACGAGGTCGACGACGACGCGACCTCGGTCCGGCAGGCCAAGCAGATCGACTGGAAGAGCACGGCGGCGTCCTCGTTCGTCGAGAAGATCGAGACCCGGTGCGACGAGGTGACGGCGGTCGCCGAGTCGATGCGGGACGCTGCCGACGCCGTCGACCACCTCGCCGACGTCCTCGAGGACCGGCAGGACACCCTGAACGACCTGCTGGAGAAGGCCGGCAAGACGCTGGCCGACGCCGAGGACATGGTGCGTGACGGGGTCACCGACCTGATCGGCGGTGTCACCTCGCTGGCCGACGAGGCCAGGAAGAAGGCCGAGGACCTCAAGGACGGGCTGGTCGACGGCGGCAAGAAGCTCCTGGGAGGTGTGCTGTGAGCCCCACCTTCAGCCGCATCGACGGCGTGCCGCGCGTCCGGCTCGACGAGCCCGACTGGGCGTCGGTCGTCGCGGCAACGGGCGTGCCGGCCGCCGCGCTGGGCGCGCTCACCCCGTTGACCGCCGACGACGCCGAGGCCGACCCGACGATGGTCGCGGCCGCAGCGCTGGCGCTGGGCTCGGCCCGCGTGCGCGTGGACGTCACGACGGTGTCGGGGGACCGCGGCGTCGTGGCGAGCCTCGGCAGCGACGGGACGACATCGGCCATCGCCAACCGCATCCTGGTCCTCCCCGGTGGCGGTGAGCCGACCCGGCTCGCGCCCGGCGTGGAGCTCAGCGTGCTCGACCAGCGGCACCTGCTCATCGAGGTCATGCGCCTGGTGCCGCCCGACCCGCCGCTCGCCCCGGACGACCCGGGACCGGTCGTGGCACTTCCGCACACCGACGCCCTGGTGCTGACCGAGGCCGTCCGCTCCGGCGACGACGCGGTCGCCCGCCAGGTCGCGACGGAGCAGGGCTGGGACGAGGTGCCGCCGGTGCTCGAGGCGCTCGCGGACGAGGTGCGGGCCAACGTGACCGTCGCGCTGCGGGTCGAGGGGCGCGAGACCGTCGTGCTGCGCCGCTGGCTGCAGACCGAGCTCGGCTGGGTCGGTCTCGCGATCACCGACGGCGAGGCGGTCCACACGCCCTGCACCCGGGAGGGCCTGGCCGACGAGCTGCTCTACTCGCTGACCGGCGCGTTCGAGACGGCACTGGCAGGAGCTGGTCTGGATGGGTGACGGCGGCGGCATCGAGGTCAGTGGCGGAGCCGGTGGCGTCACGGCCCACTACGACGACATGTTGAGCTACGCCGACGTGCTGGACACGGCCGGCGACGGCCTGCGCACCGCGAGCGGGCGCGTGGGCGGTCTGATCACGAGCGGCGACATCGCGCAGGCGGTCGTGCTGTGCCCGGTCGAGGTGGCCCAGGCCGAGGGCGCGATGGTCGCCGCGGCGACCGGGTCCTCGGGCGCGCTGTGGGCCGGCGGTGAGCTGGAGGTCACGGCCCGCTACCTGCGTACGTCGGTCAGTGCCTACCGGCTCGTCGACGAGAAGCTGGCGCAGCTCGAGGAGCTCGGTGCGGACGCCGCGGGGTTCGCCCTCGGCGTGGCGTTGCCGGGACTCGCGCTGCTGGGCGGCGCGGGCTACCTCGCGGTCAAGAGCAATCCGCTGCTGCAGGCGTTGCTGGACGCCGCGGGGGTCGAGGAACCGACCCTCGCCGACCTGCAGGAGACCCTCTACGACAACCCGTGGCTGCTGGAGGCGTTGACCCGCATGGCCCCGAGCCTGATCCAGGGCACGAGCTTCACGCTGGCCGGGCTGCTCGGGCCGGCCGGCACCGCCGCGTTGATCGCGGCCTCGGGCGGCAACTGGCCCTCGACGGACTATCCCTCCGCGATCGCGGGGCTGCTGTCGATCGCGGGGCTCGCGGGCATGTTGGAGGACACCGGCGAGTTCACGGTCGACCGGGTGCCGGGTGATGCCGGCCAGGTCGACATCACCCAGGAGAACATCGTCGCCTCGATCTTCCGCGGGCAGAGCGAGGCGAGCAACGAGCCGGGCCAGGTGCAGGTCATCGAGGTGCCCCAGCCCGACGGCTCGTCGTCGTACATCGTGCAGATCCCCGGGACCCAGGAGTGGGACCCGGCCCGCGGCGACAACCCGATCGACCTGACGACCAACGTCAACCTCATGGCGATGCAGGGCAGCACCGTCATGGAGCAGCAGGTGGCCGACGCGATGGAGGCAGCCGGGATCAAGAAGGGCGATCCGGTGATGATGACGGGGCACAGCCAGGGCGGCATCACCGCCGCCGCGATGGCCAGCGACCCCGACATCCAGGCGCGCTACAGCATCACGAGCATCGTGACGGGGGGATCCCCGATCGGCCGGTTCGACATCCCGGACGGTGTCTCGGTGCTGTCGCTGGAGCACGACCAGGACGTCGTGCCGATGCTCGACGGCGTCGAGAACCCGGACCGCCCCAACTGGGTCACGGTCAACCGCGAGCTCAGCGATGCCGAGGGGACCGACGAAGGGGTGCGCGGAGCGGGTGCGGCCCACTCCGTGCCCAACTACACCAAGACCGGCACCGAGGTCGACGCCTCGAGCTCGGCGACCCTCGAGCAGTGGCGCGAGGACAACGCCCAGTTCATGGGCGAGGACGCCGAGATCACCCGCTACCAGATCTCCCCGGTGGGTTGAGGATGCGGACCACGATCATCGCCGTCCTGCTGGGGCTCCTCCTGGCGGTCTCGTCGGGCGGGTGCACGAAGGACGATGATGGTCCCGTGAAGCCCGACTACACCCCGCTCGCCGACACCGAGCTCGTCCGGCAGATCGAGGCGGTCCCGGGCGTCGCCGCGGTCGACGTGAAGTTCCGGAAGTCGTTCACCGACGGCACCGGCTACTACGGGACGATCACGGTCGACGAGGACGCCGACGCCGCCGCTGCCCTCGACCACACCTACGCGATCCTGCGACAGGGTCGTTTCGACGTCGTGATCACGGTGTCCGCCCGGCAGGGCAGGAAGGTCGTCTTCAGCGATGCCTTCGGCCTGGCCGCGGGCGTCGAGCCCGACCTGACGGAACGCTACGGACCGCAGCCCGGCGACGGGAAGCCGCCGGCTTCCGGCGGTTGAGCCGCGCTCGGGGGCGGCGACTACGCTGGGAGGGCGATGACCGAGCCACGCCCCACGACGTACCTCGACCATGCGGCGACGACGCCCATGGTCCCCGAGGCGATCGCGGCGTTGGCCGCGCAGATGGCCGTGACCGGCAACGCCTCGTCGCTGCACGCCTCGGGCCGCGCCGCCCGGCGTACCGTCGAGGAGGCCCGTGAGCTGATCGCCGAGCGGTTCGGCGCCCGGCCCAGCGAGGTCGTGTTCTGCTCCGGCGGCACGGAGGCCAACAACCTGGCGATCAAGGGTCTCTACTGGTCGCGGCGGGCCCAGGACCCCGCCCGCCGGCGCATCGTGTTCAGCTCGATCGAGCACCACGCGCTCCTCGACCCGGTCACGTGGCTCGCGAAGCACGAGCACGCCGACGTCGAGATGACCCCCGTCGACAAGCACGGCCGGATCCTGGTCGACGACCTGCGCGCCGCGGTCGAGCGGGACCCGGCGAGCATCACGGCCGTCACGACGATGTGGGCCAACAACGAGATGGGCACGATCCAGCCGATCGCCGACGTCGTGGAGATCGCCCAGGCGTACGACATCCCTGTCCACAGCGACGCCGTGCAGGCCGCCGGCTACCTGCCGCTCGACTTCGCCGCCAGCGGGCTCGACGCCATGACGATCACGGCGCACAAGCTCGGGGGACCGGTCGGTGTCGGCGCCCTCGTCATCGGCCGGGAGATCGACGCGACCCCGCTGCTGCACGGCGGTGGGCAGGAGCGGGACCTGCGCTCCGGCACGGTGAGCGTCCCGCTGATCGCCGCGTTCGCCGCCGCCGTCGACGTCACGCTGGACCGGCAGGCCGAGATCGTCGCGCGGATCGAGTCGCTGCGCCGCCGCCTCGTCGAGGGCATCGTCCGGGTCGTCCCCGACGCGATCGTCAACGGTGACCCCGAGCCGGGGCCCGAGCACCGCCTGCCCAACATCGCGCACGTGACGTTCCCGGGCTGCGAGGGCGACGCGATGCTGATGCTGCTCGACGCGCAGGGGATCGAGTGCTCGACCGGCTCGGCGTGCGCTGCCGGCGTGCCCCAGCCCAGCCACGTGCTGCTCGCCATGGGCTACGACGAGGTCGCGGCACGCGGATCGCTGCGGTTCAGCCTCGGCCACACCTCGACCGAGGCCGACGTCGACCGGGTCCTCGCGGCCCTGCCGGCGGTCCACCAGCGGGCCCAGCGGGCCTCGCTGGTGCGGAGCTCGTCGTGAGGGTCGTCGCCGCCATGTCGGGCGGGGTCGACTCCGCCGTCGCTGCCGCGCGGGCGGTCGACGCGGGGCACGATGTCACGGGCGTCCACCTCGCGCTGAGCCGCAACCCCCGGTCGTACCGGTCCGGCGCCCGCGGCTGCTGCTCGATCGAGGACGCCGGCGACGCCCGACGTGCCGCCGACCAGCTCGGGATCCCGTTCTACGTGTGGGACATGAGCGAGGAGTTCGCCGACAACGTCGTCGACGACTTCATCGCGGAGTACACCGCCGGACGCACGCCCAACCCGTGCCTGCGCTGCAATGAGAAGATCAAGTTCGCCGCAGTGCTCGACCGGGCCCTGGCGCTGGGCTTCGATGCCGTCGCGACCGGCCACTACGCCCAGCTGGAGACCGCCGCGGACGGCACGATCGAGATGCACCGGGCGATCGACATGGGCAAGGACCAGTCCTACGTCCTGGGCGTCCTGACGCAGGAGCAGCTGGCGCACTCGCTGTTCCCCCTCGGTGACACGACCAAGGACGTCGTGCGCGCCGAGGCCGCGCGCCGGGGCATCCAGGTCGCGACCAAGCCCGACAGCCACGACATCTGCTTCATCCCCGACGGTGACAACGCCGGCTGGCTCGGCGAGAAGCTGGGCCCGAAGCCCGGGACGATCGTCGACGAGGACGGCACGGTCCTGCGCGAGCACGACGGGGCGTACGCGTTCACGATCGGTCAGCGCCGCGGCCTGCGCCTCGGGATCCCCGCCGACGACGGCAAGCCCCGGTTCGTCCTGGACATCGAGCCGGTCAGCGGCACCGTCACGGTCGGCTCCCGCGAGGCGCTCGCGGTCGACGCGCTGGAGTGCATCAAGCCCCTGTGGTGCGGGGCCGCCCCGACCGGGACGCTCAACTGCACCGTCCAGCTGCGGGCCCACGGCGACGAGCACCGGGCCCGGGTCATGGTGTCCGGCCCCGACGTCCGGGTCGAGCTGATCGACCCCGCCTCCGGCATCGCCCCGGGCCAGGCCTGCGTCATCTACGCCGGCACCCGCGTCGTCGGCTCCGCCACGATCTCCGCCACGACCCGGGTGGCGGTGCACTAGCGTCCACCTCGGGCTTCCTCGGCGTCGGCGCGGTGCGCTGGCGTCCAGCTCGGCGGCAGAAGTGGATGCCAGTGCACCCGCCCCCACGGGTCGGTGGACGCCAACGCACCACCCACCCCACAGACAGGACCTCACATGGCGCTCGCCACCGGCATCGGCTCGATGCCCGGCACGGACTTCGCGGAGTCGCTGCGCCTCGTGCTCGACACCGTCGGGGACCTCCCGTACGTCCCCGAGCTCCCGGCGCGTGGCGTGCACGCCGGGATGATCGGCCGGACCCTGGCGGTCCTGGACGGGCTCCACGCCGACCTGCAGCCGGACGGCTGGCGGATCGGAGTGGGGGAGGGCGCCGACCTGCGCCGGGCCCGGTCGCTCCTGGCCCAGGACCTGGACGTCGCCGAGGAGCTCGCCGGCACCCGGCAGGGCCCGCTCAAGCTCCAGGTCACCGGCCCGATGACGCTGGCCGCGACGGTCGAACGGCCCCGCGGTGACAAGATGCTCGCCGACCACGGCGCCCGCCGGGAGATCAGCGAGTCCCTCGCGCAGGGGCTGCGGACCCACGTCGCGGACGCCCGTCGCCGGTTCCCGGGCGCCGACCTCGTGGTGCAGGTCGACGAACCGGCGATCACGGCGGTCCTCACCGGCGGGATCCCCACGGCGAGCGGGTTCTCCCGTCACCGCAGCGTCCACCCGCCGGAGGCCGACGCGCTGCTGCGCACCGTCGTCGAGGCGATCACCGACTCCGGTGCCCGCGCCGCAGTCCACTCCTGCGCGCCGGACGTGCCCGTCGAGCTGCTGGCCGGGGCCGGGTTCAGCGCGATCTCGTTCGACCTCGGGCAGGTCCGCCCCGCCGACGTGTGGGCGGAGTCGTTCGAGCGGGGCGTCGACCTGTGGTTCGGTGTCGTCCCGTCGACCGACACGACGGGCGTCACCGGCAAGGCCCTGGCCGAGCGAGTCGCGACGTTCTTCGGCCACTTCGGCTTCGACCAGGAGACGTACGCGCCCCGGCTCGTCGTGACCCCCACGTGCGGCCTGGCCGGGGCGTCACCGGACTGGGTGCGCGCCGCGCTCGGCGGGGCGTACGAGGTCGCGGAGCGCCTGTCGGGCCACTGAGGTCGTGACGCGTCCGGCCGAGCAGGAAACCGTCGCGGGTCGAGGATAAAGTCGAGGCATGGCGAGCGACGACGACCTCCGGCAGCAGCACAAGCAGCTGTCGGAGACGATCCAGGAGCACCGAGAGCGCTACTACGTCGACGACTCGCCGACAGTGTCGGACGCCGAGTACGACCAGCTGATGCGCGAGCTCGAGGGGCTGGAGGACCGGCTTCCCGAGCTTCGCACCCCGGACTCGCCGACCCAGACCGTCGGTGGGTGGGCCTCGTCCTCGTTCGAGGCCTACGAGCACCGCGAACGCCTGCTGAGTCTCGACAACGCCTTCTCGGTCGAGGAGCTCGAGGCGTGGCACGCCCGCATCGTCAAGGAGGGTGTGTCGGACGCCGAGTTCCTGTGCGAGCTCAAGGTCGACGGGCTCGCGATCTCGCTGACCTACGAGAACGGTCGGCTGACCCGGGGCGTCACGCGAGGTGACGGCCGGGTCGGCGAGGACGTGACCAACAACGTCCGCACGATCAAGGTCATCCCGCACGAGCTGACCCCCTCGGACGACTACCCGGTCCCGGCCTATGTCGAGGTCCGCGGCGAGGTGTTCTTCCCGACGCAGGAGTTCGAGGACTTCAACCGGGCCTGGGCCGAGTCCGGGAAGACCCCGTTCTCCAACCCCCGCAACGCCGCGGCGGGCACGCTGCGGATGAAGGACGCCTCGGTCACCGCGGGGCGTCCGCTGTCGATGGTGTGCCACGGGCTGGGCTACCGGGAGGGATTCACGCCGACCCGGCAGAGCGAGGCCTACACCGCGCTCAAGGCCTGGGGGCTGCCGACCAGCGACCGGGCCAAGGTCGTCAAGGACCTGGCGGCGGTCGAGGAGTTCATCGAGCACTACGGCGAGCACCGGCACGACGTCGTCCACGAGATCGACGGCGTCGTGGTCAAGGTCGACCAGGTCGATCGGCAGCGACGCCTCGGCTCGACCTCGCGGGCACCCCGCTGGGCGATCGCGTGGAAGTACCCGCCCGAGGAGGTCAACACCCGACTCCTCGACATCACGGTCAACGTCGGGCGCACGGGTCGGGTGACCCCGTTCGGCGTCATGGAGCCGATCCGGGTCGCCGGCTCGACGGTGCAGATGGCGACGCTGCACAACCAGCACGAGGTCAAGCGCAAGGGTGTCCTGATCGGCGACATGGTCGTGCTCCGCAAGGCCGGCGACGTGATCCCCGAGATCGTCGGCCCGGTCGTGGCGCTGCGCGACGGCACCGAGCGTGAGTTCGTCATGCCGACCCACTGCCCGTCCTGCGGCACCGAGCTCGCGCCGGCGCGCGAGGGTGACAAGGACATCCGCTGCCCCAACACCCGGTCCTGCCCGTCCCAGCTGCGGGAGCGCCTGACGCACGTCGGCAGCCGCGGGGCGTTCGACATCGAGGTGTTCGGCTGGGAGGGCGCGACGGCGCTGCTCGACGCCGACGTCCTGGTCGACGAGGGCGGCCTGTTCGCGCTGACCGAGGAGCAGCTGCTGAGGGTCCCGCTCTACACCCGTGCGGCCAAGAAGAAGGAGATCGAGGCCGGTGCCGCGGAGCGGGTGCTCAGCGCCAACGGCATCGCACTGCTCAGGAACCTCGAGATCGCCAAGACGCAGCCGTTGTGGCGGGTGCTCGTGGCGCTGTCGATCCGGCACGTCGGCCCCACGGCCGCGAGGGCGCTCGCGACGCACTTCGTGACGATGGACGCGATCCAGGAGGCGTCGCTCGAGACCCTGTCGGCGGTCGACGGCGTCGGACCGACGATCGCCGAGGCGGTCATCGACTGGTTCGCGGTCGACTGGCACGAGGGGATCGTCCGGCAGTGGCGCGACGCCGGGGTCGTGATGCGCGACGAGCGCGACGAGTCGATCGTTCGTACGCTCGAGGGCCTGACGATCGTCGTGACGGGCTCGCTGGAGCGCTTCACCCGCGACTCGGTCAAGGAGGCGATCATCGCCCGCGGGGGCAAGGCCTCCGGCTCGGTGTCCAAGAAGACCGACTACGTCGTGGTGGGGGACAACGCCGGGTCCAAGGCCGACAAGGCCGAGGAGCTCGGCCGACCGATCCTCGACGAGGAGGGCTTCGAGAAGCTCCTGGCCGAAGGTCCACCTGCGGTCGAGGCCTGACCGTCATACTGGACCCATGCTGCAGATCCGCCCGAGCTGCGAGTGCTGCGACCGCGACCTCGCCCCGGACTCGACCGACGTCCTGATCTGCACCTACGAGTGCACGTGGTGTCGCGAGTGCGCCGAGACGGTCCTGCACGGTGTGTGCCCCAACTGCGGCGGTGAGCTCGTGCGCCGTCCCATCCCCTCGGCCCGGCGGCTGGCCCAGGACCCGCCGTCGACCGAGCGCGTGTTCAACCCCGACTGCCGGCCGGTGCGCGCGTGAACGACGCCGATCTCGTGCGGGCCGTGCAGGCGATCTTCGACGCCGACGATCCCGCCGACGGCATCGACCGCAGCGACGGCCTCGGCGAGGACCACCGCATCGAGTCCCTGCGCGTCGTGGCGGGTGAGGACGGCTTCGACGATCTCGAGGTCACGGTCGCCGTCGACGGACGACGCGTCGTCTCGCGGCTCCTGTTCGACCGGGCCTGGCGGGCCGAGAGCGGCCTCGACGACCCGCCGGCGTACGCCGCCTTCGTCGTCGCGAGGTGGCGCTCGGCCCGGATCGACGGAGCCCGGTCGACCGGCGCGCCGGCACCGGATCCCGTGACGTACGCCGAGCTCGAGCACGCCCTGCGCCGACGTCACGCCGGGGCCACGCGCACCCGGTTCGGCGTGCTCGAGGGGGTCGGCGAGGACGGCGAGCCGTTCTTCGTCCACGTGACGCCGCGGGAGTGGCGCCAGTTCGCCGCGGACCGCCCCGACCCGGTCGGGGACCTCGAGGAGAGGATCGACGCCCGCTGGGACGACGAGGCGCACATCGTGTTCTTCCGCGGCGACTTCCACCGCTCGATCCGGGCCGAGCTGCCGCCGGTCCGCAGCATGCTGCTGCGCGAGGACGCGAGCGGCTAGTGCCTCCTCGCTCACCGCTCCCGCCGCGCCACGGGCTCGGCGCGGCCTGGTTGCGCACGCCCGACCGCGACGAACCGTGGCCCGAGCCGTGGCCCACGATGGGGGCGTGGCTCCGGCACCGGCTGCCCGAGCGGGTCGACGTCACGCAGATGCTGTCCGCCGAGCGGTTCGTGTACGACACGGGGCTCCCGGTCGCGGAGGGGCACGCCTACGAACCGCACACGTTCGTGTGGTTCCACCGGGACCTGCCCGACGAGGCGCAGGTCCCCGGCCGGATCCACGTCGTGCACCGCGACGAGCGGCTCGTCGTGGTCGACAAGCCGGCGTTCCTGTCATCGATCCCGCGGGGTCGGCACGTCCGGCAGAGCGTCGTGGTCCGGCTCCGGGACGAGCTGGGGCTGCCCGAGCTGTCGCCCCTGCACCGGCTGGACCGGGTCACGTCGGGGCTGCTGATGCTCGCCACCGAGCGGCGCTGGCGGGGCGCCTACCAGTCGATGTTCCAGGACGGCACGGTCCGCAAGACGTACTGGGCGCTGGCGCCGCTGCGCGCCGACCTCGAGCTGCCTGTCGTGATCCGCAACCACGTGACGAAGCGTCGTGGCGTGTGGCAGGCGGAGGTCGTGCCGGGTGCACCGGTCAACGCCGAGACCGAGGTCGTGCTGGAGCGGACCGTCGGTGACCGTGGCGTCTACCGGCTGACCCCGTCGACCGGCCGCACCCACCAGCTGCGGATCCACCTGGCCGGGCTGGGCATCCCGATCGTCGGCGACCCGCTCTACCCGACCGTGCTCGACATCGCGGTCGACGACTTCGCGGTCCCGCTGCAGCTGCTCGCGGGGGAGCTGTCGTTCACGGACCCCGTCGACGGGACGCAGCGCGCGTTCCGCAGCGTCCGGTCCCTGCCGCTGACCGCGGACTGAGGAGCCGGACCTAGCGCTCGTCGCGCAGGAGGGCGCCGAACACCGTGATCGCGACGACCGCGAAGCCGATGCCCCACCACACGAGCCCGCCCGCGGCGGCGTACAGCGCGACGGTGAGGAACAGCATGACCTGGACGACGTACCGAGTGGGGTTGTCGAGACGCCGCACCGAGGTCGGTGCCATCCACTGCGCCCAGATGCCGACCGCGACCATCGCGAGGAAGACCCCGACGGCCCAACCCTGCCACCCGTCGGCGAAGCCGTGGCCGGCCAGGACCAGCAGCACGACCATCGCCAGCTCGATGAGGAAGGCGATGGCGTCGAGCGGACCAAGGTCCACAGGCTTCTCGGGAGGCACCCCCACAACCTAGTGGCTGCTATTTTTCGGCCATGACCGAGTCGCCGCGGCCCCGCCCCGTGATCCTGCTCGTCGCGGGCGGGTGGAGCCATGACGTCCTCGCCGACGAGTTCACCAGCCGGTACTCCCGGGACTACGACGTGCGCGTCGTGACGGACGTCCTGACGGTCACCGACGTCGCGGCACAGATCATCGCCGGCGGCCAGCCGATCGCGCTGATCGGGGTCGACTTCGGCCTGGAGATCAACGCGATCGACGTGCTCGACGTGCTGCGCAACGTGGCACCCAGCAGCCGGCGGATCGTGCTGGTCAGGATGGGGGCGTTCCAGCGTGCCCTCGACGAGCTCCGGCTTGCACTGGCGGTGGGTCGTCTCGACACGTACCTGCTGATCCCGCAGGGCCCGCGCGACGAGGAGTTCCACACCGCGATCGCGGAGTACCTCTCGGAGTGGGCCACGTCGACCTCGACGCCGGAAGTCGCAGGCGTGCGGATCGTGGACGACGGCAACCAGCTCGAGGTCGCCGGCATCCGGGACTTCCTCGACCGCATGGGTGCGCCGTGGACCCGCTACCACCCCGACAGCCCGGTCGGCCGGGAGATCCTCGCGGAGGTGGGGGAGGACGCGCCGCTGCCGATCGTGTCCGCCTTCAGCCGTCCGCCGCTCGCCGGCGCGACTGATCGGCTCGTCGCGTCGACGTTCTACGGCTCGCCGGCAGACCTCGGCGAGGACTACGTCGCCGATCTGCTGATCGTCGGCGCCGGCCCGGCCGGCCTCGCCGCCGCGGTCTACGGGGCCTCCGAGGGGCTGCGAACCGTGATCCTGGAGTCCGAGGCTGTCGGCGGCCAGGCCGGCACCAGCTCGATGATCCGCAACTACCTGGGCTTCCCCCGCGGGGTATCGGGGATGCGCCTGGCGTTCCGCGCCCGCCTGCAGGCCACGCGGTTCGGGGCGCGCATCTTCACCGGGCGCTCGGTCGAGGGCCTGCGCGTGGGTGACCTGCACGAGATCGCGTACGACGGGGGTGTCATCCGGGCCCGGTCGGTGCTCGTCGCGTGCGGTGTGGACTATCGGCGTTTGGGCGTCCCGGCGCTGGAGGAGCTGGTCGGGCGCGGCGTGCACTACGGCGCGGCGTCCAGCGTGGCCCGCGAGATGGAGGGCCGGGACGTCTTCATCGTCGGCGGCGGCAACTCGGCGGGCCAGGCCGCGGTGCACCTCGCGAGGTTCGCCCGGGCGGTCACGATCATCGTGCGGCGGGCAAGCCTCGAGGAGACGATGTCGGCCTACCTCGTCGAGGAGATCCGTACCCACCGCGCGATCCACGTGCGGACCGGCTCGCGGATCGTCGACGGCGGCGGCGACGCCCGGCTGCAGTGGATCGACCTGGAGTCGGCGGGGTCGGTCGAGCGGCTGGACGCCGACGGGCTGTTCCTCCTGCTCGGCGCCGAGCCGGGCTGCGACTGGCTGCCCGCGGAGGTCAGCCGGGACGAGCGGGGCTTCGTGCTGACGGGGCGCGACATTCCCAGGGCCGCCTGGCGCGACGGCCTGCCACCGGCCCCGCTGGAGACCGCCGTGCCGGGGATCTTCGCCGCGGGCGACGTCCGGGCGGGGTCGATGAAGCGCGTCGCCTCGGCGAGCGGCGAGGGCGCCGGCGCGGTGTCCCAGGTCCACGCCCACCTCGCCCCGGCACCCCGCTGAGGGTGGTGTTCGCCGGGAAGCCGTGACTAACCTGCTCCCAGCGCTCGACGGCTCCACGCTGTCACCGAGGATGAGGGATTGGGTCGTTGGCGCTGCCGCCAACCTTCATCGTCGGTCGCCTCGCCGCCGAAGGGTGAGGACCTGAGGTAGCGGAAGCAACCGCGAACGCTCATCTCCGGGACTGGCGACCAGTGCGGGGCCTGACGTTCTGACGAACACGCCGTCGGCATGTCTGCGAGAACGTCAGGCCCAGCGCCGAGCTAGACCCCGATGCGCTTCGCGATGCTCGCGGCGAGCTCGGCGGGGCGCTCGTCGGGGATCCAGTGGCTGGCGCCCTCGTAGACCTCGAGCTCGTACGGACCGGTCACGAACTGGGGCGTCAGCTCGGCCCCGCGACGGACCAGCGCCGCGTCGCGGTCGCTCCAGACGTACGTCGTCGGGACCGACACCTTGCGGCTGAACGCCCCGGGCGACAGGAACATCGATCGGTAGTAGCCCAGCCCGCCCTTGAGCGCGCCGTCGGCGATGATCTCCTCGCGGAACGTGCCGATCATCGACCGGGTCATGCCGGCCCCGCGCAGGAGCCTCTCGCCGGCGCCGTTGCGGCGGCTCAGCAGGTGCTCGGGCACGAACGGCAGCTGGAACAGCAGCATGTAGTACGACTTCAGGGCCTGCGAGCTGCTCAGCATCGACCGCACGAACGCCCCGGGGTGCGCGACCGACACCGCGGTCAGCGAGCTGATCCGGTCGGGGTGGCCGGCCGCGACGGACCACGCGACCGCCGCGCCCCAGTCGTGGCCGACGAGGTGGACCGGGCCCGGCCCGATCCGGTCGATCAGCGCGAGGACGTCCGAGACGAGGCCCTCGACCCTGTAGGCGAACCGGGAGGACGGCCGGGCGCCGGGGGAGTAGCCGCGCTGGTCCAGGGCGTACGTCCGCAGGCCCTGCTCGTTCAGGCGCTCCGTCACGCCGCTCCACGACGTGGCCCGCTGGGGAAACCCGTGGAGCAGCACGACGGGTGTCCCGTCGAGGGGGCCGGTGTCGATCACGTCGAATGTGTAGGGGCCCTTGGTGAACTGGGAGATCCGCGTCGTCATGTCCGACATCCTGACAGAGAACGTGGTTATCCGGCAGGCGTGATGCCCGGTCGGGCGGCCGGTCGCCGGTCACTAGGATGGATCAGCAGCCCCCGCACCCCACCCGCAAGGAATCGCATGTCTGAGCCCGACAAGGGTATTTCGCGAGACGACGTCGTCCATCTGGCCGGCCTCGCCCGCATCGACCTCAGCGAGGCCGAGCTCGAGCACCTCGCCTCCGAGCTTCCGGCGATCCTGGACTACGTCGCCAGCGTCCAGGAGGCGGCCGGCGACGACGTACCGGCGATGAGCCACCCCGTCCCGGTCGACAATGTCTTCCGTGAGGACGTCGTCCGCCCGAGCCTGAGCCCCGAGGCCGCCCTCGCCGGCGCCCCCGCGTCCGATCAGCAGCGGTTCCTCGTCCCGAAGATCCTGGGGGAGTCATGACAGACCTCACTCGGTTGACCGCCGACCAGGTCGCGCGCGGGCTCTCCGCCGGCGAGTTCACCTCCGTCGAGGTGACGCAGGCCAGCCTGGACCGCATCGCCGCGGTCGACGGTGACCTCCACGCCTTCCTGCACGTCGACGCCGACGGCGCCCTCGCGACCGCCCGTGGCATCGACGACCGCCGCGGCAAGGGCGAGCAGCTGTCCTATCTCGCCGGTGTGCCGATCGCGGTCAAGGACGTCCTCGTGACCCAGGGCATGCCCACGACGTGTGGCTCCAAGATCCTCGAGGGCTGGATCCCGCCCTACGACGCGACCGTGACGGCCAAGATCAGGGCCGCCGGACTGCCGATCCTCGGCAAGACCAACATGGACGAGTTCGCGATGGGCTCGTCGACCGAGCACTCCGCGTACGGTCCGACCCGCAACCCCTGGGACCGCACCCGCATCCCCGGCGGCTCGGGCGGCGGTTCCGCCGCGGCCGTGGCGGCATTCGAGGCGCCCCTCGCGGTCGGCACCGACACCGGCGGCTCGATCCGCCAGCCCGGCGCGCTGACCGGCACGGTCGGCGTCAAGCCGACCTACGGCGGCATCAGCCGCTACGGCCTCGTCGCGATGGCGAGCAGCCTGGACCAGGCCGGTCCCGTCACCCGCACGGTCCTGGACGCGGCGCTGCTGCACGAGCTGATCGCCGGCCACGACCCGATGGATTCCACCAGCATCCCCGAGCCGGTCCCGGCCGTCGTCGCGGCCGCGCGCCGCGCCGACGTCAAGGGCCTCAGGATCGGCATCGTCACGGAGCTGGGCGGCGAGGGCTTCCAGCCCGGCGTCCGCGCCCGCTTCGACGAGGCCGTCGAGCTGCTGGCGTCCGCCGGCGCCGAGGTCGTCGAGGTCTCGATCCCGAGCCTCAACTACGCCCTGGGCGCCTACTACCTCGTGATGCCGAGCGAGGCGAGCAGCAACCTCGCCAAGTTCGACGCGATGCGCTACGGCGTCCGCGTCCCCCCGGCCGGGGTCGACGACCCCAGCGCCGAGCAGGTCATGTCGTCGAGCCGCGACGCCGGCTTCGGCGACGAGGTCAAGCGCCGCATCATCCTGGGGA
The DNA here is from genome assembly GCF_025965075.1 of Aeromicrobium sp. Lineage (GTDB taxonomy): Bacteria > Actinomycetota > Actinomycetes > Propionibacteriales > Nocardioidaceae > Aeromicrobium. The sequence goes on from NZ_JAOPXQ010000102.1 coordinate 45,256, forward strand.
CGTACGCCCTGTCGAGCGGTTACTACGACGCCTACTACGGCTCGGCGCAGAAGGTCCGCACGATCCTCGCCCGCGACTTCACGGCGGCCTTCGCCGACGTCGACGTGCTGGTCTCGCCGACGTCGCCCACCACGGCGTACCCGCTGGGCGAGAAGCTCGACGACCCGCTCGCGATGTACCTCGGTGACGTCGCCACGATCCCGGCCAACCTGGTCGGCATCCCCGGTCTGTCGCTCCCGGTCGGCCTCGCCGACGAGGACGACCTGCCGGTGGGGCTGCAGTTCCTCGCCCCGCAGAAGGCCGACGACCGCCTCTACAACGCCGCCGCCGCGCTCGAGCGACTGCTCGAGGACACGTGGGGCGGCACCCTGCTCGCGAAGGCACCCCAGCTGGAGGACGTGCGATGACTGAGACCCTGGTGCCCGTGGACGAGGCACTGACCCGCTACCAGCCCGTCCTGGGTCTCGAGATCCACATCGAGCTCAACACCGCGACCAAGATGTTCTGCGGCTGCCCCACCGAGTTCGGTGCCGAGCCCAACACGCAGGTCTGCCCCGTGTGCCTGGCGCTGCCCGGCGCCCTGCCGGTCGTCAACGAGAAGGCCGTCGAGTCCGCGATCCGCATGGGCCTGGCGCTCAACTGCGAGATCGCCGAGTGGTGCCGGTTCGCGCGCAAGAACTACTTCTACCCGGACATGCCGAAGAACTTCCAGACCTCGCAGTACGACGAGCCCATCGCGTTCGACGGCTACGTCGACGTCGACGTCGACGGTGAGACGTACCGGATCGAGATCGAGCGCGCGCACATGGAGGAGGACACCGGCAAGGCGCTGCACGTCGGCGGCTCCAGCGGCCGCATCCACGGCGCCGACTTCTCGCTGGTCGACTACAACCGTGCGGGCATCCCGCTGATCGAGATCGTGACCCGCACGATCGAGGTGCCGGGCGACAAGGCCGCCGCCGTCGCCCGTGCCTACGTCTCGTACGTCCGCGACCTGATCGGCGGGCTCGGCGTGTCCGACGTCCGCATGGACCAGGGCTCGCTGCGCGCCGACGTCAACCTGTCGCTCAAGCCCAAGGGCTCCGACGTCCTCGGCACCCGCTCGGAGACCAAGAACGTCAACTCGTTCCGCTCCGTCGAGCGGGCCGTACGCTACGAGATCTCGCGTCACGCCGGCATCCTCGACGCCGGCGGCAAGGTCGTGCAGGAGACACGGCACTTCCAGGAGGACACGGGCACGACCCTGCCCGGACGCGAGAAGTCCGACGCCGACGACTACCGCTACTTCCCCGAGCCCGACCTGGCGCCGGTCTCGCCGTCGCGCGAGTGGGTCGAGGAGCTCCGGGCGACGCTGCCCGAGCCGCCGGCCGTGCGCCGCGCGCGCCTGCAGGCCGACTGGGGCTTCTCCGACCTCGACATGCGCGACACGATCGGTGCCGGCGCGCTGGACCTGATCGTCGCGACGGTCGAGGCCGGCACGACGCCGCAGGCCGCCAAGAAGTGGTGGCTGGGGGAGATGGCGCGGCGCGCCAACGAGACCGGCCACGACCTCGACGCGCTCGGGATCACGCCGGCCCAGGTCGCTGAGATCCAGGCCCTGATCGACTCCAAGCGGATCAACGACAAGCTCGCCCGGTCGGTCTTCGACGGCGTCATCGCCGGCGAGGGCACGCCGGAGGAGGTCATCGTCGGCCGGAAGCTCGAGGTCGTGTCGGACGACGGTGCGCTGGGCGACGCCGTCGACCGGGCCATCGCGGGAGACCCCGACGCGGCGCGGAAGGTGCGCGACGGCAACCTCGGTGTGGCTGGCGCGCTGATCGGGGCGGTCATGAAGGAGATGCGCGGACAGGCCGACGCCGGGCGTGTCCGCGAGCTGATCCTCGAGAAGCTGTCCTGACGGCACGGGCCTGGACCGGCACCTCCATCTGCGTGAAGTTCGCCGCTTCGTGCCGCTTGCGGTCATACTAGGGCCGGGAGAGCAGGACGAAGGTCCTGCCGTGAGGGAGTACGAAGTCATGAACAACTCTGTTGTGCTCACGCGCCGCCGCGTGGCAGCACTGGCCACCGTCGCGACGGTGGTCCTGGGCAGCGCGCTCGCGACCGGCCAGACCGCGCAGGCCGACGTCGCCGCGTCGAGCGGTCGGACGGCCGCGGTCGCCGCGCCGTCATCGGCAGTGACCGTTGCCAGCTACAACGTCCGCAAGATCTACTCGACAGCCGACTGGGGCAACCGTCGTGTGGCCGTCGCCGACAACATCAAGAGCGCAGCGCCCGACGTCATCGGCCTGTCCGAGGCCACCCCCAAGACCTGGGCAGGCAACGGCCGCAGGCAGTGGGCCGATCTGCTCGCCCTGATGGGCAAGCCGTACGCCCTCGCCACCAAGGGATCGGACTCCAGTGGTACCCAGCTCGCGTACAACAGCAGTCGCCTGTCCGTCGCCAGCAGCGGTGTGAAGGTCCTGTACAAGAAGGGCTCGGCCCGCCGCTACGCGGTGTGGGCGGTCTTCAAGGACAGGCTGAGCGGCAAGGCGTTCTTCGCGGTCACGACCCACCTCGAGCCGGGCTCGCAGACCAACAGCGGGTACAACACGGTGCGGATCAAGCAGGCGCGGCAGGTGCGCGACCTGGCGAAGGTCCGCTCCGGGGGCCGTCCCGTGGTGATCCTCGGTGACATGAACTCGAGCCGCGCCGCGAAGCCCTACAACGGCCAGTACAAGGTGTTCACGGGCGCGGGGTACGTCGACCCGCTCGACAATGCCAAGGCCACGTGGGACGTGGGCCGCAACGCGATCGCTGAGAACATCGTCGACGCGCAGTACAACACCGCGAACCACTTCTCTCGCCAGGCGCCGCGCACCAAGCTGCCCATCGGCACGCACATCGACTACCTGTACGTGTCGCCCGGCATCCGGGTCGAGACGTGGCGTCAGGTGGTCTCGGTCGACGCGGACGGCACCTTCGTCGGCACGATCCCCTCGGACCACAACATGATCGAGATGCAGGTGCACCTGTCCTGATGGGCGACGGCCAGGCCTCCCCGGGAAGCCGGCGCCCTTCTGAGGCTGGCCTGACCACGGGGGAGCGGGTCTACCGTCGGGGATAGACCCGGCCAGGAGGCCCGCATGACCGTCATCGATCTCCCCGAAGTCCACACCTGCTCCGTCGAGGGGTGTTCCTACAACAGCGATGCGGCGTGCCACGCCGGCGCCATCACGGTGTCCGGCTCGCAGGCCGCCTGCGGCACGTTCATCGACATCGGCGCACACGGCGGGCTCAGCAAGACGCTCGCCAAGGTGGGCGCCTGCCACCGCACCGACTGCACCCACAACGACAATCTCGAGTGCGCCGCGGCGTCGATCACGGTCGGCCCGGGCGCGGACGCCGCGGACTGCCTGACGTACCAGCCCGCCTGACGGTCAGCCGACGCGCACGAGCAGCTGCTTGAGCTCGTCCAGGACGACGTCGGGGTGCTCGACCGTGACGAAGTGGGTCGCGTTGAGCTCGCGGTAGCGCGAGCCCTTGACCCGCCGGGCGGCCGTCAGCATGTCGCGGGCGCCGGTGAAGATGTCCCACTTCCCGGCGACGAACGTCACCGGGATGTCGATCTCGCTGAGCGAGACCCGCGCGTGCTTGGAGACGCTGAGCGCCAGCTTGGCGTACCAGGCGGGGTGGGTCGTGAAGAACTCCTGCAGCAGCACGCGCAGCTCCGCGGTGTCGGCAGATGGGCTGATCAGCCGGGTGCGGCGGATCGCGTTGGTCGTGGCGTTGGTCCACGGCAGCTTGCGGGTCAGGGGCGCGAACGCATGGCCGGTCACGGTGGCCGACCGGACGAAGCCCACCATCAGGGCGCGCGACAGGACCGGCGGTAGGCGCAGGGGAGCCAGCATCGTGGAGAACGTGTTGCCCGGGACGCCGGCCACGGCCAGGATTCCGGTGACACGCTCGGGGTGGCGGGTCGCCAGCTCGAATGCGATCGTGACCCCGGTCGACCAGCCCGCCACGACGCAGGACTCGATGCCGGCGTCGTCCATCACGGCGGTCGCGTCCTCGACGAAAGAGTCAAGGTCGACCCGGCCGTCGCTGGGCCGCTCCGAGCCGCCCGTCCCGCGATGGTTCCAACCCACGACGCGCACGCCGCTCTCGGCGCGCAGCAGGGACGGCCAGGCGTGCGGATTGGTGCCCAGGCCGTTCGAGACCAGGACCGTGGGGCCATCGCCGTCGTTGGTCCACGCCCGGATGCTCGTGCCGTCGGCGCTCGTGACGTCGTAGTAGCGGATCAGCGGCGTGGAGGGGGGAGTCACGCGCTGAATTGTCCATGGCGGCGTGGATCGCTGCAATCCCGGTCGCCGCCCGCCTCAGCCGACCCGGGCCAGGACCGCCTCGACGAACCGCTCGGCGCCGCCGTCGGACTGCGGCAGGAACACGCTCGGTTCGGCCAGCTCGAGCTCGATGAGCTGCGGTGACCCGTCGGGCGCCGTCACCAGGTCGATGCGGGCATAGAGCGGGGGCTCGTCGAGGCCCAGGATCTCGCAGGTCATGTCGATGACGGACGCGGACAGGGCGAGCTGCGCGTCGCTCGGCGTGCGCGGCGTGATCGACTCGCGGCTGTCGCGGTCCTGCACGACGCCCTCGCCGGGGGCGAGCAGCGCGCCCTTGCGGATCGCGTGGGAGAAGATCCCGTCGAAGAGCAGCATCGCGGTCTCGCCCTCGTCGTCGACCGACGAGACGTACGGCTGGGTCATCGAGGTGCGGCCCGCGCCGATGAGCTCCGCGCTGTGCGCCCACACCTCGTCGCGGGTGCCCCAGCGGGCGGTGTCCCGAGAGCCGGCGGAGATCGTCGGCTTGACGACCCACTCCGCGTGATCGCCGATGTCCTCGCCGGGGCCGACGTCCCAGCGGGTCTCGATGATCGGCACGCCGGCGTCCTGCAGCTGCTCGAGATAGACCTTGTCGGTGCTCCACGCCAGCACCTCCGCGGAGTTGTGCAGCCGGGGGACCGCCTCGGCCCAGGCGAGGAACTCCTCGCGCCGCGCGACGTAGTCCCAGCACGACCGCACGACCACTGCGTCGTACGCTGCCCAGTCCACGCCCGCGTCGTCCCAGACGACGATCTCGGCGTCGGTGCCCGCGGCGCGCGACGCCTCGAGCAGCAGCGGGAGGTCGGGGTCGATGGTGCGGTAGTCCTGACTGGTCACGAAGGCAAGGCTCATGAACCCAGTCTAAGCATGAAGCACGGCGCTTCATTATTGTGTTTTGAAGCAAATCCCTTCACTATGGAGAAATGAACCCAGACGCTTCATCTCGATTCGCGGTCATCGGGGACCTCGTGGGCTCGCGGGAGCACGCGTCGCGGGCGGAGGCGCAGCAGCACCTCCTGACCGCGCTGGCCGTCGTCAACGACCTGGTGCCCTCGCTCCAGCCACTGGAACCGACGATCGGCGACGAGCTGCAGGGTGTCTACGCGGACCTCCACCAGGCGCTGACCGCCACGGTGCTGGTCCGGCTCGCGCTGCCCGAGCCGATGGACTGCAGGTTCGGCATCGGGGTCGGAGCGGTCGAGATCGTCGGTACGTCCAACTATGGTCTGACCCAGGACGGCCAGGCATGGTGGTCGGCGCGGGAGGCCATCGACACGGCGAAGGCCAAGGGCCGGCAGGCTCCGGGCCTGCGGACCTGGCTGGTGCGTCAGCCATCGGGAGAGGGGGACATCGTGAACGCCTATCTGCTCGTGCGCGACCAGCTCGTCAGCGACTTCGACGGTCGCCAGCGCCGGATCGCGCTCGCCGAGCTCCACGGCAAGTCGCTGTCGCAGATCGCGGAGGAGGAGGGCATCTCGACCTCCGCGGTGTCCCAGCGCCATCGCGGCGGCATCAGCGTGCTGCTCGAGTCGATCGGCGAGGTGCCCCGATGAGCGCCCTCGCGGTCCTGCTCGCCGCCGTGGGCGCCGCCGATCTGGTCCGCCGCTGGAAGATCCCCGTCGGCGTGCTCGTCGTCGTCGCGGGCCTGCTGCTGCTCGGTGCCGGCTGGCACACCCTGTGGTTGGCGGTCGTGCTGGGCATCGTGGTCGTCGCCTGGGTCGTCTCGGCGGCGGGCGACTTGTCCGTCGGCACGGGGCTGCTCGCGGCTGTCGCCGTGGTGCTGGTGGTCGTCTCGGGCGACCTGACGTTCGACGACGCGCCGATCCAGGGGTGGTACGACGACCTCGCCGTCCCGCGGCTGGACACCGTGCCGCTCGACCGGGCGGCCCTGGGTCTGGGGGTCGTGCTCTTCCTGACGACCGCGGCCAACGTCGTGGTCCGTCGCGCGCTCTCGGCGATGGGGCCGCGGGTCCTGGCCCAGGAGAACGACCTCAGGGGAGGGCGGGTGCTCGGCCCGCTCGAGCGATGGTTCGTGTTCGCCTGCGCCGTGACCGGCAACCTCGCGGCGATCGCCGTGGTCGTGGCGGCCAAGGGCATCCTGCGGTTTCCCGAGATCTCCCGCGACCAGCCGGACGGTCTGCGGGCCGAGTACGTCCTGGTGGGCAGCTTCGTCAGCTGGGGACTCGCGCTGGTGCTCGTCCCGCTGTTCTGAGGACCTCCGCGAACGAGCGCGACACGCCGCGCCGTAATCTTGGGGGCATGCCTCCCGAGAACGAGATCGACATCAAGCCGCGCAGCCGCACCGTCACCGATGGCCTCGAGGCCACCGCGTCGCGAGGAATGCTCCGCGCCGTGGGCATGGGTGACGACGACTGGGAGAAGCCGCAGATCGGCGTGGCCTCCAGCTGGAACGAGATCACCCCCTGCAACCTGTCGCTCGACCGCCTCGCGAAGCGGGCCAAGGAGGGCGTGCACGCCGGTGGGGGATACCCGCTCGAGTTCGGCACGATCTCGGTGTCCGACGGCATCTCGATGGGGCACGAGGGCATGCACTTCTCGCTCGTCAGCCGCGAGGTCATCGCCGACTCGGTCGAGACCGTCATGATGGCCGAGCGCCTCGACGGATCCGTCCTGCTCGCCGGTTGCGACAAGAGCCTGCCCGGCATGCTGATGGCCGCGGCCCGCCTCGACCTGGCCAGCGTGTTCGTCTACGCCGGGTCGATCATGCCCGGCAACGTCGACGGCAAGGACGTCACGATCATCGACGCCTTCGAGGCCGTCGGCGCGTGCCTCAAGGGCCTCATCTCCCGCGAGCAGGTCGACAAGATCGAGCGCGCGATCTGCCCCGGCGAGGGCGCGTGCGGCGGCATGTACACCGCCAACACGATGGCATCGGCCGCCGAGGCGCTCGGCATGAGCCTGCCCGGCTCGTCGGCACCGCCGGCCATCGACAGCCGCCGTGACGAGTTCGCGATCGCGTCCGGCGAGGCCGTCGTCGAGCTGCTCCGCAAGGGGATCACGGCACGCGACATCATGACCAAGCCCGCGTTCGAGAACGCGATCGCGCTCGTCATGGCGCTCGGCGGCTCGACCAACGCGGTGCTGCACCTGCTGGCGATCGCCCGCGAGGCCGAGGTCGATCTGAGCCTTGCGGACTTCAGCCGCATCGGCGACAAGGTCCCGCACCTCGGCGACCTGAAGCCCTTCGGCCGCTACGTCATGAACGACGTCGACAAGGTCGGCGGCATCCCGGTCATCATGAAGGCGCTGCTCGACGCCGGCCTGATGAACGGCGACTGCCTCACCGTCACCGGCAAGACCATGGCCGAGAACCTCGCGCACATCGAGCCCAAGGTCGACGGCG
>NZ_JAOPXQ010000107.1 GCF_025965075.1 Aeromicrobium sp.
CTCGACGGCGGCGAGCTGGCCGCAGGCGCCGTCGATGTCGCTGCCGCGGGTGTCGCGGACCGTGGTCGGGATGCCCTTGGCGATCAGCCGGCGGACGAACTCGCGCTCGTCCTCGGGCCGCGACGCGGTCCACTTCGAGCCCGGCGTCGGGTTGAGCGGGATCAGGTTGACGTGCACCCAGCCCCAGTCGCCGTACGACTGCAGGACGTCACCGAGCAGGTCGGCGCGCCACGCCTGGTCGTTGATGTCCTTGATCATGGCGTACTCGATCGAGACCCGACGCTTGGTGTGCTGGGCGTACTCCCACGCCGCCTCGACGGCCTCGTGGACCGACCAGCGGGTGTTGATCGGGACGAGCTCGTTGCGCAGCTCGTCGTCCGGCGCGTGCAGCGACAGCGCCAGCGTGACCGGGATGCCCTCGTCGGCGAGCTGCTTCATCCGCGGCACCAAGCCGACCGTGCTGACCGTGATGTTGCGGGCCGACATGCCGAGGCCGTCAGGGGCCGGCGAGACCATGCGACGCACCGCGCCGATGACGGCCTTGTAGTTGGCCATCGGCTCGCCCATGCCCATGAACACGACGTTGGACAGCCGGCCCGGTCCCCCGGCGATCTCGCCGCGGGCCATCTTGCCGGCGGCGTCGACGACCTGGTCGACGATCTCGGCGGTGCTCATGTTGCGCTGCAGGCCACCCTGTCCGGTCGCGCAGAACGGGCACGCCATGCCGCAGCCGGCCTGGCTGGAGACGCAGATCGTGGCGCGGTCGGTGTAGCGCATCAGGACCGACTCGACGAGCGCCCCGTCGAACAGCTTCCACAGGTTCTTGACCGTGGCGCCCTTGTCGGCCTCCATCGTGCGGAGGGGGTTGAGCAGCGTCGGCAGGAGGTCCTCGACGATGCGGTCCCGGCTGGCGGCCGGCAGGTCCGTCATGTTGGCCGGGTCGCGCTCGAGGCGTCCGTAGTAGTGGTGCGCGACCTGCTTGACCCGGAAGGCGGGCTCACCGAGAGCCTCGGCCGCGGCCGTACGCTCCTCGGCGGTCAGGTCGGCGAGGTGCCGTGGCGGCTTGGCGCGGCCACGCTTCTGCTCGAAGACGAGCGGCAGGGGGTTCGGGTTGACGGAGGACACCCGATCATTCTCGCATTCGGGACCCCAGCCCTGAAATCGCCGAGTGGCGCAAGGCGTACCGCGAGTGGCGCAGGATGAAGAAAACGAGACGGCGTGTCGTGCAGAACTGCGCCACTCGCGGTCGGGTGTGCGCCAGTCGCGGTCAGCGACGGGGCAGGTCCGCGACGAACTGCAGCTTGGCGAGCACCGGTGCGGGGATGACGAACGGGTAGAGCGCGCCCTTGCCCATGCTGCGGTTGATCTGGTTGAGCGCGATGCTCAGCGGGACCCACACGCCGACGACCAGGTCGCGGAACGACGTGAAGTCCTGCGGCGACGCGACGGTCGCCAGGCCGAACGCCGACGCCGTCTCGATCGTGTCGCAGATGTGCATGTAGTGCGCGAACGTCTCGGCGAAGTCCTCGAACGGGTGCATCGTGGCGTACATGCTGATGAACCGCTGCTCCCAGCCGGCGGGCGGGCCCTCGGAGTAGTGCCGCTGGATCGCGTCCGCGTAGCTCTCCTCCTCGTTGCCGAAGAGCTCGCGGGCCGTCCCGATCAGGTCGCCGCGGACGTGCTGCCACTCGATGTAGTGGCCGATCTCGTGCCGGAAGTGCCCCAGCATCGTGCGGTAGGGCTCGTCGAGATCGACGCGCACCTTCTCCCGGTGGGCGTCGTCGCTCTCGGCGAGGTCGAGCGTGATGATGCCGCTGTCGTGGCCCGTCGTGACGTCCTCGTCGACGCTGGACAGCAGGTCGAACGCCAGACCGTTCTCCTCGTCCTGGCTGCGCGGCACGATCGGGAACCCGAGGGTGTCGAGCTCGACGACGAGCCGGCGCTTGGCCTCCTCGGCGACCTTGTACTCCCGCAGGCCCACGAGGTCCTCGTCGCTGGGCCGTGTGCGGGTCAGCCCGCAGCTGAAGCAGTGCCCGCCGGGGAACTCCGTCAGCCAGGTGCAGCCCGAGAGGTTGAGGTTGCGGCACACGTGCCAGATGTCGCCGTCCGCATCGACGTACTGCCCCTTGTTGTCGACCGGGACGATCGCCTTCTCCGCACGGGAGAACCCGAGGTTGGTCTTGCAGGAGACGCAGATCGAGTTCTCGAAGAACAGGGCTTTGCCGCACACGCGGCAGGAGAAGGCTTTCACCGATCAAGTCTGTCAGGGTCTCGCGGATCCGCCCAACTGCGTCACGTGACGGGTGCCACGTCCACCTCGACGCGCAACGTCGAGGTCTTGGCCTCGGTGAAGATGACGCCCTTGACGGGGGGCACGTCGGCGTAGTCGCGGCCCCATGCGACCGTCACGTAGCGATCGTTGGCCCACTGGTCGTTGGTCGGGTCGAGCGCGAGCCATCCGTCCCCCGGGATCCACACCGCGGCCCAGGCGTGCGTCGCGTCGGCACCGACGATGCGCTCCTTCCCCGGTGGCGGGGTCGTCGCGAGGTAGCCGCTGACGTAGCGCACCGCGAGCCCGTGCGACCGCAGGCAGGCCAGCGTCAGGTGGGCGAAGTCCTGGCACACCCCGGCGCGCTTGTCGAAGATGTCGTCGACCGTTGTCGTGACGGTCGTGGCGGTCTTGTCGTACGCGAAGTCCGCGTGGATGCGGCGCATGACCTCGGTGACGGCTTCCCCCACCGGGCGGCCCGGGGTCAGCGACTCCGCGGCGTACGCGTGCGCCTCGGCGGTCTGGTCGGCCAACGACGATGGGAGGGCCAGGTCCTGCACCCGCCACGCGTCGGGGACGTCGGGACGGGTCACCGGGCGGGCGGACTCCCACGGCGCGGCCAGCGCGGCCTCGTCGTGCTGCTCGGCGCGGACGTCGACCTCGCTCGTCGCCAGGATGTCGAGCACGCGGTGCGGCTCGGTGATCTGGAAGTAGGTCGCGGTGTTGCCGTAGTAGTCCAGGTCGGTGGTGCAGTCCTCCGTCACGGGGTCGAGCGTCAGCCCCTGGCTCAGGACGTCCTGCCAGGGCAGCCGGCGCGGGACGAGGTAGGCGATCCCGAGGCTGTCGCTGACGTCGTCGTCGTACGAGTACCTGGTCCGGTGGGAGATGCGGTAGCGCATCGTCACTCCACCACCGTGGCGAAGCCGAACGAGCGGGGCGTGGGCGCCGGCGTGAAGTGCAGCTCGCCGACGGCGTCGGCGAACCGGGTCAGCTGCCCGATGCAGCCGTCGAGGAAGCGCTCGAGGTTGGGCCGGCGCTCCCCCTCGATCGCGGTCAGGGTCGCGACGTCGGCCCGCTCGAGCTCCTCGGCCAGGTCGTCCAGGAGCCGCTCCGGACGGGTCGACCCCGTCGACTGGGGCATCGCGGCGAGCTGCTGACGCATCTCGGCGATGCCGAACGCCAGCGAGCGCGGGTTCTCCACGTCGGCCAGCAACAGGTCCAGGACGCCGGTCAGGCGTACGTAGCCGCGGTAGCGACGGCGATGTGTCACGGCGCTCTCGGCCGCCGTGAGCACGGCGTTGTGGACGTCACGGTCCACGTCGATCCCCCGCCGGACGGTCGTCGTCGACCGCAGCAGGTGGCACAGCTGCAGCGCGCGCTCGACGGCCCGGCCCGTGCCGATCATGCGCCAGCCGGGATCGCGGATCATGTTGGCGGTGACACCCTGGAGCGACAGGATTCCGGTCAGCATCTGTCCCGCGCTCTCGGCGACCTGGTGGCTGTAGTGGTAGGCCACCAGGTTGGCGGCGGCCCGATCGGTCGAGCCGAAGGCCTGCCACGTGTCGGGCGAGAGCTGGTCGCGCACGCTCTGCGCGGCGTCCCGCAGGGCGCCGATCGACTGGGCGACCGAGCCCGGCCGGTGCGCGTCGAGCAGCACGGACCGGAAGTTGTCGTCGAGCTGGTCGGGACCGAACCGGGAGCCGCTGAGACGCGCGATCGCGCCCATCAGCACCGCCAGGCTCGTCCCGCCGGCGGACTGCGGGCGGGACCGGAAGTCCTCGGCGCTCGCGTGCGCCGTCAGCACCAGCCGCAGCATGTCCTCGGCGCGCTCTGCGTATCGCCCGAACCAGAACATGTCCTCCAGGACACGGGGCACCATTGCCATCGGCGCCCGCACGTTGGTCAGCGGCAGGACGTCCACGAGCCCCTGGTCCGGGTCGTCGGGACGGTCCTTCAGGACCCACACGTCCTTGCTGGCCCGGGCCCGGCCGTCCGCGAAGACGTTGGCCAGGCCGCCGACGAGCGGACGGTACGTCGACCCGTACCTCAGGGTGAACGTGCGCAGCGTGACGATGCGGGGGCTGACCCCGTGGGAGTCGAGCACGGGTGACTGCGACAGCGGCAGCGACTCCTGGCCGACGTAGCGGTGCGGCGCGGCGCGGACGAGCTCGCTCAGCTCGTCGTGGGACCGGTCAGCCAGGTCGACGGGATCGTCGATCGCCTTGACCAGCAGCCCGTCGAGGTTGTCCAGGACGTATGCCATCGAGCGGGGCTCGCCCGCCCAGTAGGTCTGCACGGACGGCAGCCGCAGCGGCTCGTCGAGGAGCAGCTCGCACATCGCGGACATGTACGGCAGCAGTCCCGGGTTCTCCAGCACACCGGCACCGAGCCCGTTGACGACCCGCACGGATCCCCGGCGCACCGCCTCGGACAGGCCGGCCACACCGAGCTGGGAGCCCTTGCGGAGCTCCAGCGAGTCGCTCCAGTCCGCGTCGACCCGGCGCAGGATGACGTCGACCCGCTCGAGCCGGCCGAAGACCCGCATCCACACCGCGCCGCCACGCATCACGAGGTCGCTGCCCTCGACCAGGGGGAAGCCGAGGCTCGACGCGACGAACGCCTGGTCGTACGCGGTCTCCGAGTGCGTGCCCGGCGACAGGACGACGACCCGCGGGTTGGGCGCGTGGCCCGGCGCGGAGTCGATCAGGGTCGCGCGGAGCGCCTGGAAGAACGGCGCCATGCGGTGCAGGCCGGCCTGCCGGTAGAGCTCGGGGAGGACCCGGGAGATGACCCGGCGGTTCTCCATCGCGTAGCCGATGCCCGACGGTGCCTGGGCGCGGTCGGCGATGACCTGCCACTCCCCCGCGGCGTTGCGCCCCAGGTCGGCCGCGGCGAGCAGCAAGGGGTGCGGGTCGTGCGCCGACGTGCGCGCCGACACCCGCAGGAAGCCGCGGTGACCGAACACGACGGCGGGCGGCAGCGTCCCGGACGACAGCAGACGCTGCGGGCCGTACAGGTCCACGAGGATCGCGTTGAGCAGCTCGGTGCGCTGCGCCAGTCCCACCTCGAGCGGGGACCACTCCGCGGCGCCCACGATCAGGGGGAACGGGTCAAGCCGCCACGGGCCCGGCTCCATCGACGGCGGCGTGTAGGTGACCCCGTCGTTGGCCAGGAAACGCTCGATGTCGCCACCGACCCGGCGCAGGTCGGCCTCGGTCAGCTGCACCGCGCTCTCGGCGAGCAGGCGCCAGCTGGGACGCAGCGTGCCGTCAGGAGCGACCACCTCGTCGTAGCGGGCCGGCTCCCCCGTGAGCGTCGGTTGCGTGACTGCGGTCGAGTAGTCGCGGAGCGCCGTCACTGACCCGCTCCGCGTGCCGTGCCCGAGGGCGCGGTGCGACGCAGGTCGAGGGTGTGGGGGTACTCGTCGCTGGCCGCCTGGGCACCGGCCTCGCGCATCGCGCCGACGTCGAGCGCCCCGGCCGAGTGGCCGAACGGCTCGAACCGGCTCGAGCGACGCGCCTCGGCCTCACGGGCGTTGATCGGCGGGTGCTCGTGGGCACGGCCGCCGGGGTGCACGACGTGGTACGTCGCGCCGCCCAGCGAGGTCGCCGACGGCACGTCCACGACGTCGAAGCGCAACGGTGCGTGCACCTCGATCGACGGGTGCAACGCCGACGGCGGCTGCCACGCGCGGTAGCGGACGCCGGCGAAGTACTCGCCGGCCACACCGGTCGGGGTCAGGGGCACGGGAACACCTTGGCACGTCACGAGGTGCTGGTGCGGCACGACCCCGCGCACCGTGACCTGCAGGCGCTCGACCGACGAGTCGACGTAGCGGGCCATGCCGCCCGACGTCGCCTCCTCGCCCAGCACGTGCCACGGCTCGATCGCGGCCCGCAGCTCGAGCTCGACGTCGCCGGCGCGGGTCAGGCCGATCCGCGGGAACCGGAACTCGGTGAACGGGTCGAGCCACGACGACTCGAACGCGATGCCGTGCTCGCGCAGGTCGGCCACGACGGCGCCGATGTCGCGGATCGCTCCCTGCGGCAGCAGGAAGTCCTCGTGCAGGGCCGTGCCCCAGCGGACCAGCGGCGCCCGGTAGGGCTTCTCCCAGAACATCGTGACCAGGGACCGCACGAGCAGCGACTGCACCATCGCCATCTGCGGGTGCGGCGGCATCTCGAAGCCCCGCAGCTCCAGCAGGCCGAGCCGGCCGCGGGAGGAGTCGGGGCTGAACATCTTGTCGATGCAGAACTCGGCCCGGTGGGTGTTGCCGGTCAGGTCGGTCAGCAGGTGGCGCAGCGCCCGGTCGACGAGCCACGGCCGCGGCTCGTCGGTCTGGGCGGTCAGCCGGTCCAGCTCCCGGAACGCGATCTCGGCCTCGTACAACGACTCGGGGCGCCCCTCGTCGAATCGGGGAGCCTGGCTCGTGGGACCGATGAACCGGCCCGAGAACAGGTAGGACAGCGACGGGTGGCGCTGCCAGTACGTCATGAGGCTGACCAGCAGGTCGGGGCGCCGCAGCAGCGGTGACGCCGCCGGCTCGTGGCCACCGAGCGTGATGTGGTTGCCGCCACCGGTGCCGGTGTGGACGCCGTCGAGGTCGAACTTCTCGGTTGTGAGCCGCGCGTGGCGGGCGATGTCGTAGAGCGTGAGGGTCAGCTCGCGGAGCTCGGACCACGAGGCCGTCGGCTGCACGTTGACCTCGATGACACCCGGGTCGCTCGCGACGACGAGCTGGGTCAGGCGGGCGTCCGGCGGCGGACCGTAGCCCTCGATCACGACGGGCTGGACCAGGGTGGTGGCCGCGGTGTCGATGACCCGGAGCAGGTCGGCATAGTCCTCCAGCCGCTCGGTCGGCGGGAGGAACACGTGGACGTAGCCGCCCCGGGCCTCGATCGTCAGCGCCGTCGTCGGCTGCTTGACCGGGTCGACGACCTGCACGGGCGGGATGCCGGCGACGAGCGCGGGGCCCGCCTCGACGTAGGACGGGTCGCCGGACGCGTGCGGGTCCTCCCACGTGATCGACGCCAGCGGCAGGCGCAGGCCCACCGTCGAGGTGCCGGGCAGCAGGACGATCCGGCCCCGGCGCAACGACCAGTCCGGGCTGGACCACTCCTCCCCCGTCACGATCGGCAGGACCCAGCCCGTGGGGTCGACGACGCCGGCGTCGAGCTCGGCCGCGAAGGCGGCGTCCGGCCGCTCGGGGTCCACGCCGGGGCGTTCGCCGTCGGGCGTGCGCAGCTCGTGGAGCAGGTCGTTGAGCGGGTCCTCGTACGCCGGACGCAGCTGCGAGTCCGGCAGGCCCAGCAGGCGGGTGACCTCGGCACCGAACGCCGCGGCCCTCTCCCTGGCGTCGGGCTGTGCGCGGGACTCGTCCCACGGATCGGCCAGCAGGGCCGGGTCGGACCAGAGCGTCTCGCCGTCGCTGCGCCACTGCAGGGAGATCTGCCAGCGTGGCAGCGGCTCGCCCGGGTACCACTTGCCCTCGCCGCGGTGGACGACGCCGCCCCCGGCGTAGACCTCGCGCAGCCGCTCGGCCAGCTCACTGGCCTTGATGCGCTTCTCGGGTCCGTCGGCCTGCGTGTTCCACTGCGGCGTCGTCACCTCGTCGAGGCCGACGAATGTCGGCTCGCCGCCCTGCGTGAGGCGCACGTCCCCGGACTCCAGGCGAACGTCGATCGCCTCGCCCAGCGTGTCGATGCGCTGCCACTGCTCGTCGGTGTAGGGCTTGGTGACACGCGGGTCCTCGTGGATGCGACGCACCGTGTTGTGGAAGGAGAAGTCGACGGTGGCCCGCTCCATCAGCGCGCCGGAGATCGGCGCGGCCGACGAGGGGTGCGGGGTCGCGGACAACGGGATGTGTCCCTCCCCGGCGAACAGCGACGACGTGGGATCCAGACCGATCCACCCCGCACCGGGCACGAAGACCTCGGCCCAGGCGTGCAGGTCGGTGAAGTCCTCCGTGGGTCCGCTCGGCCCGTCGATCGCCTGGGTGTCGGAGGCGAGCTGCACGAGGTAGCCCGACACGAACCGGGCTGCGAGACCGTACTGGCGCAGCAGCGACACCAGCAACCACGAGCTGTCCCGGCACGAGCCGATGCCCCGGCGGAGCGTCTCGTCCGGGGACTGGACGCCGGCCTCCATCCGCACCGAGTAGCCCACCGTGCGGTAGATCGCGGCGTTGAGCTGGACCAGGAACGGCACCATCGCCATCCCGCCCTCCGGCAGGTCCGGCAGTCCCTCGAGGAACTCCGTGACGAGCGGGCCGGGCCGGTCGGACTCACCCTCCCCGACGGGGCGCAGGTACGGCGCGAGGTCGGCGGCGAGCGACGGCTCGTACTGGAAGGGGTACGTCTCGGCGTACTCCTCGATGAAGAAGTCGAAGGGGTTGACGACCATGAGGTCCGCGACCAGGCCCACCGTGATGTCGAGGGTCGAGACCTTCTCGGGGAACACGAGCCGCGCCAGCCAGTTTCCGAACGGGTCCTGCTGCCAGTTGACGAAGTGGTTGGCGGGGCTGACGGTCAGCGAGTACGCCTCGATCGGTGTCCGGCTGTGGGGGGCGGGCCGCAGGCGCACGACGTGCGGTCCCAGCTCGACAGGTCGCTCGAACGTGTAGGTGGTGCGGTGCTCGAGTGCGACTTTGATCGACATGACTCAAGGGTGCCCCGAGCCGGTTACGCCCACGTAACCGGGCCTGCCGACGAGCCGCCGGACGTGCGTGACTCGTCAGCGCGACGGGGTCAGGTGACCGGGACCAGGGTGAACAGGATCAGCCACGCGACCGGGGCGACCGCTATGAGCGAGTCCAGCCGGTCCATCAGGCCACCGTGCCCGGGCAGCAGGTCACCCATGTCCTTGATGCCGAGATCGCGCTTGATGAGCGACTCGGACAGGTCGCCGAGTGTCGCCAGGACCACGCCGGCGGCGCCGAGGATGATCCCCACCCACCAGTGGCCGTCGAGGGCGTAGACGACCGAGAGGATGCCCGACCCGATGCCGAAGATCAGCGAGCCGGTGAAGCCCTCCCACGACTTCTTGGGGCTGATCGTCGGCGCCATGGCGTGCTTGCCGAAGAGCACGCCGGCGATGTAGCCGCCGATGTCGGAGGCGATCGTCGCGACGATGAACGCCACGATCCGCCAGGCGCCATCGTCCTCCTTGAGCATCAGGACGACGAACGTGCCCATGAGGAACAGGTAGGACAGGCTGAACACCCCGGCGCTGGCATCGCGCACGAAGCCGTCCGCGCCGTCGGCGAGCCGCCACACCATCGTGCCGATGACGGTCAGCGCCATCGCGATCGAGGCGGTCTCCATGCTGCCGAAGTAACCGCCGACCAGCATGATGACGCCGCCGGTGGCGACCGGCAGGACCGGGAGCTTGATGCCGACGGTCGAGAACGCCCGGGTCAGCTCGAACAGGCCGATCACCAGGGCGAGCGCGACGACGCCGATGAAGACTTCCTTGACCAGGAACAACGAGGCCAGGACGACCGCCACCAGGCCGACACCGACCGCGATCGACGCCGGCAGGTTGCGACCGGCCCGTCCGACCTTGACTGCTTCCGCGGGTGTCTCGGGGGTGCTCGGGGACTCAGACCTCAAGGAGCTCGGCTTCTTTGTTCTTCAGCAGCTCGTCGATGACCTCGACGTGCTTCTTGGTCATCGCGTCGAGCCGCTTCTCGGCGCCCGTGTTGTCGTCCTTGCTGATCTCGGAGTCCTTCTCGGCCTTGTCGAGGGCCTGCTTGGCGTTGCGACGGACGCCGCGCACCGCGATGCGTCCCTCCTCGGCCTTGGACTTCGCGAGCTTGATGTACTCCTTGCGGCGGTCCTCGGTGAGCTCGGGCAGCGTCACCCGCAGCACCTTGCCGTCGTCGCTGGGGTTGACGCCCAGGTCCGACTCACGGATCGCCTTCTCGATCGCGGGCTTGGCGCCCGCGTCGTACGGCTGGATGATGACGGTGCGCGGCTCGGGGACCTGGAAGCCGGCGAGCTGGTTGAGCGGGGTCTGCTGGCCGTAGTACTCGGCCGTGATCTGGGCGAACATCGCGGGATGAGCGCGGCCCGTACGGATCGCGGCGAACTCGTCGCGGGTGTGCTCGACGGCCTTGCCCATCTTGGCGTCAGCGTCGCGCAGGGTCTGGTCAATCACGGTGTTCTCCTTGGGGGGTCTGCCTAGACGGCATGAACCAGTGTGCCGATCTTCTCACCACGGAGCACGCGGGCGATGTTGCCCTCGCCCTCCATGCCGAAGACGATCATCGGCAGCTTGTTCTCCATGCACAGGGCAAAGGCTGCGGCATCGACGACCTTGAGGCCCATGCGGAGCGCGTCGTCGAACGTCAGCTCGTCGAACTTCTTGGCCGTGGGATCGGTGCGCGGATCGGCGGAGTAGACCCCGTCGACACCGCTCTTGGACATCAGCACGGCGTCGGCGCGGATCTCCAGTGCTCGCTGCGCCGAGACCGTGTCGGTCGAGAAGTAGGGCATGCCGGCACCGGCGCCGAAGATCACGACGCGGCCCTTCTCGAGGTGGCGGATCGCGCGGCGCGGGATGTACGGCTCGGCGACCTGGCCCATCGTGATGGCCGACTGGACCCGGGTCTCGATGCCCTGCTTCTCGCAGAAGTCCTGCAGCGCCAGGCAGTTCATGACGGTGCCGAGCATGCCGATGTAGTCGGCCCGCGAGCGGTCCATGCCACGCTGGCTGAGCTCGGCGCCGCGGAAGAAGTTGCCCCCGCCGACGACGATCGCGACCTCGACGCCCTCGGCCACGGCCTCGGCGATCTGCTTCGCGATGCCGTTGACGACATCGGGGTCGATGCCGATCTTGCCGCCGCCGAAGACCTCGCCGGACAGCTTCAGCAGGACCCGCTTCAGCTGATGACCGGAGGCCGGATCCTCGACATGCTCTGCAGTGGTCATGGATCCGGCCTCTCGATCAGCGGGTGTACGGGTCGTGCGGGTGGGTCAGGCGCCGATCTCGATGTGCGCGAAACGCTTGAGCGTCACGCCGGCCTCATCGAGGAGTGCCTTGACCGTCTTCTTGTTGTCCTGGACCGACGACTGCTCGAGGAGGACCTGCTCCTTGAAGAAGCCGTTGAGGCGACCCTCGGTGATCTTGGCGATCGCCTGCTCGGGCTTGCCCTCCTCACGGGCCGTGGCCTCGGCGATCTCGCGCTCCTTGGCAACGATGTCCGCGGGGACCTCGTCGCGCGTCAGGTAGCGAGGACGCATCGCGGCGATCTGCATCGCGACGCCGCGGGCGACGTCGTGCCTGTCGCCCTCGAACTCGACGAGGACGCCGACCGCGGGGGGCAGGTCGCTCGCACGACGGTGCATGTACGTCGCGACGTTGCCGTCGAAGCTGGCGACCCGTCCGAGCTCGATCTTCTCGCCGATGACGACCGCGAGGTCGGCGACGGCCTCAGTCACGGTCTTGCCGCTCTCGAGCTTCTCGTTCGCGAACGCCGCAGCGTCGGCCGGCTTCGTCCGGTCGGCGAGGACCGCGAGGTCCTCGGCGAGCTGGATGAAGGTGTCGTTCTTGGCGACGAAGTCGGTCTCGGAGTTGAGCTCGACGATCGCGCTGCCGTAGTTGGCGACGAGCCCGGAGGTCGCCTCCCGCTCGGCACCGCGCTTGGCAGCCTTGGCGGCGCCCGAGATGCGGAGCACCTCGACCGCCTTCTCGAAGTCGCCGTCGGCCTCGGTGAGCGCCTTCTTGGCGTCCATCATCCCGGCGCCGGTGGCGTCGCGGAGCTTCTTGACGTCTTGGGCAGTAATAGCCATGTGAATGTTCCTTTGCGGAGTTCTGTGCAGTCGGTGGGTTACTTGGAGCCGGCGGGCTTGAAGCCCGCAGCCTCGGCCGACTCGGCGGTGTCGAACCACACCTCGGCCTCGGCGGCGTCGTACCACTGACCACCCTCGAGGTGGTAGAGACCCGAGTCGGCGTTGCCCTTGACCGCGAAGCCCTTGGGAGCGTTGCCGCTCTTGAGCGGGGACTTTGAGCCGGGACCGAACGGGGCCGTGGCGGTGGCACCCTCGGGAGCCTTGACGGCGGGCTCCTTGGCGTCGGCCTTCGGGGCCTCCTCGGCGGGAGCCTCGACCAGCGTGGCCGGGGCAGCAGCCTCGGCGGCCGGAGCGGCGTCGGCGGTCGTGGCCGGAGCGGCGTCGGCGGCAGCAGCGGCGGCCTCGGCGTCCTTCTTCTCCAGCAGCTCGCGCTCCCAGTCGGCCAGGGGCTCCTCGGCACCGAGCTCGGCGCCGGGCTCTTCCTGACCGGTCTTGGCGCCACCGCGGGCGATGAGGCCCTCGGCGACGGCGTCGGCGATGACCCGGGTCAGCAGGCCGACCGAGCGGATCGCGTCGTCGTTGCCCGGGATCGGGAAGTCGACGTCATCCGGGTCGCAGTTGGTGTCGAGGATCGCGATGATCGGGATGCCGAGCTTCTTGCACTCGTCGACCGCGAGGTGCTCCTTCTTGGTGTCGACGATCCAGGCAGCGGCGGGCGTGCGGCCCATGTCGCGGATACCACCGAGGGTGCGCGACAGCTTCGCGTACTCGCGGCGCATGTGGAGGAGCTCCTTCTTCGTGCGGTTGGATCCCGCGACGTCGTCGAAGTCGATCTCCTCGAGCTCCTTCATGCGCTGGAGCCGCTGGTGCATCGTCTGGAAGTTGGTGAGCATGCCACCGAGCCAACGCTGGTTGACGTAGGGCATGCCGACGCGCTTGGCCTGCTCCTCGATCGGCTCCTGCGCCTGGCGCTTGGTGCCGACGAACAGGATCGTCCCGCCGCGGGCGACGGTGTTCTTGACGAACTCGTAGCCGGCGTCGATGTAGGCCAGCGACTGCTGGAGGTCGATGATGTAGATGCCGTTGCGCTCGGTGAAGATGAATCGCTTCATCTTGGGGTTCCA
>NZ_JAOPXQ010000073.1 GCF_025965075.1 Aeromicrobium sp.
GAGCTGATGGAGGGCATCCTCACGAAGATGTGGGCCCTCGTCGGCTACGACATCCCGACCCCGATCCCGCACATGACGTACGCCGACGCGATGCGTCGGTTCGGCTCCGACAAGCCCGACCTGCGGATGGGCCAGGAGCTCGTCGAGTGCACCGACTTCTTCAAGGACACGTCGTTCCGCGTCTTCCAGGCGGAGTACGTCGGCGCGGTCGTCATGCCCGGCGGCGCCTCGCAGCCCCGCCGTCAGTTCGACGCATGGCAGGAGTGGGCCAAGCAGCGCGGAGCGAAGGGTCTGGCGTACGTCACGATCTCCGAGGACGGCGAGCTGGGTGGCCCCGTCGCCAAGAACCTCAGCGACACCGAGCGCGCCGGCCTGGCCGAGCACGTCGGTGCCAAGCCCGGCGACTGCATCTTCTTCGGCGCCGGCGCGACCAAGGCGACCCGCGGCCTGCTCGGTGCGGCCCGGCTCGAGATCGGTGAGCGCTGCGACCTGATCGACAGGTCGGCGTGGGAGTTCGTGTGGGTCGTCGACGCCCCGCTGTTCGAGCCGTCCGGCGACGCCGTCGCGTCGGGTGACGTGGCCGTGGGGGCCGGGGCGTGGACCGCGGTCCACCACGCGTTCACCTCGCCGCAGGACCTGGAGACGTTCGACACCGATCCGGGCCACGCGCTCGCGTGGGCATACGACATCGTCTGCAACGGCAGCGAGCTCGGTGGCGGGTCGATCCGAATCCACCGCGAGGACATCCAGAAGCGTGTCTTCAAGGTCATGGGCATCGAGGAGGACGAGGCGCAGGAGAAGTTCGGCTTCCTGCTCGACGCGTTCACGTTCGGCGCGCCCCCGCACGGCGGCATCGCGGTCGGCATGGACCGGATCTGCGCGATGCTCGCCGGCGCGGACTCGATCCGCGAGGTCATCGCGTTCCCCAAGTCCGGTGGCGGCTACGACCCGCTGACGGCCGCCCCCGCCCCGATCACGCCGGAGCAGCGCCGGGACGCCGGCGTGGACAGCAAGCCCAAGTCCGACGCCGAGACGCCGAAGGCCGACGCCTGACGGTCGTCGGTCTACCACGGTCCCTCGGCAACCTGGCGCATCCCGCAGGATCCTTCCTGCGGGATGCGCCAGTCTCCTCAGGGACCGTGGTAAACCGACCCGGCGGGGACCGTAGGCTCGGGGCATGAGCTCTGACGGACTGTTCGACATCCCGGACTCCCCGTCGGCGACTCCCGTGGGTGGGGGCAGCCTCGCCGGGGCCCCGCAGGCCAACGCCCCGCTGGCGGTGCGCATGCGGCCGCGGTCGCTCGACGAGCTCGTCGGCCAGCAGCACCTGCTCGCGCCGGGATCGCCGCTGCGGCAGATGATCGACGGCAACCAGCCGCTGACGATCTTGCTGTGGGGCCCGCCGGGCACCGGCAAGACCACGATCGCCAGCCTGCTGAGCTCGCACACCGACCGCCGCTTCGTCGAGGTCTCGGCCGTCTCGGCCGGGGTCAAGGAGGTCCGCGAGACGATCGCCGGCGCCCGCCGCGCCCTGGCGCAGAGCGGCGTCGAGACGGTCCTGTTCGTCGACGAGGTCCACCGGTTCAGCAAGTCCCAGCAGGACGCCCTGCTCCCCGGCGTCGAGAACCGCTGGGTGTCCCTCGTCGCGGCGACGACCGAGAACCCGCACTTCAGCGTCATCTCCCCGCTGCTCAGCCGGTCGCTCCTGCTGACCCTGGAGTCCCTGACCGACGACGACATCGGCGTCCTGGTCGACCGGGCGCTGACCGACGAGCGTGGGCTCGCCGGCGTCGTGACCCTGACCGAGGAGGCACGAAGCCACCTGATCCGCCTCGCCGGGGGAGACGGCCGCCGGGTGCTGACCTATCTCGAGGCCGCCGCGGGTGCCGCGACGAGCCAGGGCAAGGCCGAGATCGATGTCGAGGACGCGGCGCTCGCGGTCGACAAGGCCGCGGTGCGCTACGACCGGCAGGGCGACCAGCACTACGACGTCATCAGCGCGTTCATCAAGTCGATCCGCGGCTCCGACGTCGACGCGGCCCTGCACTACCTGGCTCGGATGATCGAGGCGGGGGAGGACCCGCGCTTCATCGCCCGACGCCTGATGATCCACGCCAGCGAGGACATCGGCATGGCCGACCCGACCGCGCTGCCGCTGGCCACCGCCACGGCGCAGGCCGTCGCGATGATCGGCTTCCCCGAGGCCCGCATCCCGCTGGCACAGGCCGTCATCCACCTCGCCGCGGCGCCGAAGTCCAATGCCGTCGTCGTCGCGATCGACCGGGCCATGGCCGATGTCCGCTCCGGCAAGGTCGGCACCGTCCCGCCCGCGCTGCGCGACGCCCACTACGCCGGCGCCAAGAAGCTCGGCCACGGGCACGACTACGTCTACCCGCACGACGACGTGCGCGGCGTCGTCGGCCAGCAGTACGCACCCGACGACGTCGACGGCGCGCGCTACTACGAGCCGGGCGAGCACGGCTTCGAGGCGCGGCTGTCCGAGCGCCTCGAGATCATCCGCGCGATCCTGCGCGACCGCTAGCCACGTGAGCGGTCACCCGCAGCCGCGATAGGCTCGAGGACATGTCGACGGAGGTCTGGATCCTCGTGGCGACCGCGGTTCTGGCCGTGGTCGCCATCGGTGCTGCCGTCATCGCGGTCCGCGCCGCCCGCCGTCTCGCGGCCGTCCCCAGCACCCCGAACCCGGAGCCGATCGAGGTCTCGCGGGAGGTCGCCCCGGCGCGCCGGCCGACCGGCGAGGTCACGATCCACACCCCCACGCGCCTCCCGCCCGAGCTCGAGCCACGGATCGTCGAGGGCCGGCTCATCGTCCCCCCGACGCAGCAGCAGGTCGTCCAGACCGCGCTGGGGCGCCCGGGCGTACGCCTGTCGGTGCTCGCCCACGGCCTCGCGCACGCCCTGCGCCCCGAGAGCCGCGACCGGATCTCGGCGCTGATGCGGCGGGAGTACCGGCGCCGGCGCCGTGAGCGCGCCCAGGCCGGACGTCGCGCCGTCCGCGCCGCCCGGCCCACGCCGCCCTCCGACCAGTGGCTCGGGTCATGACCCTCAGCTCGCGGGCGGTCTGGTTCGTCGCGGGATCCGCGGCCGGCGTCTACGCCACCGCCAAGGCCCGCCGCGCCGCCCACCGGTTGTCGATGCCCGGACTGGTCGACCAGGCCAGCGCGCTCGGACTCGGCTGGCGGGCGTTCAGCGCCGAGCTGCAGGACGGCATGAAGACCCGGGAGCAGGACATCGCCCGCCGGCTGATCGACCCCACCGACCACAGCACCCTCAGCCTCGACGAGGCCCACCCCGACAAGGACCATCACTGATGCACACCGCGGAGATCCGCCGTCGATTCCTCGCTCACTTCGAGAATGCCGGCCACACCGTCGTGCCCTCGGCGCCGCTGCTGTTCGACGATCCCAACCTGCTGTTCGTCAACGCCGGCATGGTGCCGTTCAAGCCCTACTTCCTGGGCCAGGAGACGCCGCCGTGGAACACCGCGACGAGCGTGCAGAAGTGCGTGCGCACCCTCGACATCGAGGAGGTCGGCAAGACGACCCGCCACGGCACCTTCTTCCAGATGAACGGCAACTTCTCGTTCGGCGACTACTTCAAGGAAGGCGCCATCACGCACGCGTGGGGCCTCATCACCAACGCGGTCGAGGACGGCGGGCTCGGCATCGACCCCGACACGATCTGGGTCACGGTGCTGCACACCGACCAGGAGGCACGCGAGATCTGGAAGCGGGTCGCGGGCCTGCCCGACGAGCGCATCCAGGACCGTGGCCTGCTCGACAACTACTGGCACATGGGTGTCCCCGGCCCCGGTGGCCCGTGCAGCGAGATCTACGTCGACCGCGGCCCCGAGCACGGCGCCGACGGTGGACCCGTCGTCGACGAGGACCGCTTCCTGGAGATCTGGAACCTCGTGTTCATGCAGGAGGAGATCACCAACGTCCAGGCCAAGGACCGCTTCGACGTCCTCGGCGAGCTGCCCAACAAGAACATCGACACCGGCATGGGTCTGGAGCGCGTCGCCTACCTCCTGCAGGGCAAGCAGAACCTCTACGAGATCGACGAGGTCTTCCCGGTCATCGAGAAGGCGTCGGAGATCTCCGGACGCACGTACGGCAAGGACCGCACCGACGACGTCCGCTTCCGGGTCATCGCCGACCACGTCCGCAGCGGCCTGATGCTGATGGGCGACGGCGTCACGCCGGGCAACGAGGCTCGTGGGTACGTCCTGCGCCGCCTGCTGCGTCGCGCGGTCCGCTCGATGCGCCTGCTGGGCTACGAGGACCCCGCCCTGCCGGAGCTGCTGCCGGTCAGCCTGGAGCGGATGAAGGCGTCCTACCCCGAGCTCGAGGCCGACTTCCCGCGCATCGCGCAGATCGCGTACGCCGAGGAGGACGCGTTCCGCCAGACGCTGGGCAAGGGCACGCAGATCTTCGAGACCGCCGCGACCGCGGTCAAGGACAAGGGCGGCTCGGCGCTGTCCGGCGACCAGGCGTTCACCTTGCACGACACGTATGGCTTCCCGATCGACATCACGCTCGAGATGGCCTCCGAGCAGGGCCTGACGGTCGACGAGGAGGGCTTCCGCGCGCTCATGGCCGAGCAGCGCTCCCGCGCCAAGGCCGATGCCAAGAGCAAGAAGGGCAGCCACGCCGACACCACGGTCTACCGCGCGGCGCTCGACGCCAACGGCCCCACCGACTGGCAGGCCTACACGACCCTGACCACGGAGTCCCGCGTCCTCGGCCTGATCGCCGAGGGCGGCGGCGTCCCGGCGCTGGGCGCCGGCGCGATCGGCGAGGTCGTCCTGGACCGCACCCCGTTCTACGCCGAGTCCGGCGGCCAGCACGCCGACGCGGGCCACCTGCAGTGGGACGGCGGCCGGGCCGAGGTCCTCGACGTCCAGCGGCCCGTCCGCGGTCTCGTCGTCCACCAGGTCCGCGTCCTCGACGGCGAGCTGACCCTCGACACGACGGTCGAGGCGGCCGTCGACCCCGAATGGCGGCTCGGCGCCCGCCAGGCCCACTCGGGCACCCACGTCGTGCACGCCGCCCTGCGCGAGGTGCTCGGCCCCACGGCGCTGCAGTCCGGCTCCTACAACCGTCCCGGCTACCTGCGCCTCGACTACGGCTGGAGCGGCGCGCTGTCGCCCGACCAGCTGCACGGTGTCGAGGAGGCCTCCAACCGGGCCCTGCGGGCCGACCTGCCGGTCACGGCGCAGACCATGAGCCTGCCCGAGGCCCGCGAGCTCGGCGCCCTGGCGCTGTTCGGTGAGACGTACGGCGAGGACGTCCGCGTCGTCGAGATCGGCGGACCGTGGTCGCGCGAGCTGTGCGGTGGCACCCACGTCGAGCGCTCGTCGCAGATCGGCACCGTCGTCATCACGTCGGACGGCTCGGTCGGTGCGGGCAACCGGCGCGTCGAGGCCCTCACGGGTCTCGAGGGCTTCGCCTACCTCGCGCGCGAGCGTGACGTCGTCCGGCAGCTGACCGACCTGCTCAAGACCCAGCCCGAGGACGTCCCCGCCCGCGTGCAGGACCTCCTGGAACGGCTCAAGGCCGCCGAGAAGGCGGCCGACAAGATCAAGGCCGCCCAGCTGCTCGGCGCGGCCGGCGACGTCGCGGCCTCGGCCAAGGACATCGGGGGCGTCGCGTACGTCGGGCACCACGCGACCGGCGCCGGCGGGGGAGACGTCCGCACGATCGCGCTCGACATCCGCAAGCGGCTGGGTGACCGGCCCGCGGTCGTCGTCGTGATCGGGGATGCCGGCGACAAGCCGGCCGCCGTCGTGGCGCTCAACGAGCCGGCCCAGTCCCGCGGCCTGTCGGCCAACGACCTGATCAAGGTCGTGGGGGACAAGATCGGCGGCCGGGGCGGCGGCAAGGCCGATGTCGCGCAGGGCGGTGGCACCGACGTGTCGGCGATCCCGTCGGCGCTGGCAGCGGTCGAGGCGGCGCTCGGCGCGTGACATTCCGGCGCGGCAGGAGACTCGGCATCGACGTGGGCGACGTGCGCATCGGGGTCGCGGTCAGCGATCCCGACGGGATCCTCGCGACCCCCGTCGAGACCATCCCCGCCGGTCCCGGTGCGATCAGGCGGCTCGCGGAGCTCGTCGGGGAGCACGAGGTCCTCGAGTGCGTCGTCGGCCTGCCCATCGGGCTGTCGGGGCGTGAGGGGCCCGCGGTGACCAAGGTGCGGGCGTTCTGCACCGAGCTGCTGACCGCGATCGACCCCGTCCCGATCCGCTTGTTCGACGAGCGGATGTCGACCATGACGGCCGACACGATGCTGCGCCAGAGCGGTCGTGCCGGCCGTACCAGGCGCAGCGTCATCGACCAGGCTGCCGCTACGGTGATCCTGCAAACGGCATTGGACTCGGAGCGAACCCGCGGGTCGGCACCCGGCGAGAGCATGAGGAACCTATGAGCAACAGCGGACTGGACATGATGACGGACGGCGCGCGGGGTCCGGAGGAGCCCGCCGGAGCCGGACGCCGACGGGCCCAGACACCCCGCCGCCCACCGTGGGGCCGCCGGATCCTGGCGCTGCTGATCGTCGCCGTGGTGCTCGTCGGCATCGTGATGGGCGGCCTGTGGGTCAAGGACAAGCTCTTCACGTCCGTCGAGGACTACAGCGGTGATGGCGCCGGCACGATCGTCGTCACGATCCCGACCGGCGCGGACGGGCAGCAGATCTCCAACATCCTGGCGAAGGCCGATGTCGTCAAGAGCGCCGAGGCGTTCTACCAGCTCGCCCTGAGCGACAGCCGCTTCCAGGCCGTGCAGGCCGGCTCGTTCACGCTGCGCAAGAAGATGTCGGCCGACGCCGCGATGGCGGCACTGACCGACAAGGGCAACAGCGCCATCGTCCGGGTGACGATCCCGGAGGGGGCCCGCGTGGGGCAGATCGTCGAGATCATCGCGAAGTCCACCGAGATCACCCAGAAGTCACTGCTCGCGGCGCTCGACAAGCCCGAGAAGCTGGGCCTGCCGGAGGTCGCCAACCTCAACCCGGAGGGCTACCTCTTCCCCGCGACGTACGAGGTCGAGCCCGGCACCACCGCGACCCAGCTGCTCAGGCAGATGGTCGACAAGACGCTGGCCACCGCGAAGTCGCTGGACATCGGGACCCGCGCCAAGGCCCTCGGCCTGACCGGCGAGCAGGTCCTGACCGTCGCCAGCATCCTGGAGTACGAGGCCAAGGCGGACGAGGACTACGCCAAGGTCGCGCGCGTCCTCTACAACCGGCTCGACGAGGGCATGGCGTTGCAGCTGGACTCGACGGTGTCGTACGTCAGCAAGCGCAAGGGCGATGTCTTCACGACGCCCGAGGAGCGGGCCGACCCGTCGGAGTACAACACGTACCAGAACACGGGGCTGCCACCCGGGCCGATCGGCTCGCCCGGCGAGAAGACGATCGAGGCCGCGCTCAACCCGGCCGAGGGCACGTGGCTGTTCTTCGTCGCGGTCAACCTGGAGACCGGCGAGACGGTGTTCTCCGACACCCTCGGCGAGCACAACCAGGCCGTCGCGAAGCTGCAGGCCTACTGCAAGACCGCGCCCAAGGACGTGTGCTGATGATCTGCGCGGTCCTCGGCTCACCCATCGCGCACTCGCTGTCGCCGGCGATGCACCGTGCCGCCTACGCGGAGCTCGGCCTGGACTGGGGCTACGAGCCGGTCGAGGTCAAGGCCGGCGAGCTGGCCGCGTTCGTCGGCGCCCTCGGTGACGACGTCCGGGGCCTGTCGGTGACGGCGCCGCTCAAGCGGGAGGCCGCCGCGGTGGGTCACCAGCGCAGCGAGGACGTCGAGACGCTGGGCGTCGCCAACACGCTGATCGTCGACGACGGGATGCTCTCGGCCCACAACACCGACGTCACCGGGGCCGTGGCCGCGCTGGCCGAGCGGGAGGTCCGTTCGCCGCGCACGGCCCGGATCCTGGGCGGCGGCGCGACGGCCGCGTCGATCGCACTGACGCTCGTACGCCTGGGGGTCGAGGAGATCGACTTCATCGTGCGGGAGCCGTCCCGCGCGGCCGACGCGGAGGCGGTCGCCCGGGGCCGGGGCATCGTGGTGCACGTCCGCAAGATCGACGAGCCGCTGCTGGACAAGGTCGACCTGCTGGTCTCGACCGTCCCCGGCGAGGTCATCGGCTCCCGGTCGCACGAGCTCGTCGAGGCCTCGCGTGCGGTGTTCGACGTCGTCTACGACCCGTGGCCCACGGTGCTGGCCCGCGCCGCGGCCGATGCCCACGTCCCGGTCGTGTCCGGGCTGGACCTGCTGGCCCACCAGGCCGCGCTGCAGGTCGAGCTGATGACCGGGTCCACGATTTCTCCACAGCTCCTGCGTGAGGCGGCTCTGGCGGCGCTCCAGCGTCGCTAGGCTGCCCCGGTGACCATCGCCCTCGCCGCCCTGGCCGCCGCCCTGCTCGGTGCCCTCGGGGCACTCGTGCTGCGCCGCGTGCCGGAACCCGCTGAGCCCGACGAGGACAAGGTCCCCTACGCCGTCCTCGCCGGCACCCGGTTCCTCGTGGTGGGACTCGCGGCGGGTGCCGCGGTCATGGCGGCGCTCGTGGCGTGGAGGATCGACCACACCGAGCTGCTGCCGGTGTGGGTCGTGGTCGCCGGGGTGGGGGCATGGCTGGCGTTCGTCGACTCGCGGACGCGCCTGCTGCCGTACGTCATCGTCGCCCCGATGTACGTCGTGACGCTGCTGCTGGTCGGCCTCGGTGCGCTGCTGCTCCAGGACGTCGACATCCTGGTGCACGCCCTGGTCGCCAACGTCGTGGTCTATCTCGTGTTCCGCCTGATGCACTGGTTCGCCGGCCGCTTCTTCGGCGGTGCGTTCGGCTACGGCGACGTCCGGCTGTCGGGCGTCCTCGCGCTGGCGCTCGGTGCGCTGGGCTCCAGCGAGGTCTTCATCGGCATCTACGCGGGATTCGTCCTGGGGGCCGTCGTCGGGATCCTGCTCTCGCGACTGCGGCTGATCGACCCGAAGTCGTACGCGTTCGGGCCCTACATGATCGTCGGCGCCGTGATCGGCGCCACGTGGGGACCGGCGTTCTACTCGACCTGAGGTCCTGACCGGCGCGTGGGGCGTGGGAGAATCGATCCATGCTTCGTTGGTTGACCGCTGGTGAGTCCCATGGCCCTGCACTCGTCGCCGTCCTGGAAGGGCTCCCGGCCGGTGTGCAGGTGACCAGCAAGGAGATCCAGGCCGCGCTGGCGCGCCGTCGTCTCGGCTACGGCCGGGGTGCGCGCATGGCCTTCGAGCAGGACGAGCTCGAGATCGTCGGCGGTCTGCGCCACGGGTCGACGATGGGCAGCCCCATCGCCCTGCGCATCGGCAACAGCGAGTGGCCCAAGTGGGAGCAGGTCATGTCGGCCGATCCCGTCGACACCGAGGTGCTGGACGGGCTCAAGCGCAACGCGCCCCTGACCCGCCCGCGGCCCGGCCACGCCGACCTCGCCGGCATGCAGAAGTACGGCTTCGACGAGGCCCGCCCGATCCTCGAGCGCGCCAGCGCCCGCGAGACCGCGGCCCGCGTCGCCCTCGGCGAGATCGCCGCCCAGTTCATCCAGCAGACGACCGGCGCGACGATCGTCTCGCACGTCGTCGAGCTCGGCACCGTCCGCGCCCCCGCCGGCGTCATCCCGTCGCACGGCGACGTCGACGCGCTCGACGCCGATCCGGTGCGCTGCTTCGACCCCGCCACGAGCGCCGCGATGGTCGAGGAGATCGACCTCGCGCACAAGGAGGGCGACACCCTCGGCGGTGTCGTCGAGGTCGTCGTCGAGGGCCTGCCGCCCGGACTCGGCTCGCACACGCACTGGGACAAGCGGCTCGACGGCCGCCTCGCGCAGGCGCTGATGGGGATCCAGGCCATCAAGGGCGTCGAGATCGGCGACGGCTTCGAGCTCGCCCGCACCCGCGGCTCCCTCGCGCACGACGAGATCGTCCCGACCGAGGATGGCATCCGCCGCCTGTCGGGTCGCGCCGGCGGCACCGAGGGCGGCATGACGACGGGTGAGATCCTGCGCGTCCGTGCCGCCATGAAGCCCATCGCGACGGTCCCGCGCGCCCTGCGCACCGTCGACGTCGAGACCGGCGAGGAGGCCCGCGCGCACCACCAGCGTTCCGACGTGTGCGCCGTGCCCGCCGCCGGCATCGTGGCCGAGGCCATGGTGGCGCTCGTCGTCGCCGACGCGATCCTGGAGAAGTTCGCCGGCGACGCGGTCGAGGAGACCCGCCGCAACGTCGAGGGCTACCTCGCGAACCTGAGGCACCGTTGAGCCCGCTCGTCATCCTCGTGGGGCCGCCGGGAGCCGGTAAGACGACCGTCGCGGAGCAGCTCGCCGACCGGCTCGGGGTCGCCTTCCGCGACACCGACCGGGACATCGAGACGACGACCGGCACCTCGGTGCAGGACATCTTCATCGACCACGGCGAGGCGCACTTCCGCGCGCTCGAGGAGAAGGCCGTCGCCGCGGCGCTGACCGACCACGACGGCGTCCTGGCCCTGGGCGGCGGCGCCGTCCTCAGCGATGGGACCCGCGCCCTGCTGGCCCAGCACCGGGTGATCTTCCTCGACGTGGGACTGGCCGCCGCGGTGTCCCGCGTCGGCATGAACGGCAACCGGCCGTTGCTGCTCGGCAACGTCCGCTCACAGATGAAGGGCCTCATGGACCGTCGACGCCCGTTGTACGCCGAGGTGGCCCGGTTCACGATCGTGACCGACGCCCTCGACGCCCAGGCGGTGGCCGACCGGGCCCTGCAGCTGATCGAGGGGGACCGATGACGACCCGCCTGCGGGTGCCGACCGAGCGACCGTACGACGTCGTGATCGGCAACGGCGTGCACGAGCAGCTGCGCGGCCTCGTCGGCTTCGGGCTCGGCGTGCTGCGGGTCGCGATCATTCACCCGCCGTCGATGCTGAAGCAGGCGCAGATCCTCCGCGGGCCGCTGGTCTCCGACGGGCTCGAGGTCCACCTGATCGAGGTCCCTGACAGCGAGCAGGCCAAGACCGCCGACGTCCTCGCGTTCTGCTGGAAGGTCCTCGGGGAGACCGGCTTCACCCGCTCCGACGTCATCGTCGGGCTCGGCGGGGGAGCGACGACCGACCTGGCCGGGTTCGTCGCCGCGAGCTGGCTGCGCGGCGTCCGGTTCGTCAACGTCCCGACGACGGTCCTCGGCATGGTCGACGCGGCGGTCGGCGGCAAGACCGGGATCAACACGGCGCAGGGAAAGAACCTCGTCGGTGCGTTCCACGAGCCGGTCGGTGTCCTGTGCGACCTGGACCTGCTGACGACGCTGCCCGCGCCCGAGCTGCGCAGCGGGCTGGCCGAGGTCGTCAAGTGCGGGTTCATCGCCGATCCCTCGATCCTCGACCTCGTCGAGGCCGCCCCCGAGACGATCTCCGACCCCTCGTCGTCGATCGTCGCCGAGCTCATCACCAAGGGCATCGCGGTCAAGGCCCGGACCGTGGCCGGCGACCTGCACGAGACCGGTGCCGACGGGTCGATCGGACGGGAGGCGCTCAACTACGGCCACACGTTCGGCCACGCCGTCGAGCGCTTCGAGCGCTACACGATCCGCCACGGCGAGGCGGTCTCGATCGGCATGGTCTACGTCGCGGAGATCGCGCACCGGCTCGGCCTGATCGACGACGAGCTGCTGGACCGGCACCGCTCGGTGCTCGAGATCGTCGGACTCCCCATGACGTACCGGTCCGGGATCTGGGAGGCGCTGTCGACGACGATGCGGCTCGACAAGAAGACCCGCGGCGACCAGATGCGGTTCGTCGTCCTCGAGGGTCTCGCCGCGCCGACGATCCTCGCCGGTCCGGACGAGTCGCTGCTGCTCGACGCCTACCGAGCCATCTCGTCGTGACGACGGCCACGCGCCTGGGCCGGCTCGGTGAGGAGATCATCGATCGTGGTCTCGAAGGGCTGTTCGTCACGACGCTCGTCAACGTCCGCTACCTGACCGGGTTCACGGGCTCCAACGGCGCGGTCTACGTGTCCGGCGGCGGCGAGGCCGTGTTCGTCACGGACGGTCGCTACCGCGACCAGGCGGCCGCCGAGGTGCCCGACATCGAGCACGTCATCACCCGGGACCTGCTGGGAGCAATGGCCGAGCGGGCGTCCGGCATCGAGCTGGGCATCGAGTCCCACACCCTGACCGTCGACGCCCACGCACGGCTCGCCGAGCTCCTGCCCTCCGTCGCGCTGGTGCCGGCCGATCGCATGGTCGAGCACCTGCGCGAGACCAAGGACGCCGTCGAGATCGATGCCCTGCGTCGTGCCTGCGACATCTCGACCCGCGCGCTGCTCGCGCTGCTCGAGGGCCCGCTCGTCGGGCGTACCGAGCGGGAGGTGGCGCGCGACCTGGAGAACCGGATGTTCGACCTCGGCGCCGAGGCGATCGCGTTCGAGACGATCCTGGCCGCGGGGGAGAACACCGCGATCCCGCACCACCACCCGACCGACCGCCTGCTGGGCACCGGCGACCTGCTCAAGGTCGACTTCGGTGCACGGGTCGACGGCTACCACGCGGACTGCACCCGGACCGTCGTCCTCGGCCGCGCCGACGACTGGCAGCGCGAGGTCCACGCCGCGGTCCGGGAGTCCCAGGCCGCCGGCCTGGACCTCCTCCGCGAGGGCGTCGCCGTGAGTGACGCGGACGCCTCCGCGCGCGGTGCGCTCGAGGCGTCGGGGTGGCTCGAGGCGTTCACGACGGGCCTCGGCCACGGCGTCGGGCTGGAGATCCACGAGGACCCGTTCATCGCGGCCTCGCACACAGGTAAACTGACCAGTCGCACCGTCCTCACGATGGAGCCGGGCATCTATGTGCCGGGCCGTGGGGGAGTACGTATCGAAGACACCGTCCTCGTGACCCCGGGCGCCCCCGAGGTGCTCACCACGATGACCAAAGACCTCCTGGAGATCGGCTGATGGCCACCACGAACGACATCAAGAACGGCATGGTCCTCGACCTCGACGGGCAGCTCTGGTCTGTCGTCTGGTTCCAGCACCACAAGCCCGGCAAGGGCGGCGCGATGGTCAAGACGACCCTCAAGAACATCATGAGCGGCAAGACCGTCGACAAGACGTTCAACGCCGGCCTCAAGATCGAGACGGCCAACGTCGACAAGCGGGACTTCCAGTACCTGTACCACGACGGCGACTCGTACGTCTTCATGGACAAGACGACGTACGACCAGATCAACATCCCCGACGCCACGGTCGGCGACGCCAAGGACTACATGCTCGACAACCAGGACGCGATGGTCGCGATGCACGACGGCACGCCGCTCTACATCGAGCTCCCGGCGTCGGTCGAGCTGCTGGTGGAGTACACCGAGCCGGGCCTGCAGGGCGACCGCTCGAGCGGCGGCACCAAGCCGGCACGCCTCGAGACCGGCAAGGAGATCCAGGTTCCCCTGTTCATCGTCAACGGCGAGAAGATCAAGGTCGACACCCGCGACGGCAGCTACCTCGGCCGCGTGTCGTCCTGATGTCAGCCCGCACCAAGTCACGCAAGCGCGCGCTGGACATCCTGTTCGAGTCCGAGGCGCAGAACCTTGCGCCGGGCGGCACGCTCGCCGAGCGGCGCCACTCCGAGGACTACCCGGTCAACGACTACGCCGTGCTCCTGATCGAGGGCGTCGTCAGCCATCGTGACCGGCTCGACGAGATCATCTCGTCGAACGCCAAGGACTGGACGCTCGACCGCATGCCGGCCGTCGACCGCAACCTGCTGCGCATCGGCGCCTTCGAGATCCTCTACGTCGACGACGTCCCGGACGCCGTCGCCGTCAGCGAGGCCGTCAACCTGGCCGCCGACCTGTCGACCGACGAGTCGTCGACGTTCGTCAACGGCCTGCTGAGCAGGATCGTCCAGCTCAAGCCGACCCTGATCGGCTGACCCTGCGACGGGGTCCGGCGGCATCGCCGTCATGATCGTCGCGCTCGCTCCTCTCCGTGGTTGAAGGCTCACCAGTCTTCGCCAGGGAAGGGGTGAGGTCCGTGATCACGGACGAGCTCATCGACATGATGGCCGAGAAGTGCCTGCTCAACGACCGGGACTTCGACGCGGCCGTCCTGGACGTGCGACCCAAGCGCATCCAGACGGTCAACCTGCACCACCTCGCGCTCGCCGCAAGGTCCGACGACTTCGCCCGGACGATCGAGCGCGCCGACTACATCACGGCCGACGGCTGGCCGATCGTCTCGCTGATGCGGTCGCGGGGCATCGACCCGGCCCGGGTCACGGGCTCGGAGTTCCTCGAGCGGATGCTCGCCGGGCGCCAGTTCCACGGCCGCAAGGCCGCGATCCTGGGCGCCGACCGGCACGCCGGGCACGACTTCCGCGGCCAGCTGCACGACTCCGGGCTGCACGTCGTCTTCCGCGAGCACGGCAACCGCAGCGACTGGAAGCCCCGCG
This sequence comes from Aeromicrobium sp., assembly GCF_025965075.1. Classification (GTDB taxonomy): domain Bacteria; phylum Actinomycetota; class Actinomycetes; order Propionibacteriales; family Nocardioidaceae; genus Aeromicrobium. Next base: position 14,465 of record NZ_JAOPXQ010000073.1, read on the forward strand.
CCCTGGCCAAGAAGCTGCGCAAGTACGGCGTCGACCTGCTGATCGTCGCGGTCACGCCGCCGTTCGGCGACATGATCGGCGAGGAGGTCCGCAAGGCGGGCTTCAAGGGCGTCGTGATCAATGTCGGCGGCGCGGTCAACATGGTCACCGGCCACGCGACGATGGCCCCCCGCTGGGTCCGGGCCACCAAGATCGAGTGGTTCTACCGCCTCGCGCAGGAGCCCCGCCGGCTGTTCCGCCGCTACTTCGTCGAGTGCATGCCGGTGTTCCTCAAGGTCGTCCTGCCCACCTACTGGCACCGCGCCTACTGAGCGCAGGCACCGTTTCGAATCGTGCGCCGAGCCGCGTCCGGTCAGCGAGCACGCCGCTGCTAGGCTGTCGGACGTACAACGACATCCTTTAACGGCCGTCCCGAGAGGCGGAGAAGGAGGTCAGTCATGGTTGCGTCCGATGACGCGGCACGTGCTGACAGCTCGCACGCACCAGCCCGCACCGTCCTGGACGACCAGGACATCTCCCGGGCGTTGACCCGCATCACGCACGAGATCCTCGAGCGCAATCGCGACTCCGCCGGTCTCGTCCTCCTCGGCATCCCGACCCGCGGCGTCCACCTGGCCCGCCGGATCGCGCGTCGGATGTCCGAGGTCGAGGGCCGCGACATCACCGCCGGGGCGCTCGACATCACGATGTATCGCGACGACCTGCGGCTCAAGCCGGCCCGGGCCCTGGAGCACACCGAGATCCCGGACGACATCGACGGCAAGGTCGTCGTGCTGATCGACGACGTGCTGTTCTCCGGCCGCACGATCCGTGCCGCCCTGGACGCCCTCAACGAGCTGGGCCGCCCCAAGGCCGTGCAGCTCGCGGTCCTGATCGACCGGGGCCACCGCGAGCTGCCGATCCGGGCGGACTTCGTCGGCAAGAACCTGCCGACCTCGCTCGCCGAGAAGGTCAAGGTCCGGCTCACCGAGTCCGACGACGCCGACTCGGTCTCGATCACCGGAGGGATCGCATGATCAAGAACCTCCTGAGCGCCGGTGACCTCGACCGCACCGACGCGATCCGGATCCTCGACACCGCCGAGGAGCTCCTGGGCGTCGCCAGCCGGCCGATCAAGAAGCTCCCGACGCTGCGCGGCCGCACGGTCGTCAACCTGTTCTTCGAGGACTCGACCCGCACCCGCATCTCGTTCGAGGCCGCCGCCAAGCGCCTCAGCGCCGACGTCATCAACTTCTCGGCCAAGGGCTCGAGCGTCTCCAAGGGCGAGAGCCTCAAGGACACCGCGCTGACCCTGCAGGCGATGGGTGCCGACGCCGTCATCATCCGCCACCACTCCTCGGGAGCGCCGCACCGCCTGGCGCAGGCCAAGTGGACCAACGGCGCGGTCATCAACGCCGGCGACGGCACGCACGAGCACCCCACGCAGGCGCTGCTCGACGCGTTCACGATGCGCCGGCACCTGGCCAAGGACGGCGACGGCAGCCTCGAGGGCAAGAACGTCACGATCGTCGGCGACGTCCTCCACAGCCGGGTCGTGCGCTCCAACGTGCTGCTCCTGGAGACGCTCGGCGCCAACGTCACGATCGTGGCCCCGCCGACGCTGCTGCCGGTCGGCATCGAGCACTGGCCGGTCGAGACGTCGTACGACCTGGACTCCTCGCTCGAGAAGGCCGACGCGGTCATGATGCTGCGGGTGCAGGCCGAGCGGATGAACGCGTCGTACTTCCCGAGCGCCCGCGAGTACTCGCGCCGCTACGGGCTCGACACCGCCCGGCTCAACCGGCTGCCCGATCACGCGATCGTGATGCACCCGGGGCCGATGAACCGCGGCATGGAGATCACCGCCGACGTCGCCGACCACGTCCGGTCGGTCATCGTCGAGCAGGTCACCAACGGTGTCGCCGTCCGGATGGCCGTCCTCTACCTCCTCCTCGGCGGCGCAGCCGGGGAACCCGAAGCCAACGAAGAAGGCACTGCATGAGCTCGTACGTCATCCGAGGAGCGAAGCTCCTCGGCGGAGATCCCACCGACATCGCGTTCGACGACGGTGTCATCACCGCGATCGGCGAGGGGGCGACGGGCGACGTCGAGATCGACGCCACGGGCCTGGTCGCCCTGCCCGGCCTGGTCGACCTGCACACCCACGTCCGCGAGCCGGGACGTGAGGACGCCGAGACGGTCCTGACCGGCTCCCGCGCCGCCGCGCGCGGAGGCTTCACGTGCGTCCACGCGATGGCCAACACCGAGCCCGTCGCCGACACCGCCGGCGTCGTGGAGCAGGTCTGGCGCCTGGGCCGTGAGGGCGGCTACTGCGACGTCCAGCCGATCGGCGCCGTCACGGTCGGGCTCAAGGGCGAGCAGCTCGCCGAGCTCGGCGCGATGGCCGACTCGGCCGCCGGCGTCACGGTCTTCTCCGACGACGGCAAGTGCGTCTCGGACGCCGTGCTGATGCGTCGGGCGCTGGAGTACGTCAAGGCGTTCGACGGCGTCATCGCGCAGCACGCACAGGAGCCCCGCCTGACCGAGGGCGCCCAGATGAACGAGGGCCCGCTGTCGGGCGAGCTCGGCCTGGTCGGCTGGCCCGCTGTGGCCGAGGAGGCGATCATCGCCCGCGACGTCCTGCTCGCCGAGCACGTCGGCTCGCGCCTGCACGTGTGCCACCTGTCGACCCGCGGCTCGGTCGAGATCATCCGCTGGGCCAAGAGCCGGGGGATCGACGTCACGGCCGAGGTCACCCCGCACCACCTGCTGCTGAGCGACGACCTGGTCCGCAGCTACGACCCGATCTACAAGGTCAACCCGCCGCTGCGGTCCAACGACGACGTCGAGGCGGTCCGGGAGGGCCTGGCCGACGGCACGATCGACATCGTCGCGACCGACCACGCACCGCACCCGATGGAGGACAAGGAGTGCGAGTGGGCCGCCGCCGCCTTCGGGATGCTGGGCCTTGAGACCGCGCTGTCGGTCGTCCAGCAGACCATGGTCGACACGGGCCGCCTGACGTGGGAGCAGGTCGCCGACAAGATGTCGGCCAAGCCCGCCGCGATCGGCCGGGTGACCAACCAGGGCCGCCCGATCGCGGTGGGGGAGCCGGCCAACCTCGTGCTGGTCGACCCGGCCGCGACTCGTACGATCGACGCGCGGGACACCGCCTCGCTGTCGCGCAACAACCCGTACGCCGGGCTGACCCTGCCCGGTGAGGTCGTCGCGACATTCCTGCGCGGCAGACCGACCGTCCAGGACCGGACCCTCGTGGAAGGTGTGATGGCATGACGACCGAGGCGATTCTCGTGCTCGAGGACGGGCGGGTCTTCCGCGGCGAGTCCTTCGGCGCGATCGGCGAGACGATCGGCGAGATCGTGTTCTCCACCGGCATGACCGGCTACCAGGAGACGCTGACCGATCCGTCCTACAAGGGCCAGATCGTGGCCATGACGGCTCCGCACATCGGCAACACCGGCGTCAACGACGAGGACTTCGAGTCCCGGCGCATCTGGGTCGACGGCTACGTCGTCCGTGACCCCGCCCGGGTCCGCAGCAGCTGGCGCTCCAACCGCAGCCTCGACGAGGAGCTCGCGGCGCAGGGTGTCGTCGGGATCGCTGGAGTGGACACCCGCGCCCTGACCCGGCACCTGCGCGAGCGCGGGTCCATGCGAGCGGGAATCTCCTCCGTTGCGCCCGGTCGCGACGCGCTCCTGGAGAAGGTGCTGGCCTCACCGTCCATGAAGGGCGCGAGCTTCCTGGCCGACGTCACGACCCCCGAGGCGTACGTCGTCCCGGCCGTCGGCGAGAAGCGGTTCACCGTCGCCGCGATCGACCTCGGCATCAAGGGGATGACCCCCCGCCGGTTGGCCGAGCGTGGCATCGAGGTGCACGTCCTGCCGGCGACCACGACGTACGACCAGATCGCCGAGCTCGCGCCGGACGGCGTGTTCATGTCCAACGGCCCGGGCGACCCGGCGACGACCGACCACGTCACCGCGGTGCTCAAGCAGGTCCTCGCGGCCCGCACCCCCTACTTCGGCATCTGCCTGGGCAACCAGGTCTTCGGTCGCGCGCTGGACCGCGGCACCTACAAGCTCGTCTACGGGCACCGCGGCATCAACCAGCCCGTGCAGGACCTGACGACCGGCAAGGTCGAGATCACGGCGCACAACCACGGCTTCGCGGTCGACGCCCCGCTCACCGGCACGTTCGACACGCCGTTCGGCCCCGGCCGGGTCACGCACGTGTGCCTCAACGACGACGTCGTGGAGGGCCTGGCGCTCCTGGAGCAGCCGGCGTTCAGCGTCCAGTACCACCCGGAGGCCGCGGCCGGTCCGCACGACGCGGCCTATCTCTTCGACAGATTCGTGGAGCTCATGCAGAGCAATGTGGTTTCGACAGGCTCGACCGGCGGGGGACTCTGAATGCCCAAGAGAACTGACATCAAGAGCGTCCTGGTCATCGGCTCCGGGCCGATCGTCATCGGCCAGGCCTGCGAGTTCGACTACTCCGGCACCCAGGCCTGCCGGGTCCTCCAGGAGGAGGGCATCCGGGTCATCCTGATCAACTCCAACCCGGCGACGATCATGACCGACCCCGAGTTCGCCGACGCGACCTACATCGAGCCGATCACGCCCGAGTACGTCGAGAAGGTCATCGCGCAGGAGCGGCCCGACGCCCTGCTCGCGACCCTCGGCGGGCAGACGGCACTCAACGCCGCGATCCAGATGCACGAGGCCGGCGTCCTGGAGAAGTACAACGTCGAGCTGATCGGCGCCTCGATCGAGGCGATCGAGAAGGGCGAGAACCGCGAGTCCTTCAAGCAGGTCGTCGCGACGCTGCCGCCCGAGTGGGGCGCGGAGTCGGCCAACTCGATCATCTGCCACACGATGCAGGAGTGCCTCGACGGCGTGGAGGGCCTCGGCGGCTATCCCGTCGTCGTACGCCCGTCGTTCACGATGGGCGGCTCCGGCAGCGGGCTCGCGTACGACGAGAAGGACCTGCACCGGATCGCCGGCTCGGGCCTCGCGCTGAGCCCCACCACCGAGGTGCTCCTCGAGGAGTCGATCCTCGGCTGGAAGGAGTACGAGCTCGAGGTCATGCGCGACACGGCCGACAACGTCGTGATCGTCTGCTCGATCGAGAACTTCGACCCGATGGGCGTCCACACGGGTGACTCGATCACGGTGGCCCCGGCGATGACCCTGACCGACGTCGAGTACCAGCGGCTGCGCGACATCTCGATCGGCATCATCCGCGAGGTCGGCGTCGACACCGGAGGCTGCAACATCCAGTTCGCGGTCAACCCCGAGGACGGCCGCATCGTCGTCATCGAGATGAACCCGCGCGTGTCCCGCTCCTCGGCGCTGGCGTCGAAGGCGACGGGCTTCCCGATCGCCAAGATCGCCGCCAAGGTCGCGATCGGCTACACGCTCGACGAGATCCCCAACGACATCACCCAGGAGACGCCGGCCTCGTTCGAGCCGACGCTCGACTACGTCGTGGTCAAGGTGCCCCGGTTCGCGTTCGAGAAGTTCCCGGCCGCCGACTCGACCCTGACGACCCACATGAAGTCGGTCGGCGAGGCCATGGCGATCGGCCGCAACTTCACCGAGGCGCTCGGCAAGGCGCTGCGCTCGCTGGAGCGCAAGGAGTCCGCGTTCACGTGGGCCGGCGACCCGGGCGACAAGGCGACCCTGCTGGAGCAGATCGCCCGCCCGCACGACGGCCGCATCAAGCTCGTCATGGACGCGATCCGGGCGGGGGCGACGCAGGAGGAGATCTTCGAGTCGACCCGCATCGACCCGTGGTTCGTCGACCAGCTGTTCCTGATCCACGAGATCGCGACCGAGGTGCGCGACTCGCGCGAGCTCAACCCGACGGTGCTGCGCAAGGCCAAGCGGCACGGCTTCTCGGACCTGCAGATCGCCGGGCTGCGCGACATGCGCGAAGAGGTCGTCCGGGGCGTGCGCCACGCGCTGGGCGTCCGGCCGGTCTACAAGACCGTCGACACGTGCGCCGCCGAGTTCAAGGCCACGACGCCCTACCACTACTCGTCGTACGACGAGGAGACCGAGGTCGAGCCGCGCACCAAGCCGGCCGTCCTGATCCTCGGCAGCGGCCCCAACCGCATCGGCCAGGGCATCGAGTTCGACTACTCGTGCGTGCACGCCGCGATGGCGCTGTCCGAAGTCGGCTACGAGACCATCATGGTCAACTGCAACCCCGAGACCGTCTCGACCGACTACGACACGTCCGACCGGCTCTACTTCGAGCCCCTGACGCTCGAGGACGTCCTCGAGATCGTCCACGCCGAGCAGCTCGCCGGCCCCGTCGCCGGGGTCATCGTCCAGCTCGGCGGGCAGACCCCGCTCGGCCTGGCCGCGGGCCTCGAGGCCGCCGGGGTGCCGATCGTCGGCACCCAGCCGGCCGCGATCGAGCTCGCGGAGGAGCGCGGCGCGTTCGGCAAGGTCCTGGCCGACGCCGGCCTGCCCGCGCCCAAGCATGGCATGGCGACGACGTTCTCCGAGGCCAAGCAGATCGCCGACGAGATCGGCTATCCCGTGCTGGTCCGCCCGTCGTACGTCCTGGGCGGACGTGGCATGGAGATCGTCTACGACGAGGAGACCCTGGCCGACTACATCGGCCGCGCCACGGAGATCTCGCCCGAGCGTCCCGTCCTGGTCGACCGGTTCCTCGACGACTCGATCGAGATCGACGTCGACGCGCTCTACGACGGCACCGAGCTGTTCCTCGGCGGCGTGATGGAGCACATCGAGGAGGCCGGCGTGCACTCCGGCGACTCGGCCTGCGCCCTGCCGCCGATCACCCTCGGCGCCGAGGTGGTGGACCGGATCCGTGTCTCCACGGAGAAGATCGCCCGTGGCGTCGGGGTCCGGGGCTTGATCAACATCCAGTTCGCGCTGGCGGGCGACACGCTCTACGTCCTCGAGGCGAACCCCCGCGCGTCCCGGACGGTGCCGTTCGTCTCCAAGGCGACGGGCACCCAGCTGGCCAA
>NZ_JAOPXQ010000142.1 GCF_025965075.1 Aeromicrobium sp.
GCGCCGATGTTGAGCGCCGAGGCGAGCGTCGGTGCACCGCTGGCCTGGTCGAGCACGCGCTTCTGCAGCGGCGGCACCGTCGCGAAGCCGAGCGCGCCGATCAGCGTGATGCTGACCGCCGCGAGCACCTTGTCGTGCGCGGTCAGGGTGAAGACCGCCAGCACGACCGCCAGTCCCCCGAGGCTCACGTACAGGAACGGCATCAGGTGGCGATCGGCGTAGCGGCCACCGACGAGGTTGCCGACGACCATGCCGATCCCGAACAGGACGAGCAGCCACGTCACGGCTCCCTCGGAGTATCCGGCGACCTCGGTCATCATCGGCGCGATGTAGGTGATGGCCGCGAACACGCCACCGAAGCCCAGCACCGTCATCAGCATCGCCAGCGCGACCTGGACGTTGCGGAAGGCGGTCAGCTCGTGGCGGATCCGGACGTCCGCGGGCCGCGGGATGAACGGCACCAGCGTCGCGATGCCGACGAGACCGATGACGCCGAGCCCTGCGACCAGCACGAACGTCGTCCGCCACCCGACCGAGTGGCCCACGAACGTCCCCAGCGGGACGCCCACGACGTTGGCGACCGTGAGGCCCGTGAACATCGTGGCGATGGCCCCCGCCCGCCGGTCCGGGGCGACCAGGCCTGCGGCGACGACCGATCCGACGCCGAAGAACGTGCCGTGCGCGAGGGACGCGACCAGCCGCCCCGCCACCATGACGTCGAAGGTCGGTGCCAGCGCGGTCAGGAGGTTGCCGACCACGAAGACGCCCATCAGGGCCATCAGCATCTGCTTGCGCGGCACCTTGGTGCCCAGGATCGTCAGCAACGGCGCCCCGACCAGGACGCCCAGCGCATATCCCGTCACGAGCCACCCCGCGGTCGGGACCGAGACGCCGAAGTCGGCGGACACGTCCGGCAGCAGCCCGATGATGACGAACTCGGTGGTGCCGATCCCGAACGCGCCCACGGCGAGGGCGAGGAGAGCCAGTGGCATGGAGGGTGGCCTTTCGACGAAGGTGTGCGCCCTCGACGTTAGTTGCAGACGCGGGTTAATGCAAACGCCGATAATCAGCGTTTGCTATGATGGTGGGGACGAAAGGGCAACCGATGACCGCGACCGATCCAGGACTGACCGCGCTGGCCGACGGCTGGTGGACCCTGTCCGTGCTGCACGGCACGATCGAGTCCCGCATCGAGCGGGCTCTGCAGGGCGAGCACGACCTCAGCGTCCGCGAGTTCTCGCTGCTCAACGTGCTGAGCCGGCAGCACGACGGCGAGGGTGGCCACCTCCAGATGAACCAGGTCGCCGCCGCGGTCGTGCTGAGCCAGAGCGCGACGACCCGACTCGTCAGCCGGCTCGAGGACCGCGACCTGCTGCAGCGCTACCTCTGCCCCACCGACCGCCGCGGCATCTACACCGACGTCACGCCCGAGGGCCTCGCCCTGCTCGAACGGGCCCGGCCCACCCACGACGCGGCCCTGCGCGGCGCGCTGGACGACGCCGCCGGTGACGCCGAGCTGGCGCCACTGGCCCGCGCGGTCGAGGAGCTCTCCTCGGGCAAGAACACCTGACGCACTCCCCTGCCGACCCCTGCCACGCGACACGCCGGACGACGGGTCGGGCAGTACGAACGTGCGCAGATGTGCGACTCGGCTGCGCGCGTACGCTGGAACGGTCGGACCAGGCGGAGGTGAAGCATGAGCGCGCGCGACCGGAAGCGGCACGAGTACCTCTCGCGCCTGGAGGCCGAGGCCGCCGCCGAACCACCCGAGGACGACGAGGAGGAGGCTCGCAACCGGGCCCGCCGCCAGGCCCACCAGAGCGCCTGGGTCGAGATCCAGCTGCAACAGGCGATGCGCGCCGGCGAGTTCGACGACCTCCCCGGGGCCGGGAAGCCGATCCCGGGCATCGACCGTCCGCACGACCCGGACTGGTGGCTCAAGCGACTGATCGAGCGGGAGAAGATCAGCGTCCTGCCGCCGGCGCTGGCGCTGCGCAGGGAGGACGCCGAGCTCGACGGGGTGCTGGACCGCGAGTCGAGCCCGCAGGGCGTAGGTCGGGTGATCGAGGACTTCAACGCCCGCATCATCGAGGCCCGGCGGCAGCTGCAGGGCGGTCCCCCGGTCATCACTCCCCTGCGTGACGTCGACGCCGAGATCGAGGCCTGGACGATCCGCAGGACGGAGCGGGTCGCGGAGCAGAAGGCCCGGCTGGCCGAGATCCGCGCCGCCGAGCTGGCCGCCGCTCCCCCGCCCTGGTGGCGCCGCTTGCTGGCTCGCCTGCGGCTCCTCCGTCGTCGGACCGCCTGATGGTGTCCGGCCCGTCTGTCAGGCTGGTCCGGTGACCGTCGCGACGCTCGAGCCCTCCGTGCGTGACGTCCACTTCGACAGCCCCGTCAACGTGAGGTTGACGCTGGGTCCCATGCGGCGCGGCCCGGGTGACCCGACCCACCGGCACCAGGGCGGCCGGACCTGGCGGACCAGCCGCATGCCCACGGGTCCGGTCACCTACGCGATCGACCAGCTCACCTCGGTCCACGTGCGCGGCAGCGCGTGGGGCCCCGGCAGCGCGGAGCTGCTCGAGCGCCTCCCCCGCCTGCTCGGCGCCGACGACGACCCGTCGTCGTTCGTGCCGGACCACCCCGTCCTCGTCGACGGCGCGCGCCGCTTCGTCGGCCTGCGGGTACCCGCCTCCGGCCGCGTGCTGGAGGCGCTGATCCCCGCCGTGATCGAGCAGAAGGTCCTGGGGATCGACGCCTTCGCGGCGTGGCGCCGGCTCAACGTCCGGTTCGGCGAGGCGGCGCCGGGCCCCGCGCCCGAGGGCATGCGGGTGCTGCCCGACGCCGAGCAGTGGGCGGCGATCCCATCCTGGGAGTGGCACCTGGCGGGTGTCGACCCGGCCCGGTCCCGAGCCGCCCAGGCGTGCGCCCGGGTGGCGACCCAGCTCGAGCGCCTCGCGGCCGACCACCCCGACGACCCGACGCCGGTCTACCGCGGGCTGCGCAGCATCCCCGGCGTGGGCGTGTGGACCGCCGCCGAGGTCGGCTCCCGCGCCCTGGGCGACGCCGACGCCGTCCCGTTCGGCGACTACCACGTCGCGAAGGACGTCGGGGTGGCCCTGCTGGGCCGGCGGATCGACGACGCCGAGCTGGCCGAGGTCCTCGAGCCGTGGCGGGGCCACCGGTTCCGCGTCGTGCAGCTCGTCCGGCTCAGCCCGCTCGTCCGCACCGAGCGGCGTGGTCCGCGCATGTCCCGGGTCGACCACCGGCACCTCTGAGGAATGAACCTCCCCGTCCCGGGGGTTGATCACGTCATGACCACGACGGTGCGGACCCTGGGACGACGGCAGATCGATCCTGCACTGCGCGAGGCGCTGGCGCGGGTCTACCTCGGGGCCTACGGCGACCCGGCCCTGCCCGAGAGCCGTCTCGACGCGGAGAACTTCGTCCACTCGACGCTCGACCGGCACGCCCGTCGCGCCGGCTTCCGACTCGTCGTCGCGGAGACCGACGGCACCGTCACGGGCTACGGGTACGGCTTCACGGGTCGGCGCGGACAGTTCTGGAGCGACTGGCTCACCGGCGCCGCCCCCGAGGACATCGTGCGTGAGTGGGTCGGCGACCACTTCGAGCTCGCCGACCTCGTGGTCCACCCGGACCACCGCGGCCAGGGCATCTCGGGACTGCTCCACGACCACCTGGTCGCCGGCCTGCCGCAGGAGAAGGCCCTGCTCGCGACGGTCCCCGACCGCGGCCCCGCCGACCGGCTGTACACCGGACGCGGGTGGCAGGTGCTGGTCCCCGAGATCGACGGCCCGAAGGCGCTGTTCGGCCTCGACCTGCGGTCCCGCCCCGCCGAGTGACTGCGGTCCCGGCACCCTAGAGTGGCGCGGGTGGCTCACCGCATCCCCGCCTGGCTCCGCGTCGCGGTCGCGATGTTCGCGGTCGGCTGGGGCGCCAACCAGTTCGCCGCGATGCTGCAGGTCTACCGCGACGAGGACGGTGCGTCGACCGAGGCCGTCACGGCGCTGTTCGGCGCGTACGCGCTGGGGCTCATCCCGGCCCTGCTGGTCGTGGCGCCGATCTCGGACCGGATCGGGCGCCGGAAGGTCATGCGTCCCGTCCTGGTGCTGTCGACCCTCGCGACGGTCATCCTCCTGGTCGCCGGCGACGACCTGGTCCTCCTGCTGGCGGGACGGCTGCTCGCGGGGGTCGCGTCGGGTGCCGCGTTCGCACCCGGAACCGCCTGGATCAAGGAGCTGTCGACGGACCGCCCGGCGGGCAGCGGCGCCCGACGCGCGACCCTCGCGCTCTCGGCCGGCTTCGGGTCCGGCCCCCTCGTGGCGGGCGTCCTCGCCCAGTGGGCGCCGGCCCCGACCGTCCTCCCCTACGTCCCCCACCTGCTGCTCATGGTGGCGGTGTTGGCGGTGTCCTGGAGCGCGCCGGAGCCGTCGATCTCCCGCAGCGGCGACGAGGACCGCCGCCGCTCCGAGGTGTGGACCGCGATCAGGTCGCGGCCGTTCGCCCTGGGCGTCCTCTTCACAGCGCCGTGGGTCTTCGGCGCGGCCTCGACGAGCTTCGCGACGGTCCCGACCTTCGTCGAGATCGACGTCGCGCCGATCGCCGTGATCGGCTCGCTCGCGGGCCTCACGCTGTGGACGGGTGTCGCGGTGCAGCCGCTCGGACGCCGTCTGCGCGACCCCCGGCTGATCGTCGTGACCGGCCTCCTGGCCGCCGCTGCCGGCCTGCTGGTCGGACTCGCCATGGCCGAGACCGGAGCGGCGTGGCTCGTCGTGCCGGGCGCGGTGCTGCTCGGCACGGCGTACGGCCTGGTCCTGGTCGGCGGCCTGACGACGGTCGAGTCGCTGGCCCACCCCGACGACCTCGGCACGCTCAACGCAGTGTTCTACAGCCTGACGTACCTGGGGTTCGCCGCCCCGCTGCTCAGCATCCTGGCACTGAAGGTCCTCTCCCCCGACGGGCTCATGCTGGTGGGAGTCGGCGTCATCGTCCTGACGATCCCCGCCGTCCTGGCGTCGCGGGTCAGGCCGGCCGATGTCCGCGCAGGAGCGCTTCCGTCAGCTCGTCAGGACGGCTGAGCGCCACGAGGTGGCCGCCGGGCACGACCTCGACGTCCAGGCCGAGGCGTTGCCGGGCGACCCGGCGCTGGAACTCGAGCGGGAACAGCCGGTCGTCGCGGCCCGCGATGACCCGGGTGGGCACGTCGGGCCACGCCTCGAGCCCCCAGGGAGCGACGAAGATCGCCTCGGTCTCCTCCTGGTCGTCCGGGTCCAGGGCGAGCACCTCAGGCGGCACATCGTGGTAGAAGTGCACGGCGTCGTCCAGGCCGTGGGCCGGATCGCGTCCCTGCCGGACGTCGTTGGTGGCCATCGCCGCAGCGGAGCCGGTCGCCTCCCACCACTGGCTCGCCGCCTCCCCGGGAACGGGGATCATCGCATTGACGAGGACGAGCTCCTCCGGCTCGACGCGGTCCGCCGCCCAGGAAGCCGTGAACCCGCCGATCGACTGGGCCACGAGGACGACCCGGTCGTACGCGCGCGCCACATCGACGACGATGTCGACGTACTCGGGCAGACCTGCCTCTGGGTCGGCGCCCGGCAGCGACACCGCGACGCTCTCGACGCCGCGGGCGGTCAGCCGGTCGCGGACGAGCTGCCAGTAGGACTCCGCTCCCCCCGCACCGGGGACCAGGACGAAGACCGGACCGCTCATGACGCTCCTGCTCTCACTCGAACGGCGTGGGATCCCCCGCGCCGACCCGGACGACCTCGGCGAAGCCGTCGGAGAAGTCGATCACGGTCGTCGGCTCGGCGACGACGTCCTCACCCGACTCGATCACGGCGTCGACCTGGCCGTCGAGCGCGTCGGCGATGACCCAGGCCGCCGACATCGGCTCGGTCTCCCCCGGCAGGATCAAGGTCGTCGACAGCAGCGGCTC
>NZ_JAOPXQ010000164.1 GCF_025965075.1 Aeromicrobium sp.
GACGGCGCTGGCGCACATCCGCGACGAGCTGCCGCCCCTGCCCGCGACCGTCCCGGCCGCCGCGACGGCGCTGGTCGAGACGCTGCTGGCCAAGGCCCCGGCCGACCGCCCCGCGTCGGCATCGGCCGTGGTCGGTGCCGCCTCGCCCCTGGCCACGGCGGTCCCGGTGCCGTCCGGCGGGTCTCCGGACCTCGGCGGCCCCGAGACAGCCTTCACCGCAGCGGCGCACCCCGACGACCTGCCGGGGATCGTCGAGCGCGCGGTTCCTGTCGGTGCGGTCGCGACGGCCGAGCACGGCACGTCGCAGCTCGACGCGGTCGACGCGGGCACGGCCGTCGGTGACGGGACGGGCCCGGTCGAGACGCAGGACGACGACCGGTCCCCCCGCCGGATGATCCTGCTGGTCTCGGCCGTCATCGCGGTCATCGCCGTCGTGGCCGCGTGGCTGCTGATGAGCGGCCCGGACCAGGTCGTCGTCCCCGACCTCGAGGGCAAGAGCCGCACGCAGGCGGTGCGGCTGCTCGAGGCGAAGGGGCTGACCGCCGACGTCACCCGGGTCGACGTGGCCGGGGCGAAGTCCGGCGAGGTCGTCGACCAGGACCCGGAGGCCGGCGACACCGTCGACGAGGGCGGCTCGGTGGCCCTGAGCGTCGCGACGGGCAAGGACCCGGACGGCGACTCCGGGGAGGAGGGCGGTCAGACGCAGGAGCCCGACCAGGACGGTGGCGAGACCAGGGATCCGACGACCCCGTCGCCGACGACGCCGGAACCCACGACGACCGAGCCCACGACCCCCGAGCCGACAACACCCGAGCCCACCACGACCCGGCCCACGACTCCCAAGCCGGCGACCACGACTCCCCCGCCGTCGACGTCGACCCCGTAGGCGTACACCTCAGGCCGGCTCGCTGCGCATCTGGCTGAGCCGGGCCCGGTATGCCGTCGCCGGGAGGTGGTCGACGTTGAGGGGCGGGTCGAGCTCGCCGACGACGCGCTCCCCGAGCTTGCGCAGCTCACGGGGATCAACGCCGGTCCACCACGTGATCGACAGGTGCTCGAGCATCCACTCGGTCAGCAGCGGGTCCTCCAAGGAGGTCATCCGCAGGTGGCGGCGCAGGATCGTCGCGAGCGTCATCCGGAACGTCGAGGCCCGGGCACGACCGTGCAGCTGGACCCGCTCGACGTGGTCCCGCAGGTTGAGGACCGGGTCGCAGATCGAGTGCCAGCTGGAGCCGCCGACCTGGCCGACGAACACCAGTCCGGCACGCACCGGGAGCTGCAGGCAGCGGTTGAGCTCGCGGGCCCCGACGGGATCGACGAACCAGCCGTACAGGCCCGGAACCTCCGGCAGCATCGCGGCCTTGGACGCGGGCACCCCGAGCCGGCCCTCGGACAGGTGCAGCCCGGCCGGCGAGACCACCGAGGCAGCGACGGAATCGTCCTCCTCGGGGCCCTGGGGGATCTCGAACACCGAGAGCCGCTCCGCCTCGCGGGCCTCTACCGCGCGGGCCTCACCGCGCGCCCCGGACTCGACGTACGGCGCGCGGACCCGGGCTGTCTCCTCGCCGGCATGGCTCGACGTGACGACCGCGCCGGCGTCCTGCAGATCGGCGAACAGGGGCCCCACGAACGCGTCCGGGGCGTCCACGCGGACCGTCATCCCGTCGAGCGGGCCGACCAGGGACTGCAGCCGCGCCACGACCCACGACGCCCAGACGACGCGATAGCAGGGCTCCATGTCTGCCAGGGTCCGCGAGTCGGGCGAGATCCACTCGTTGGGCGCGACGAGGCCGTGCTCGGCGGACAGGACGAACCACTCCGTGCCGCCCATCTCCGCGTCGAGCCGGCTGAGCTGGAACGACACCTCCCGATAGACCTCCTTCGCGGGGGCCGGGACGTTGACCCGGTCACCGACGCTGCCGAGCAGGAGGACGTCCGCGACGAGAGGTTCGGGCTCGGGGTCCTCGTCGTCGGCTGCCGCGGTCCGCTGCACGGCGTCACCGGCCTCCCGCGATCCGGGGTTGTCCCGGGGCGCGCCGTTGCCGGACATCTTGACCCGGCTCGCCGACGCCGCCGGCAGGTCGGGGTCCTCGCCGCGCTCCGCGACCGGGATCGGTGCGTACTCCCCACGGGCGACCCGGCGGAACACCGGCGATCGCTGGGCGAACTGGACGTGCTTGGCCCGACCGCCCTCGGTCAGCCCGATCAGGTGGGCGCGGATCGTGGCCTCGTTGACGTCGGGGTAGTGCGCCGAGAACCAGCCGCGGACGTCGTCATAGCGGAAGACCTCGGGCATCGCGTCGGCGCAGACGTGCATGATCTGCCAGACCGGTCGGTCGTACTTCACTGCGCTCCTCCCCCGGGCCTGCGGTGCCGAGACCACGGCGGCAGGAGTCCTCTGACCATGCAGAGACCGCCGTAGGGACGGTATGACGAGAATTTCGACGCAAGTTTCTCGTCCCCAGCACCGGGCGACGGGGAATGTCGGGCGTACGACCGCGGTTGAAGCAGGTGTTCAGCTTTTCCGATGAGAGGTAGCCATGAGCACCGTCACCCTGACGACCGAGAACATCGACGAGACGATCAGCGCCCAGGGCATCACCCTGGTCGACTGGTGGGCCGAGTGGTGCGGACCGTGCAAGCAGTTCGGACCGGTCTTCGAGGCCGCCAGCGAGAAGCACCCCGACGTCACGTTCGGCAAGATCGACACCGAGGCCCAGCAGGAGCTCGCCGCCGGCGCCCAGATCACCTCGATCCCGACGCTGATGGCGTTCCGCGACGGCATCCTGGTCTTCTCCCAGCCCGGCGCGCTCCCGGCCGCAGGCCTCGAGCAGATCATCACGGCGGTCAAGGACCTCGACATGGACGACGTCCGCAAGCAGATCGCCGAGCAGGACGCCGCCGCGCCGGAGGCGTGATCCCCCGGGCGGCCCGACGGGTCAGCCCCAGGAGTTCTCCGACAGCAGCTCGCGGAGGGGGCGGGCGACGGCCCCGCCCCTCCTGCTCGAGAAGTGCCGCAGGTCCCGGCGCTCCGCGATGACCCGGTAGACGGCGTCCCGCTCGGCGGTGCTGAAGGCGTGCTGGTCCATCCGGCCCCTCTCGCACGCGACCGACCGGTGATGTGCTCGGCCTCGGAGGGGTTGGATACCGTTGGCGCATGATCTTCATCGTGGTCAAGTTCCGCACCAAGCCCGAGTGGACCGATCGCTGGCTGGACCTGGTCACCCCGTTCACCGAGGCGACCCGCGCCGAGCCCGGCAACAAGTGGTTCGACTGGTCGCGCAGCGTCGACGACCCGCAGGAGTTCGTCCTGGTCGAGGCCTTCGAGGACGGTGCCGCCGAGGCCCACGTCACGAGCGAGCACTTCCAAAGGGCCATGGACACGATGCCGCAGGCCCTGGCCGAGACGCCGCGGATCGTCAGCGAGTCGATCACCCAGAACGGGTGGAACCAGATGGACGAGCTCAAGATCGGCTGAGCCGGACCGTCACGCCCCGAGCGCGATCGGATAGCTCCGGGGCAGGCCCTGCTGGGGGCACGCGTCGAGGACCCGGGCCATGGCGTCCCGCTCGGCCGGGGTGACCCACAGCCCGTACGCCTGCTTGACCGCGATCTGGCGAGCCACGTAGCCGCACCGGAACCGCTTGCGGGGCGGGAGCCACGTCGCGGCGTCACGAGCCCCCTTCGAGGCATTGGTGTGCATGTCGGTGGCACGCAGCTCCAGGAAGTCGTTGGCGAACCGTTCGCGCTTCTCCGGGCTCCACTGCTGGGCACCCTTCTGCCACGCATCGCCGAGGGCTACGACGTGATCGATCTGCACCTCCCGCGAGGTGGAGAGCCCTCGGACGAACGGCACCGTCTCGCCGGAGTAGGGCGACAGGAGCGTCCCGGTGAGCACCAGGCAGCCGTGCGTCCCGGGCTTGATCGTGATGTCCCGCAGGTCGCGGCGCAGCACGTCGTTGCGCTGGTCGCAGCCGTTGCGGTCGAGGTCGCGCCACGACACGCCGAAGGCCTCCCGCGCGTAGCCGGTCAGCGCCGCCCGTCCCTTGACCGTCAGGGCGTCCAGCGCTGCGCGTGCCACGCCGACCTGCGGAGCGGTCGCCGGGGGCGCAGGAGTGGCCGGCGTCACCGTCGATGTGCTGGCGGCGACCGGCGTGGGGATCTCGGCCGGCTGCACGGGGCCGGCGGGGGCCGAGAGCGCGCAGCCGGCCGTCACGACGAGCAGCAACAGTGCCGCGGCGACCGGCGAGCGTGGGTGGGACCGGCTCACTTCTTTTCGCAGGCGATGCCGTCCTTGTCGCGGTCCCTCGCCGTGTTGAGCTTGTAGACCTTCTTGTTGCGCGTGAAGTTGGTGACCGGCGTCCCGGACGTCTTGTCCTTCGCGCCGGGCTTGCCGACCCCGTGCTTGTAGTCCTTGTTGAGCTTCTTGCAGTTGCTGTACTTCTTGGCCGGTGCGGCCTCGGCGGCCGAGCCGGCCGAGACGAGGCCGAGGCCGAGCGAGGCGCTGGCGGCCAGGATCGTGAGCGTGCGCAGCATGTGGGTTCCCTCCCGAGATGGTCCGTCCATTGTGACCCACTGTCCCGGACACAGTGTCTCGTCTGGCCGAAGATGGCTCGTTCGGGCCATACGCACCGTCAGGCGGAGATGAACGACCGCATGCTGATCGAGCCCATGTCGATCGAGCTGTTGAAGAAGGAGATGTCCTCGCCGTCCTCGAGCAGGCTCAGCGCCGCGATCATCGGCCGGTAGTGGTCGTCGGTCGGCACCGCGATGCGGGCCTCGGACCACGTGCCGTAGGGGTTGACGAGCTTGCCGATCTCCCGGTCACGCAGCGCCACTGCGGTGTCGGCGTCGAACTGCGTCGCCCAGTCCCAGGCGCCGCCGCCGTCCCACTTGGCCCGGCCGAGGGCGTGGACGATGTTGCCGCTGCCGATGAAGATCACGCCGCGACGACGCATCGCGCGCAGGCGGCTGTAGAGGTCGTAGAGCTGGGGCAGCGGCATCGAGTAGTCGATGCTGACCTGCAGGATCGGCACCTCCGGCTCGGGCGCCAGGTGCTTGAGGACGCTCCACGTGCCGTGGTCGAGGCCCCACTGCTTGTCGAGCTCGGCCTCGTACTCGACGAGCTGCTTGGCCAGCAGGCGGGCGATGTCGGGGTCGCCGGTCGACTCGTACTGGACGCGGTAGAGCTCGTCGGGGAAGCCACCGAAGTCGTAGATGATGGGATTCTTGGGCGCATCGGTGATGTGGGTCTGCCCCGGCGTCAGCCAGTGGGCGCTGACCACGACGATGGCCTGCGCCTGCGGCAGCTGCTCGCCGACCCGGTGCCACGTCTGCGTGTAGGCGTTGTCCTGGATCGCGTGCATGGGGTTGCCGTGTCCGACGAACATGACCGGCATCAGGGGGCTGGGCTGGAGCCGGTTGTCGAGGTCGTTGATCGAGTACATCGCCATGAGTGCGTCCTTAATAGTTGAGCCTTCAACTATCATATCACCATGGAGGGCCCGGGGGTTGCCGGAAGCGGGCGGCGATCTCGGTCCGCGGCACCGGCGGGCTGCCGTCGAGCCGCCGCTCGAGGTCGATGCGTCCGCGGCCGATCGCCTGCATGGCCTCACGGTAGGCGCCGACCATCGATCGATCGACCTGCCGCACGCGGCGCAGGTGGAGCAGCAACCGATTGACGACGCTGAGCTGCATGCGCGCCTCTGTCGCGGTCGACGGGAGCGCCGGCTCGGCCACGAACCCCGGCAGGCAGCGCAGCAGCCCCTCGACCCCGTAGAGGGTCCACAGCGCCCCGTCACGCACGAACTCCCGCTCCGCCGCGAGCAGCGTGACCTCGTCGGGCGTCAGCCACAGGCCCATGTCGTCGACGTCGAGGAAGTCGTAGAGCCGCAGCCGGACCCGGGCATATCGCCGGCACGTCTCGGCCTTGCGCCCGCTTGCGAGTCCCGCGAAGAAGTCGTCGATCAGGGGCCAGACGGGCTCGTCGATGTCCATGCCTCGACCCAATCACCGGGGTCGGACAGTGCGGCCGTCCCAGCGCGTCCAGCGCAGCGCCTCACCGGGGCAGGCGGATCCGGATCGGGCCCTTGACGGTGGCCAGGTCGACGACCGAGCCCTGCTGCGTGATCTCGACCCTGCCACGGTCGACGAGCCGCCCGGCCGCCTGTCGGACCGGCTCCATCAGGGGTCGCCAGTCGTCGGAAGCGATGTCCCGCGCCACGTCCGACGGGCAGATCGTCGAGGTCCGCGGCCGGGACTCCAGCAGCACCAGGATCCGGCGTTCGAGCTCGGCGTCGTCGAGGGTCGTCATCCGTCCACCCTGCCTCGCGCGGCCCTCCTGCGCGACACGGTGACATTAACCACCCCACCTCGAACACCGCTCCTTGGGGACGTGAGCGAGAATAAAGGGATGCCCTCGTCCACGGAACTGCGCCAGCTGCTGCGGTTCCCCGTGGACTTCGTCCCGGCCGACGATCCGGCCGAGTCGCGCTTCGTGTTCCACGCACCCGACGGCGACCGGACCGCGACCGCCAACGAGGCGATCGGACCGCTCAGCCAGGGCATCCGGACCATGACGGCGCACGCCAGCGTCCGGGCCTGGGCGACCCCGGCGATCCTCGCGCTGCGCATCATGGCGCGCGGTGGGCTGGGCTCCCCCGACTCGACCGAGCTCAACCAGCTGCAGAGCGCCGGCTCGGCGATCGGCCCCAACGCCGGAGCCGGTCAGGCCAAGATCAACGCGTTCCTCAAGGCCCTCGCGGTCGACGCACCCGCCGCCGCCTCGACCCCGCAGGGCCGCCAGCCGTACGTCTCCCCGCACGCCGCGCCGCAGCGCCGCAAGGAGACGACCTTCTCCTGGTCGCTGATCGTGTCGTTCCTCGAGCAGCCCACGCCCACCCAGGCCGCGGTCGTACGCCTGCGCGTCCACCCGCGTGCCGGGTCGTTCGGCGCGTTCGACGCGGGTGACCTGTTCAACGGCTCGTCGCACCCCATGGCCCAGGACGCCAAGGAGCCGACCGCCGCGATGCTGCGCCGGCTCGAGAGCTGGTGGCCGCTCGCCGAGAAGCTGCGCGACCCGCACGCGCGCGGCGCCGTGACCGCGAGCCCCGACGAGCTGGCCCGCCTCGGCGACCGCAGCCTCGCCCCCACGATGATGGCCAACCGGGTCGAGGTGCGCTGGCCGCCCGAGCTCGTCCGCGAGCTGTCGACCACCGCGGTCGTGCAGCGCCAGGAGTCCCCCAGCTCGGACCGGCCGTCGGCGTTCACCCAGGGACAGCTGTTCTCCTTCGACTGGCAGGTCGCGCTCGGCGACGACGTGCTGTCCGCCGCCGAGCTCGAGGAGCTGGCCCAGTCCCAGACCGGGCTGCTGCGGCTGCGCGATCGCTGGGTCTTCGTCGACAAGAGCCGGCTCAACCAGGTGCTGGAGCAGCGCACCCGCGACATCTCGGCGCTCGACGCGCTGCGCGCCGCCGTCACCGGTGAGCTCGAGATCGACGGCCGCCGCACCGAGGTCGACACCGTCGGCTGGCTGGAGGACGTGCGCCGCAAGCTCGCCGTGCAGGACCGCGACATCCGCCCCGCGATCCAACCCGACGACCTCGACGGCCACCTGCGCGACTACCAGCTGCAGGGCCTGCGCTGGATGACACAGCTCGTCGACCTCGGACTCGGCGGGATCCTCGCCGACGACATGGGCCTGGGCAAGACCGTCATGCTGATCGCCCTGCACCTGCAGCGCGCGCACGACACGACCGCGCCGACCCTCGTGGTCTGCCCCGCCTCGGTGCTCGGCAACTGGGAGCGGGAGATCAAGCGCTTCGCCCCCCACGCCAGCGTGCACCGCTACCACGGTCCGCGGCGCAGCCTCGCGGACGTCAAGGACGGCTTCCTCGTCACGACCTACGCGACGATGCGCGCCGACGTCATCGAGCTGTCCGAGCACGAGCCCGGTTGGGGCCTGGTCGTGGCCGACGAGGCGCAGAACATCAAGAACCCGCACGCCCGCACGGCCCGCGCGATCCGCGACATCCCGGCCGCCGCCCGGCTCGCCCTGACCGGCACGCCGGTGGAGAACAACCTCTCCGAGCTGTGGGCGATCCTCGACTGGACGACGCCGGGACTCCTCGGGACGTACGAGCAGTTCCGCCGCACGTGGTCGCGCGCGATCGAGTCCCGCCGCGACACCGCGAAGGCCACCGGGCTGTCCCAGCTCATCCGGCCGTTCGTGCTGCGTCGCCGCAAGTCCGACCCCGGCATCGCGCCGGAGCTGCCGCCCAAGATCGAGACCGACCACCAGATCAACCTGACCCGCGAGCAGGTCGGCCTGTACGAGGCCGTGGTCCGCAGCACGATGGCGCAGATCGAGCAGGCGCAGGGCATCCAGCGCCGCGGCCTGGTCGTCAAGCTCCTGACCCAGCTCAAGCAGATCTGCAACCACCCGGCGCAGTTCCTCCGCGAGCCCGACTCCCGCCTGACCGGCCGCTCCGGCAAGCTCGGCGTCTTCGACGAGCTGGTCGAGGAGATCGTGGCCGAGGAGGGCGCGACGCTGGTCTTCACCCAGTACGCCCAGATGGGCCGGCTGCTGACCCGTCACCTCGACGAGAAGAAGATCGCCAACCAGTTCCTCCACGGCGGCACGACGGTCCGGGCCCGCGAGAAGATGGTCCACACGTTCCAGAGCGGCCAGCTGCCGGTCTTCGTGCTGTCGCTCAAGGCCGCCGGCGTGGGTCTCAACCTGACCCGCGCGGACCACGTGATCCACTACGACCGCTGGTGGAACCCCGCCGTCGAGGACCAGGCCACCGACCGCGCCCACCGCATCGGCCAGACCAAGAACGTCCAGGTCCACCGGCTGATCAGCGAGGGCACGATCGAGGAGTCGATCGCCGAGCTCATCAAGTCCAAGCGGTCGCTGGCCGACGCCGTCGTCAATGGTGGCGAGGGCGCGCTGACCGAGCTGTCCGACGCAGCACTGGCCGAGCTGGTCCGGCTGCGCAAGTAGCTCAGCCCAGGCACGCCTCGAGCTCGGCCACCCGGTAGAACCAGCCACCCCCGACGGGCGACGGCGTGCACGTGCTGCTGAGCCTGACCGGCCGCTCGTTGTGCCGCACCGTCACGAGCACCGACCCGCCCGCGTCGCGGAAGACCGACCACTCGATGTTGCCGGCCAGCCGTCCGCTCAGGTAGCCGCGCCACGAGTTGTTGCCGTAGGAGTAGGGCGTGGCCTGGGTGGCCTGCTCCTGGCTGCCGGGCATGCGGGTCAGCGCCGCGAACGGCATCGTCGTCTCCCCGTGGGCGTGACGGAACACCGCGGCGGTGCTGCCGCCCTGGAGCCGCGCGTGGAGCTGCGCGAAGAAGTCGTCGAGGATCGGCTCGGCCTGCGCGAACGATCCCCGCTGTCCCTTGACGCCCGGGCCGTAGCGGTAGAACTTCTGCGCGTCGCGCGCCGACGCGAGCACCTTCGCGTCGGACCGCGGCACGTACGCCGCGAAGGTCACGTCGGTGTCGGCCCGCATCCCGGCGGCCTGCTGGTAGAGCTCGTAGAGATCGAGCGCCGCGGCGACGGGATCGCTGATCTTCGAGACGTACGAGGAGGTGTAGAGGCGCAGCAGGACGTGCTTCGCCGCGCCGCGGATGCTGGAGCGGCGCAGGATCGTGGCCAGCGCGGCCCGGCCGGCCTTCGTCGAGCCGTCGCTGAGCGCCAGGCCGGGATCGACCTCGTGCGGCGCGACCTCCAGCCCGGGGACCTCGCCCAGCAGTCCGGTCTTCATCGCGTCGGCGCTCTGCTCGGTGCGGTGGACCGGCGAGGTCGTCATGGCGACCCGGTCCCCGGCCCGCGCGACACCGGCGAAGAAGTCCGCGTAGCTGTCGGCCGTGCGCCGCCCGATCCCGCGCCACTCGTCCTTGCCCATCGTGCTGAGGTTGCCGTAGCCCAGGCCGCGTTCGGCCCGCTGGAAGGCCCGGAGGTCGGCGAGGAACGCCCGTCCCCGGCTCGTGAGCTTGCCCTTGGTCCGCGCCGACCGCCAGGTCGTGAGCACCCGACCCTCGGTCTTGTCGCTGACCATCGTCCGTGATCCGTGCCGCGCGACGGTCTCCAGGAACACCAGGTCGTACCCGGCCGGCGGAGCGACCGTCTCCGCAGTCGCGGGATTGCCGTACGGCGTCTGGTTGGCGTACCAGCCCGCATTGCTCACGTCGGGCTGGCTGGCCGTCACCGGCGTCAACGGCACGAGGACCGCGACGACCAGCGCGATGAGGGAGGCGGTGCGCCGGGATCGCATCCGCCCACTGTAGGCCGATCGACGTCAGTCCAGGCAGCGCCGCAGCTCGGCGGGCCGGTAGAAGTACGGCACGGTCTCGCGGCAGCGGTCGGCCAGCCGCACCGGCTTCTCGTTGTGCCGGACCGTGACCAGGGTCCGGCCCGAGCGGCTCCGGTACGCGGTCCACTCGATGTTGGTCGCCAACCCTCCGGCGACGCGGCCGCGCCACGGGTTGGTCGCGTAGGAGAACGGCCGGTCCGGCGGAGCCTGTCGGTCGCTGCCCGGCAGGTCGGTCAGTGCCGCGAACGGCATCGTGGTCTCGCCGTGCGCGAGCCGGAAGACCGCCGCCGTGTCACCACCCGCGAGCCGGTCGTCGAGCGCGTCGAGGAAGTCCGTGAGCAGCGGCCGCGCCGCGGCGTACGAGCTGTCCTGCCCCGCGACCCCGGGCCCGTACGCATAGAAGATCCGAGCGTCGGCGGCCTGCTCCAGCACCGCGGCGTCGGCGAGCGGCACGTAGTCGGCAAACGTCACGTCGGTGTCCTCGACCAGGCCCGGCGCGGTGCAGTAGAGCAGGTAGACGTCCAGCGCGACCTCCACCGGGTCGTCGATCGTCGCGACGAAGGCAGGGGCGTACATCCGCTCCAACAGGTGCCGGGCCGCCGTGACGACCCGCGGCCGCGCGAGGACGGCGTCGAGGGCGCGGTCACCCGCGGCGGTGGCTCCGCTGGTGATCAGCAGCCGGGCGGCGTCGGTGACGTAGGGCTGCACGTCGATCCCGGGGACCCCCTTCTCCAGCGCGGCCTGCATCGCCGCGGCGCTGTCGATCGTCCGCCGGACCGGGGAGGTCACGAACCTCACGCTGTCGCCGTCGGCGGTGGCCCGCTCGAGGAAGTCGCCGTAGAGCTCGGCCGTGCGCCGGCCGATCCCCTGCCACTCCTGCACGCCGACCGCGGTCAGGTTGCCGTAGCCGATCACCCGCTCGGACCGCTGGAACGAGCGCACGTCGGGACCGAAGCCCTCCCCCAGGCGGGTCAGGTCCCCGCCGCGGCGGGCGACGTCCCAGACGTCGAGGGCGCGACGTTCGGCCGTGGCGGTCGTGAGCGTGCGGGCGCCGTGCCGGCCGACGGTCTCGATGAAGGTCAGCGCGTAGCCGTCCGGCGGGGTGCGCACCCGCGAGCTCGCCGGATCGCCGTACGGGGTCTGGTTGGCGTAGTGCCGGTCGAGCCGGCCCGCGGCGGACGCCGTCTGGCCGGCCGCCGACAGCAGCGCGGCCAGCGACATCAGCATCGCGATGAAGGTCTCGAACATGGCCTCGGGTCCGGGTCAGTGGTGCGCGTCCTCCCAGCCTAGGGTGGCCGATGCCGATCGCCCGGATTCGGCCACGGGAGTCTCCCCACGCCCCTGGGTGAAGCACCCCGGGGAGTCCGACGGCACCTGCAACGGCGGTCCGGCCGCGGGCCTGTGGTGGCGTGCCGGCGCCCTCGCGCTGCTCGGGAAGTGACCTGCGTCAGGCGGTCTCGCGGTCCTTCAGCACCGCCGCGGTGTTGAGCCCGGCCCACGTCAGCGTCGCCAGCAGCACCTTGGCCTTGCCGGCCGTGGTCTTCGCCTCGGCGGTGAACAGCGCCGAGTCCGTCAGGTCCAGCACGATCCGGCCGATCATCGCCTGCTCTCGCGCGGCGGCCGTCGGAGCAGCCAGCGCCAGCGCACTGACGACCAGGTCACGGAACCCGAACGTCCGGGCCACCACGTCGTACTCCGGCTGCTTCAGCGGGCTGTTGGTCAACGCCTTGCCGAGGTGGCGCGGCCTCGCCAGCGCGTACACGGAGTAGGCAAGGGTCCCGGCGGACATGATCGTGCTGTAGCTCGGCTTCGTCATGCCTCGACGCTAGGCGGCGGGAGGCGTGCCCGCACGTCGGAAGGCTGGGGTCGCCCAGCGCCCCATCGGGCCACACACAAGCATCACATCGAGCGATCTCGGCTTTCATCGAGAACCGGAGCGCAGAAGCGCTCCGGTGCCCTATGGTGACACTTCGTCTCGAATACGGGACACTCCTCCTCACCACGTTTGGTGCGACATGGACGACTCAACCTCAGACCACATCTCGGTCACCCGCGTTTGCCCCAGGTGCAGCGCTCAGAGCACCGTCGCCGGCGGGTTCTGTCCGACGTGCGGCGCATCCTTCAACCGATCGTCCAGGCGCCGACCTACCCGTCGACAGTTGATCGCATCCGCCGTGGTGGTCATCCTTCTCGGCGGCGTCGCCGGGGGTCTGATGCTCAAGCGCGGGCACGACGCCAGCGTTCGCGAGGATCGCGCGTCCACGGCTGCCCGCGAGACTGCGGCGGCTGAGGAGAAGGCAGCGGACGCTGCCAGATCTGAACAGGACGAGGCGGATGAGATCGAGCGCAGCATCCGGCGCGACGCAGTCAGGGACCTGGAAAAGAACATCGTGAAGAGTGCACGAAAGGTCGTCAAGACTGGATACTTCGACGGCCCGATCCTGAAGGCGAGCTGCACCGCGACCGGCGGCGGGTCCTCTGACGACCTGACCGCGATCACCGGCACCTTCGACTGCCTTGCCGTGACGAAGGAGAACGCAGACGGCACGATGAGCGGCTACGGATATGACGGGACCATCGACTGGGATTCGGGCACGCTTGGGTGGGAAGTCGATAACTGACTAACTCCGGACCGCACAACGCACGTCGGGAGGCTACGCCGGCGGGAATCGCCGAGCGAGGTCTGCGTGCAGCGCGCCACGTGCCACGGCATCGAGCGGACCGGGTCGGTCCAGCAGTCGTTTGACGCCCCGAATACCCAGGACCGGGACACCGCCGACCACGAGCGTCCGCCAGGGCAGGTCAGCACCGAGGAAGCAGTACGCCGCGTGCACCGGCGCCTGCGACTGCGGTCCGCTCTGCACAGCCGCGGTCACGAAGGCGATCTGGCGGCGCATGCTCGCGCTCAGGCCGGTGTGCTTGCGCCCGTCGACGACGATCTCGTCACCGCGCACCGTCGCCCGGATTTTGCGTCCCACGTATTTCTTCGGATCGATGATGTGGACGCCCGACGGTGCTATCGCCAGCATGTCGATGTCACCTCGCTCCGCCCCCGTGCCGCGACGCCGGTTGTAGAGGAACAGGACATCGCCTCCGCCGGCGCGCTCCAAGGCCGCAGCGACCTGCCGCTCGCCTTCCGCGCCGATCCGGAATGCCTCGGTCGTGTGCCGGGGTCCCGCCAGGAGCAGCAGGAGCCCGCCGATCACCGGGTGCGCGGCTCGCACCGTCACCTCCCGTGACCGCATCCTTCGCGCGTGCTCGCGGTCGAGCGACGCACCCGGCCGTCCAATCTCGACCTCGGCCTCGGCCGACGACGCCTCCGTGACGTCGCCGCTCTCCAGACAGCGGGCGCAGACAACGACCCGTAGCGTGCGATGCCAGCCCGCCTGGACGCCACGAGGCACCGCCACGCCACAACCGCACACGCCGTCGCGGCGCAGCACCAGGATCTTGATGTCGTCGATCTTCTCCATCGCCGGGCTCCCTCCCATGGACGTACGGAGAGTCTGGACCACTGCCGGCGCGCTGCGCAGCACAATGGCACGACCACCCATTCGCAGCGTGGGAGGGTGTACGCCATGCAGACCTCCCACCGGCCCGGGCTCAGGGCCGCTGTCCTCGTCCTCGCGCTGACCGTGGTCCAGCTGGCCGTGGGTACGTTCGCGGGCCTGGACCAGTTCGAGGGCAAGGGCTTCGGCTACCGCCTGGCCGTCTATCCCCTGTTGATGCTCCTGGTCCCCGCGGTCTGGTGGTGGCGGACACGGAACGCGGACGGGATGCCGTGGGGCGCGTTCGCGCTGATCATGGCCCCGTTCCTGATCGACGTCACGGGCAACACGTTCGACCTCTACGACACGATCGAGCCGTGGGACAACATCAACCACTTCGTCAACTGGATGCTGCTGCTGTGGGGCTGCGGTCTGCTGATCGCCCGGGCGGACGTGCGGCCGCGGTGGCTGCTGATCGTCGGCATCACGGGGCTCGGGGCGATCCTGGCGGTCGGCTGGGAGCTCGGCGAGTGGTACACCTTCATCCGCCGCGGCACCGAGCTCGACGGTGCCTACGAGGACACCCTCAGCGATGAGCTGCTGGGGACGCTCGGCGCCCTGGTCGGCGCGATCATCGTCGAACGGACCACGAGGACGCGGACCAGCCGCCCGCCCGGCGTCCGCGCGGGTCGAGCCACGTGACCGCCGTGGTCACGTGGTTCGTGATGCGCTGACAGCCCCTACGCTGCGCGGGGTTCTTGTCGGGTGAACCTGGCATGGCGTCGTGGTCGCTGCCGGGGGTCGACCCGCGGCGGCGGGATGATCTCGACGACCCCGTCCGCTGCCATCCGGGCGGACCACTCCTCCTGATGGATCAGGTGGTGGTGGAAGTGGCACAGCAGGGCTGCGTTGTCCAGGTCGGTCGGGCCGTCCTCGGACCAGAAGGTCAGGTGGTGCGCCTCGCACCACGACGGGGGCCGCTCGCATCCCGCCCACACGCAACCCCGGTCGCGGGCAGCCAGGGCGAGGCGCTGGTGCCGGTCGTAGAGCCGCTTGGACAGGCCCACGTCGGTGACCCGGGAGTCGGTGTCCAGGAACAGCGCGACCAGGTGCGCGTTGCACGCCGTCCGCTGCGCTGAGCTGGCGGACACGTCGTCCCCGGAGGAGGTCCGCGCCGTCCCGCGCCCGGTCCGCAGCACCTCGAGGTCGACGTTGACCGTCACGGTCGCGGCCAGCCCCCCGGCCTGCGGCAGGGCGTTCTGGGGCAGGTGGTCGATCAGCTCCAGAAACGCCAGCCCGAGCTTCTGCGCGTGTGGCAGGGCCTTGAAGTCCCCGACCGTCATGGCGTGGCGGGACGCATTGGCCTCGGTCCGTCGCGGTGCGGTGATGCCCTCGAGGGCGGCGCGCAGCTTCGCGGCGTAGTCGTCGGGGACGACCCCGGCGATCCGGGTGGTGCCGTCACCGCGGCGGTGCAGTGCCAGGCGGGTCGCGTCCCACGCACGCTTCTCCTCGTCGGCGAGCTTGCGGCCCAGGTAGTCCTCGACGCCGTCGGGGTCGATGACCTCCAGCACCCGGTTGGCCAGCGCCTTCAACCCGTGGAGGTCGTGCTCGGGCGCCAACGCGATCAGGTGCGCCTCGGCGGCGGCCACCTGCTCGTCGGTGCACCAGTCGGGCAGGGCGGTGATCGCCTTCATGATCACCCCGGCCTGCTCGGTCGAGATCTTCCCCGACGCCCACCCCGTCCGCGTGGCCTCGGTGCGGGCCGTCGTGGCCCGCGCCAGGCCCATCAGGCGCCCCGCATCGTGCTTCGCGACCCCGGTCAGGTTCGCGTACCAGGCGGTCGTCGACGTCGCGCCGTCCTCGGTCGCCAACCCCATGTCGTCGGCCGAGCCCATCAGCCGCGAAGCCAACGCATCCAGTGCCGTCCGAGCGGTCTGCACCGCCACCGCGACCTCACGCAGCTCGGTGCCGGTCAATGTCCACGGCTCCAAGGCAGCAGCATCATCGACGACCGATGACAGCTGCTCGATGATCATGGAACCCCCGATGAATGACTAGAACGTATGTTCGAGTGTATCTCGTGGGGCTACCACAAAGCAAGACCTTGAACCATCTTTTTCCCTGCAATCAGAGGGGAAAGCAACGCCCTGAAGTCGTCCCGTTCCCAGCCTAGACACCGCCTCGGACAACGGGCCGAGATCGCCTCGGCCGGATCAGATCGCCTGGGGATAGGCCACGAACAGGACCACCGCCAGCGCGGCGGCCGCCAGGTAGACCATCGCCATGAACAGCGAGCCGAACCGGGGCCGCAGCCGCGACACCCCGCGCAGCGCCAGCACCAGTGCGGCGGCCGGCATCAGCACCCAGCCCAGGCCCCAGGCGGTGTCGAACACGTCCTGCGGCCATGGATCGCCCCCGGCGCGCACGACGGTCGCGACCAGCAGGACGTACCAGGGGAACAGCATCGGGATCGAGCCCCGCAGCGCCGCCCCGGTGGCCATCCGCAGGCCGGACCGCATCGGCCCGTGGACACGGGCGTCGGGGCGCGGCTCCCCCACCGCCGGC
The DNA here is from genome assembly GCF_025965075.1 of Aeromicrobium sp. Classification (GTDB taxonomy): domain Bacteria; phylum Actinomycetota; class Actinomycetes; order Propionibacteriales; family Nocardioidaceae; genus Aeromicrobium. Next base: position 16,376 of record NZ_JAOPXQ010000164.1, read on the forward strand.
CCGCCGAGCAGGGCGAAGTACGCCTGCCGGCGCAGCAGCAGGTAGGCCACGGCGACCGCCACCGCCACGGTCCACCACGGGGTGCCGCTGGCGTCGCGCCACAGGGACGGCCGGTACGTCTCGGGGACCAGGTCCGTCGTCGCCCAGACCACCCCCGGCACCAGGGCGACGAGGAAGGCGCTCAGCCCGAGACCGAGGGCGTACGACCCGGACCGGCTCATGCGGGTCACGACGAACGGGCTCGCCGTGGGGTCCACCGGCCGGGGCGGCTCCTGCCGCGGCAGGACCAGCGGCGGCGACATCCGCGGCGCCGGCACCGCGGCCGGGGTCAGGTCCGCGGCGTCCAAGGCCGCCAGCATCTGCGCGACCGACTGGTAGCGCTGCGTCAGGTCGACCGCCATCGCCCGCTGCACGACCGCCGCGAGCGACGCCGACACCTCGGGTGCCAGGGCCCGCGGATCGGGGCGCGGGTGGTTGCGGTGGGCCAGCAGCTGGGAGCCGAGCGTCCCCTCGAACGGCGGCTTCCCGGTCAAGCACTCGTACAGCAGGCAGCCCACCGAGTAGATGTCGCTGCGCTCGTCCGAGTGGCCGTCGAACTGCTCGGGTGCCATGTAGTGCGGCGTCCCCGCCACGGTCGCCGTCGCGTCGGACGCGGCCCGGGCGATGCCGAAGTCGACGATCTTGATGCCACCCTCGGGCGTCACCAGGACGTTCGCCGGCTTGATGTCGAGGTGCAGGATGCCGGCCTGGTGGCACGCGGCGAGCCCCTCGAGCACGCCACGCACGACGGTCACCGCCCGCAGGCTCGGTCCGTGGGTCGCGAGCAGGTCGCGCAGGGAGGTGCCCTCGACCAGCTCCATGACCAGGTGCGGCGTGACCTCGCCGTCGCCGTCGGTCATGTGGACCAGGTCGTGGACCGTCACGACGTTGCGGTGCGACACCCGGGCGAGGGTCGCGACCTCGCGGGTGATGCGCAGCATGGCGCGCGGGTCGTCGGCGACGAAGTGGGAGAACCGCTTGATCGCGACCTCGCGCTGCAGCTGGCTGTCGCGGGCGCGGAACACGACCCCGTGGTTCCCGGCGCCGATCCGCTTGAGCAGCTCGAACCGCTCGCGGGTCGGCACGGTCGCCGGCGGCGGAGGCGGCGGGCCCGGCACCGGGGTCGTGGCGAGAGGATCGGGCATGCGGCTGATCCTCCTGCTCCGGGCGGGCGAGGCCCTCATCATGACGGTACGACGTGCAGGTCCATTGTTGCTAGCGACCGGTGACGCCCTGCAGGTGCACCGTCCCCGCACTGTCGAGGGCTGCGGTGATCTGCACTCCCGCCAGCCCGAGCACGGACCCGGCGTGGATCGTGGTCCAGTCGTCGCCATCGATCCGCTGACCGTCGAGCGTCGTCCCGTTGGTGCTCCCGAGATCCTTGACCTGCCACTGCACGCCCTGCAGCCGGATCGCCGCGTGCCGGAACGACACCTCCGGCTCGGCGAACGCGACGGGGCTCTCCGGCAGCCGGCCGAGGACGGCTCCCGTCCGCCCGATCGTGTACGTCCGACCGTCCCGCTCGAGCCGCAGGCCGCTGGCGACGTTCATCGTCGGGGCGTCGTCGAGGTCCGGGACCAGCGCCGGGAAGCTCGCCGTCGCGGCGGGGTCGGGCGTCGCTGCAGGTAGCGGCGCCTGCGCCGGTCGCCGCGGCGCAGCCGGGACCGCACCCGCCGCGGGAACCGCGTCCCACCCGACGGCGGGCTTGCTGTCCCGCCGCGCCGGATCGGCGCGACCCGTCCCCCGGGCCGGCGGGATCCAGCCGGACCGCAGGCCCGGGTCGACCTCGACCGTGACCCGTACCTGCCGGGGCACGGCCCAGCCGGCCCGTTCGGCGTGCGCGGCGTAGAGGCGCGCCCCGTCGTCCCCCAGGCGTTCCAGATCGCCGTCGGGATCGAGCCGCTCGAGGTCCTCCGGCGCGACCCGGACCGCCAGGTCGCCGAATGCCAGCCGCTCGCCGCTGGGCATCACGACGTGCTGGCCGGTCAGCGCACGCACGAACCGGCGACGCAGCACCGCCGACGACCCCGTCGGGTAGGACACCAGCTTGGCGGCGACCTCGGTCGCGGCGGCCTTCTTGGAGCTCGTGCCGAAGATGCTCTGCGCGACGCGCAGCCCGACCCACACGACGGCGGCGAAGACCACCACGATCAGCAGGTCGAACGTCAGTGCGGAGAGTGTGCCCATGGCATCATCGTCAGGGTCGCGGGCGGCTCCGGTCGAGCCGCGGCGGAACACGTTCCACACCCCGAGGAGCCCGAGTGCTGCACATCGCCTGGTCGGCCGGCGAGCAGTACGCCGGAGAGGCCTCGCTCGAGGTGGGCGCCACCCTGGTCCTGGCGCGGCGGATGAACCTGCCGGAGCAGCAACCGCTCGTCGCCGAGACGATCGACGGGTCGACGTACGTCTTCGTGCGCCTGCCCTACGTCAGCGATCCGGCGCTGGTGGTCACGGCCACCGGCGGCCAGCCGGTCGTCTACCGCGGGCAGCGGGACAACGGGGCGATCGTCGAGCTCACGACCCCCTCCGGCGGGTCCAGCACCCCCGCGCCGGGCCAGAAGGTCTCGCTGACCCGCTCCGGCTCGCGGGTCGAGCTGCGGTTCCCCGACCTGACGTTCACCGCCGTCCTGCACTTCGACGCCCCCGCCGCCCCCCTGCCGGACTCCGGCACGATCCAGCTCGACGTCAACGCCCTGCAGCAGAGCGACGCCTGGCTCGTCGGCGCGATCGCCGTCGCGCTGTCCCCCGACCACGGCGTGGTCGCGCACGGCGACCTCAAGCGGGCATTCGCCCTGTGGCGCGGGATCGAGCTGCCCAGCGACGGCGGGTTCGACCGCAATGTCCTGCGTCCCGCGATCGAGTCACGGGGCCTCGAGCTGCCCGGCCCCCGGCTCAACAAGATCGTCTACCTCGTCGAGCGGTGCCGGCGGACCTCGGAGTTCCCGGCCCGCCTGCTGGACGACGTACGCACGAGGCTGCGAGCCGCCGGGCTCGACGGCTGACTCCCCATATGAGGCTGGATCGGGGTCGGGTACTGGCTGTCACATAGCACCCGTCACAGTGGTGTTCCCACAACCCGGGGACACGCCCCGCCACGAGGAGGCCGCCGATGAGTCGTACCGCCCTGGCCGACGGGTCCGTCCGCTACTCCCCCGACCTCGCGCACCGCAGCAAGCGGAAGATCCCCGTCGGCCAGATCCTCATCCCGCTCGGTGTCTGCGTGCCCGTGGGACTCGCCTCCGCGCACCGCCTCGGCGCAGCGGCGACCCTGCCCATCGCCGGCGTCACCGCAGTCGTCACCCTCGTCGTCGTGCTCCTCTGGCGCCTGACCCTCCCGCGCGCCATGAGCGTCACCGTCACCGCCACCGACATCACGTACCGCCGCTACGGCCGCAAGGACACCGTCCGGATCGACGCGAGCACCCGCAGCGCCGCCCGCATGCTCGTGCTCAACACCGGCATGATGTCGCCCTACCTGGTCATCGCCGGCGACGGCGGCAACTTCTCGCTCAACACCGACATGTGGGCCGACGAGGATGTGATGGGCATCGCCGCCGCCGTCCCGGAGGCGAACCAGGACCCGGACGTCACCGTCGTGGACGCCAAGCAGATGGAGGCCGAGTTCCCCGGCGTCCTCCCGGCCTACACCGCCCACCCCAACCGGACCGCCGTGCTGGCCCTGGCCGTCCTCGTCCCGGTGACCGTGGCCGGCATGTGGGCCTTCGGGACCCTGACCGACGACTCGGATGACCTCGGCAACGGGTCCGACGACACCAGCCAGTCCGCGACCGTCCGCGGAGAGCTGACCGACGCCGAGGCAGGGAAGCAGAATCGTCTGCAGGACCAGGTGCAGGACGCCGTCGCCCCCGGCCCGTGGTCCGGCGACGAGTCCCGGCTCGGCGAGTGTGGTGAGGGCGCCTGGCAGCGCCGGCTCGGCGGAAGCACCCAGAGCTCAGCCACGAAGCTCGAGGCCAGCACGGTCGACGCGATCGAGGATCTCGCGACCGAGGCCGGGATGGTCGCCAAGATGGACGAGACCAGTGGGGCCGTCTACACGCTGGCCTTCCAGGACGACGCCACCGGAGCCTTCCTGCGGGTCCAGGGCGACCGTCAGACGGTGACGGTCTCCACCGGCAGCGCCTGCGTCGACCCGACGTAACCCGTCCAGCCTGTTGATTCACGTCCTCATCACGGGCCTGTGGACGGCGGCGCCGGGCCCGCTGCCAGACTCGACCCATGACCTGGGACCAGCTGTGTGAAGCTCTCGACGAGATCGACGTGGAGCCCCAGCGCGAGCAGCGCCTGGCCGAGTACCACCGCCTGCTCGCGGGCTTCCTCCCCGGGCAGGAGGGCCGGGCCGAGACGCTGGCCCGTCTCGCCGAGGAGCTCGGCGCGCTCGACCGGACCGACGAGGCCCGGGCGACGTACCAGCAGGCGATCGACGACGGCGGCCGCACGATCCTGGATCCCCTGGTCGGGCTCCTCGACCTCAGCCTCGAGCACCAGGCCGACGACGCCGACGACCTGCTCGCCCAGCTGCTGACCCGCAGCCGCGCCGACCAGCTCGTGATCGGTGACTACGAGTGGATCGCGGAGTCCCTCGAGGAGGTCGGCCGGCTGCGCGAGGCGCTGCGCTGGTTCACCATCCCGCTGCGCGACATCCAGCCCGGCGACATCGACCTGATGCCGGTCGCCTGCCTCGTCGGCCGCTGGCGTGTCCGCCGGGCCCTCGACCTGCCTGTCGACGCCTACGACGAGGCGCACGACGTCTGGCACGAGGTCAACGCCCCGACCGACTGAGTCTCGGCCGCAGCACGCAACCACCACGGCTCGAAGGAGCCACCTCGCTGGCTCGCTGTGACCACGTACGTCCGCGCGCCCACCACAGCCCCCGACACCGCCGCATGCTGGCCCGGCAGGTGACACCCGGTCACCTCGTCTCGGAGGGATTCCTCATGTCCATGCCCCAGCAGCCCCCGGCCCCGCCGGCGCCCTACCAGCAGCCGAAGAAGAGCCACACCGTCCGCAACGTGCTGCTCATCCTGGTCGCGGTCTTCGTGCTGTTCGTCGGAGGCTGCCTCGCCCTGATCGGCGGCGCCGCCAACGAGGTCAGCAA
>NZ_JAOPXQ010000180.1 GCF_025965075.1 Aeromicrobium sp.
CGCTCCTTCAGCCAGCCGTCGAGGGTCGCCACCGAGATCGTCGAGTCCGCGGCCGCGTCGGCCGCCTCCTCGCTGATCGCGCCGCAGAACGCCTCGTAGTCGCTCATCAGCGCCGTGATCGGCTCGCCGGTCGGGTCGCGGCGGATGTTGAGCGTCGAGTAGCGCATCTCGAGCGCGTCGTACACCATCAGCCGGCCGATCAGCGGGTCGCCGATGCCGGTGATGAGCTTGATCGCCTCGGTCACCATGATCGAGCCGATCGAGGCGCACAGGACGCCCAGCACGCCACCCTCGGCGCACGACGGGACCATGCCCGGCGGCGGCGGCTCGGGGTAGAGGTCGCGGTACTGCGGACCCTCCTGGGCCCAGAAGACGCTGACCTGGCCCTCGAAGCGGTAGATCGAGCCCCACACGTACGGCTTGCCGAGGATCACGGCGGCGTCGTTGACCAGGTAGCGGGTCGCGAAGTTGTCGGTGCCGTCGACGATCAGGTCGTACTGGCTGAAGATCTCCAGGACGTTGTCGGTGTCGAGGCGCTCGTTGTGCACGATCGTCGTGACGTACGGGTTGGTCTCGGCGACCGAGGCGGCGGCGGACTCGGCCTTGGGCTTGTCGATGTCGGACTGGCCGTGGATGATCTGGCGCTGCAGGTTGGACTCGTCCACGACGTCGTCGTCGATGATGCCGAGCGTGCCGACGCCGGCCGCGGCCAGGTAGAGCAGCGCGGGGCTGCCCAGGCCGCCGGCGCCGATGACCAGGACCTTGGCGTTCTTGAGCCGCTTCTGGCCCGTCATCCCGACGTCAGGAATGATGAGGTGGCGGCTGTAGCGGCGCACCTCGTCGATCGTGAGCTCTGCGGCTGGTTGCACGAGTGGGGCGACCACGGGTTCTCCTCTGGTACGTACGGTGTTCGTCGGCACAACGCCGTCAATGCGTCCATTGTTCCCGCTGTCCGTCGACACCGGCTCCGCCCGTCCGCATGATGGGCGGGGCAGTAGGCTGACGTCGTGACCGAAGCGATCCCGATGCGTCCCCGCACGAGCCGTCTCCCGCGTTCAGCGCGTCGCGCACAGCTCCTGCAGGTCGCGCTGGAGGTCTTCGTCGAGCAGGGCTACCACTCGGCGTCGATGGACGAGATCGCGGAGCGCGCCGGTGTGTCCAAGCCCGTGCTCTACCAGCACTTCCCCGGCAAGCTCGACCTCTATCTCGCGCTGCTCGAGACCTCGTGCGACACCGTCATCAGCGAGGTCAAGGACGCGCTCGCGTCGACGACCGACAACCGCCGGCGGGTCCAGGCGACGATGGAGCTCTGGTACGACTACGTCGCCGACCAGGGTGCCGCGTTCCGGCTCGTGTTCGAGTCCGACCTGACCAGCGACCCCGCCGTGCGCCAGCAGGTCGACCGGGTCGTCGAGGAGTCGGCCGCGGCGATCGCCGAGGTCATCCACGAGGACACCGGCCTGCCGGGTGCCGCGTCGCACCTGCTGGCGGTCAGCCTGGTCGGGATGGGCCACGTCGGCGCCCGCAACTGGTTGTCCCAGGACTCGACCCTCACGCGTACCGAGGCCGTCCAGCTCGTCGCCGGGCTCGCCTGGCGTGGCATCGGCGGATTCCCCCGCAATGAAGACGACAACACCCAAGGAGTTGAGTGACCGTGGAGGTCAAGATCGGCGTGCAGCACGCCCCCCGAGAGCTGTCCGTGTCGACCGAGGAGCAGCCCCGCGCTGTCCTCGCGCTGCTGGACGAGGCCCTCAAGAACGGTTCGGTCTTCACCTTGACCGATGACAAGGGTCGTACTGTCGCGGTGCCGGCCGAGAAGGTCGCCTACCTCGACTTCACCTCGGACATCGGCCGCAAGGTGGGCTTCGGGCTCGCCGCCAGCGAAGCCGTCACCGCCAACTCCAAGTAGGGCGCGCGGCTCGTTCCTCGCCACTCCAACCGCTCGTTCCTCGCAGGTGCCGGGCTGCGTCCGCAGTCCGTCGCTCGCTGGGGACCCGTGGTTGCTAGGCGGCGAGGCCCAGCTTGTCCATCCGGGCGGTGTGGGCCTCGGTCAGGCGGGTGAACATCCGCCCGATCCCGGCCAGGTCCATGCCCGGGTGGTCGACGCCGCCGACCAGCACGGTGCTCAGCGCGTCCCGCTCGGCCACGACCATCTGCGCCTGGCTCAGCGCCTCGCCCATCAGCCGTCGGCCCCACAGGGCAAGACGTCCACCTACCCGGTGGTCGGCCTCGATCGCGCCCCGCACGGCGTCGACGACGAACTCCGAGTGTCCCGTCCCGCTCAGCGTGTCGAGCACCAGCGCGCGCGTGTCGGCGTCCAGGTAGGCCGCGATCTCGCGGTAGAAGTCGGCCGCCAGGCCGTCGCCGACGTACGCCTTCACGAGGCCCTCGAGCCAGTCCGACGGCGTGGTCTGGCGGTGGAAGCGCTCGAACGTCGTCGCGAACGGCTGCATCGCCTCGTAGGGGTCCTCCCCCATCTCGAGCAGACGGTCGCGGATCAGCTCGAAGTGGCCGAACTCGGCCGATGCCATCGCTGCGATCTCGACCTTGGTGCGCATGTCGGGCGACATCTTGGCATCCTCGGCGAGGCGCTCCCACGCGCTGATCTCGCCGTACGCGAGGACTCCGAGGAGCTCGATGACGCCGGTGCGATAGACCGGATCGTCGCTGGCGAAGGGGGTCGGAACGTCCTGGGTGGCCATGACTGTGCAGCGTAGCGCGTGGCGGCGCCCCGCCAGCCGTTAGACTGGGTGCGGAAATCCCACGAATCTGAAGAATTCGAGAAGACCCTGACTACGTTCAAAGATC
>NZ_JAOPXQ010000280.1 GCF_025965075.1 Aeromicrobium sp.
CCCCGCGCCGCAGACAATTGCTGGGCAATCCCCGAAGGAGTGGGTCCGCGGTGGGTTCTTCAGCGCCGCATACCGACCGACGTCTCGCTTAGCAGCCCTCGACTGCACGTCTTCGACGATGTCTGAGGGGTCGCTTACCTTCGGCTGATTGTCCTTCCAGCTCTCCAGTCCGTGTCGATCTTCGGACGCCGACTGACGGCCCTGGGCGCGCACGAGTGTGGATGTTGGTGGGCGAAAATCTTCAGTTGAGCCGGTGATCCGAAGTTTGGAGATCCAGATGTTTGTCCGACCGTGGTTGAGGAACGTCGCGCGCGGTGTTCGCAGCGGCTCGGGCTGATAGCCCGGATAGTCTCTGGTCATGGGCGTGAGTGAGGCGGTGGGAGACCTTCCCGAAGCGGTGGTGGTCGAGCTGCGCCGCACTGCCGCCGAGTTGTTGGGCCACGTGTCGTTGTACGCCGACGACATGCTCGGCTACATCCTTGAACGGGTGCCGGAGGCGAGTGCTGATGATGAGCTTCGGGGGCTGACGTTGGGGTCGTGCTCGTCGAACCTCGAGGCGGCAATGTCGATGGTGCGGCACGGAATCGATGTGAGCGCCGCGTCAGCGCCGGTCACTGCACTCGAGCATGCGCGTGCCATGGCGGCGCGCGGCTACAGCGTCGACGTGATGCTGCGCTTCTACCGAATGGGCCATGCGTACTTCAGTGAGCGCATCCTGGCAGGGATCACCGAGTTCGTGCCCGATCCGGCCATCGCCCTCGCGGTGGTGGCCAACATTCAGCGCTACGCCTTCGCCTACGTGGACCGCATTTCCAGCGAGGTCGCTGCCGAGTACGTCGCCGAGCTCGACCGTATCCAGACCCGGGCTCGGGCTGCCCGCACGGATGCGGTCCGGGCGTTGATCGCCGGTAGCCGGATCGACATCCGTCGTGCGGAACGCACCTTGTCCCACCGGCTCACTGGATGGCAGACGGCCTTCGTCTGCTGGACTGATCGCGATGACGTCGACCTCGCGCGTCTGGGTGAAGCGGTCGGCACCCATCTCGGCTCAGCACATCCCCTGCTCGTTCCGGACGGAGCCCATGCGCTCTGGGGCTGGGCCTCCACGACGGGTGCCACGGGCGTTCCTCCAAGGGATCTCCAGCCCTTGGCCGATCAGGTTCCCGAGAGGGTCCGGGTCACCCTCGGCACTCCTGCGCAGGGCACTACTGGCTTTCGAGACTCCCATCTCCAGGCGCAACGCGGCCGTCGGATCGTCGAGCTCACCGGCCGCGGAGCCGCGGTGACGTCGTACGTCGAGATAGCGCTGGTGGACACGATGAGTGGCGACCTGGACCTGGCCCGCTCCTTCGTCGCGGCCGAGTTGGGCGGGCTGGCGGCCAGTGGGCGCCGGGAGGAGGAGGAACGACGGACGCTACTCGCAGTGCTCGACGCACAAGGAGGTCTAGCGGCGGCAGCGGATGAACTCGGCGTACACCGGAACACCGTGCTGCAGCGACTTCGCCGGGCCGAGGAACGGCGCGGACGTCGCGCGACAGAGCGAATTGCCGAACTGCATGCGGCGTTGCGCCTGGTGCATGTGCTTGGTCCAGTCGTGCTTGCGCCGGGGCCTGACAGAGCCTGATCGAATGTGCTGCGCGCACACCGTAGTGGGCTTGGCACCCCTCGCGGGTCCGGCCTCCGATTCGTACATTGCTGAGTATGTCAGCAACTTCGGAGCTACCAGCAGTCACTCGTCACGCGCTTCCTGACCCGGGCGAGAGAGTCCCGGCGATCTCGTGGCCCATCGTTGCCATCTTCTCCGGTGCCATCGCGGTCTTCGTGGCCTCAACGTGGGCCGCGCTGACCGACACGCTTCCCGTCCCCGCGACGGTCTTGCTCAGCGCGACCGCGATCTTCGTGCTGTTCACCGTGCTGCACGACGCGGCGCACTTCTCGATCAGTACCCACCGCTGGGTCAACGTCGCCTTTGGCCGGGTCGCGATGTTCTTCGTCTCGCCGATGATCTCTTTCAAGTCGTTCGCGTTCATCCACATCGAGCACCACCGGAACACCAACGACCACGAGAACGACCCCGACCACTTCGTCAGTGGCGCTCCTTGGTGGCAGCTTCCCGTTCGGTTCCCGCTGATGGACGTGCCTTACCTGACCTTTCTGGTGCGCAATGTGAAGAGCCGGCCCCGGGCAGAGGTGCTGGAGACCTCGTTCCTGCTGGTGACCAGTGTTGCCGTGATCGTCACATCTGCGTTCACCGGGCACCTCTGGACGCTGGCGGTGCTGTACCTGATCCCCGCCCGGGTCGCCATGTTCGTCCTGGCCTGGTGGTTCGACTGGCTCCCGCACCACGACCTCGAGGACACCCAGCAAGAGAATCGCTACCGTGCCACTCGCAACCGTGTCGGATCTGAATGGGTCCTCACGCCCCTGCTCCTCTCCCAGAACTACCACCTCGTCCACCACCTGCACCCCTCGATCCCATTCCACCGGTATGTCGCGACCTGGCGACGCAACGAGGAGGCCTACCTCGATCGCGATGCAGCGATCGGCACCGTCCTGGGCCAGCAGCTCGACCCAGATGAGTACCGCGAGTGGAAGCAGCTGAACGGCAAATTGGCTCGGCTCCTCCCCGTGCGCATGCCGAAGCGATCCTCGGCGCACGCCGCGGTGTTCCACCCAGTCAGGGTCGCCGGTGTCGATCAGTTGACGCATGACAGTGTGCTGATCCGCTTCGACGTGCCCGACGACCTGCGCGACCAGTTCTCCTTCGAGCCCGGTCAGCACGTCACCCTCCGTACCGACCTGGGCGGCAAGGGCGTACGGCGCAACTACTCCATCTGCTCCGCAGCCACGTCCGACACGCTGGAGATCGCCGTCAAGCACATCAGCGGCGGCGCCTTCTCCACGTTCGCAATGGAGCAGCTGCGGGCGGGCGACACCCTCGAGCTGATGACACCCACGGGCTCGTTCGGCACACAGCTCGACCCACTCGCCGCGAAGAACTACGTGGCGATCGCCGCCGGCAGTGGCATCACCCCCGTGCTCTCGATCCTGCAGACGACACTTGCCGTCGAGACCGACAGTCGCTTCACGGTGGTTTACGGCAACAGGGACGCCGACAGCACGATGTTCCGCGAGGAGCTGGACGACCTCGAGGCGCGCTACGCCGACCGCCTCCGGATCATCCACGTGCGATCCCGCGATCCGCGGCACCCGGTACATCTCCGCGGTCGCGTCGACCGCTCCAGGCTCAACCAATGGCTCGACGCCAACGCCGACGTCGCCGCAGACTCGGTGGACGAATGGTTCCTGTGTGGACCGGTCGAGATGGTGACCGACCTGCGTGACCTGCTCATCGAGCAAGGCGCCGGGCCCGACCACGTGCACGTGGAGCTCTTCCACGGTTACAAGAAGCCCAGGATCGGCGACGACTTTGCCCCGGCGACAGTTGCGGTCAGTCTGCGCGGCCGTCAGCACGAGGTCTCATTGGCAGCCGGCGACACCGTCCTCGAGTCCGCGTTGAAAGCCGGCCTGGACGCGCCCTACGCCTGCCTCGGCGGAGCCTGCGGCACCTGCAAGGCGAAGGTCCTGCTCGGATCAGTTGCGATGGAGCAGAACTTCGCCCTGTCAGCGGCCGACGTGGAGAACGGCCAGGTACTCACCTGCCAATCCCACCCGACCACGCCGTCGGTCGCCGTCGACTACGACGCCTGAGTCGCCATGCGGACCCTGGAAGGAAAGGTCGCCATCGTCACCGGGGCGTCCATGGGAATTGGCGCGGCGATCGCCGAGGCGCTCGCCCGCGAAGGTGTACGGGTGGCGCTCGTCGCCCGTGGCCGTGACGCGTTGGAGGCGCAGGCAGCCAAGATCGGCGCTTTGGCCCGCTCGTATCCGTGCGACATGAGCGATCCGGAGGCAATCGAAGCGATGGTCACCGAGGTGGAGCGCGATCTCGGGCCGGTGGCCATCCTGGTCAACAACGTCGGCGCTGGAACCTTCAAGCCCTTGCAGCAGATCGAGCAGCGTGAGATCTCGATGACAGTGCACCTGCCATTCGCTGCAGCGATGCATGCCAGCCGGGCGGTCCTGCCGACCATGATTCGCCGCCGCGAAGGGCACATCGTCAACATGACCAGCCCCGCGGGCTTCTTCCCTCTGCCGTTCATGGTTCCGTACACCGCCACCCGGCACGCCATGGTCGGTCTTTCGGCGAGCCTCCGCGAGGAGGTCGGACGCTACGGGGTCGGCGTCTCGCTCGTGTGTCCATCGGAGGTCAACACCAGCTACTTCGAGCGCAACGACGCTGACATGGGTTGGTATCCCCGGATGTCGAGCTGGTTTCCCGTGCTCGAACCGGAGGTGGTGGCGCGTCGCACTGTCCAGGCGATCCGGAGGAATCAGCGCGAGGTGATCTTCCCCTGGCAGCTGGCACTGGTCACGTGGCTCCACCGGCGCTTCCCTGTCATCGGCCTGGGTGCGCTGAAGGCGCTGAAACTGTTCGGGCCGCGCCTCACCCCGCCGACGTAGCGGAATCCTCGACGACGCGGCCACTTCTCAGCGGCCCCTGCACCGCTC
>NZ_JAOPXQ010000037.1 GCF_025965075.1 Aeromicrobium sp.
GTGGAGAAGGCGAAACGCCTTGTTGGCAGGGGCGAGCCGCTCATCTTCACCGAGCGACCGATCCCGGACGCAGCGGACGTGCGGCTGACCGAGCTCGATGTCAGCAACCCCTTCCTGTTTCGTCAAGGAAAGTGGCATTCGTACTTCAAGCGGCTCCGCGAGGAAGCCCCGGTCCACTACCTGGCGGACAGCCCCTTCGGACCGTTCTGGTCGATCACGCGCTACGAAGACATCCGTGCCGTCGACACGAACCCTGATGTCTTCTCGGCCGAGCCTGCCATCATCATCGGCGACCCGTTGCTCGAGGTTGAGATGTTCATCGCGATGGACCCACCAGTGCACGACCTCCAGCGCAAGGCCGTCCAGGGCGTTGTGGCTCCCAGGAACCTGAAGGAGATGGAGTCACTCATCCGTGAGCGGGTGCAGGATGTGCTCGACAACCTGCCGACCGACGGACCGTTCGACTGGGTGGAGCGGGTCTCGAAAGAGATGACCGCCCGCATGCTCGCCACCCTGCTCGACTTCCCGTACGACCAGCGCCACAAGTTGGTCTATTGGTCTGACACGATCAGCGGCGTCGCCGAGGCCACCGGCGGCACCACCCACCAGGACGACTTCTACGACGCCCTCGGGGACATGGCACGCAACTTCATGGCCCTCTGGCACGACAAGGCGGCGCGGAGGGAGGCGGGCGAGGCGGCCGGCTTCGACTTGATCACCTTGATGCAGACCTCCGAGGACACCAAGGACCTGATCAAGCGACCGTTGGAGTTCCTCGGCAACCTGACCCTGCTGATCGTCGGCGGCAACGACACGACCCGCAATTCGATGTCCGGTGGCGTACTGGCTCTCAGCGAGAGCCCGGATCAGTTCGAGAAGTTGAAGACAGATCCCTCGCTGATCCCCAACATGGTGTCGGAGATCATTCGTTGGCAGACGCCGCTCGCGTACATGCGCCGGATCGTCAAGGAGGACGTTCACTTCGGCGGACAGTTCATGCGCAAGGGCGACAAGGTTGTCATGTGGTACGCCTCCGGCAACCGTGATGAGCGCCAGTTTGAGGACCCGGACGCCTTCATCATCGACCGTTCGAACGCGCGCAACCACATGTCGTTCGGCTTCGGCGTGCACCGCTGCATGGGTAACCGACTTGCCGAGATGCAACTGCGCATCCTGTGGGAGGAGCTGTTGGATCGGTTCGACAACATCGAGGTCATCGGCCGGCCGGAGTACGTGCAGTCCAACTTTGTCAAGGGCTATTCGAAGATGATGGTCAAGCTGACGCCCAAGGCGAGAAATTAGGTTCGAGTGACGGCAGCGAGCGGGAAAGCGCCATGGGCAACAGCCGTGTGATCATCGTCGGAGCCAGCCACGCAAGCGCACAGTTGTGTGCGAGCTTGCGTCAGGAGGGATGGAGCGGAGAGGTCCTGTTGATTGGCGATGAGCCATCGCTGCCCTACCACCGCCCGCCGCTGTCCAAGACCTATCTCGCGGGCAAATCCAGCCTAGAGGAACTCCTGATTCGGAAGCCGGATTTTTACGAGAAGCAACAGGTCGCGTTCCGCCAGGCACGTGTCGCGAGTGTCGACCGCCGAGCCCGTACGGTCACGCTGGCCGACGGCGAAACTCTTGGCTACGACAAGCTCGCTCTCTGCCTGGGTGCTCGACCGCGCCGGTTGAGCCTGCCGGGGGCGAATCTCGCCGGAGTCCACTACTTGCGCGATGCTGCCGACATCGAGGCTATCCGCGACGGCCTGACCACCACCGGCCACGCTGTCATCATCGGCGCAGGCTACATCGGGCTGGAGACGGCGGCGTCGCTCCGGAATTTGGGCGTCACCGTTTCGGTGCTCGAGAATGCCGACCGAGTTCTGCAACGGGTCACCGCCCCCGATGTGTCCGCGTTCTACGATCGTGTTCACCGCGAGGAGGGCGTTGACCTCCGCGTCGGCGTCGGCGTCACCGCGCTGGAGGGTGAGGACCACGTCCGCGGCGTTCGACTTGCAGACGGTGACTACATCGCCGCTGACTTGGTCATCATCGGCATCGGCGTCGTACCCAACGTCGAACTCGCCCAGACGGCTGGCCTGAACACGGACAACGGCATCCTCGTCGACCCGCACGGGCGAACCAGTGACCCGAACATCTTTGCGGCCGGGGACTGCGCCAACTTCTTCGATCCCCGCTATGGCTGCCGTCTGCGCCTGGAGTCAGTGCCCAACGCGGGCGAGCAGGCCAAAGTCGTCGCAGCGGCGATCTGTGGGAAAGTGAGGGAGATCTCCGCACTGCCGTGGTTCTGGTCGGACCAATATGATCTCAAGCTTCAGATCGTGGGCCTCAACACCGGCTATGACGAGATCGTGCTGCGTGGCGACCCGGAAACGGGCCGCGATTTTGCCTGCTTCTACTTCGATAACGGCCGGCTCATCGCAGCCGATTGTGTCAACCGGGCGCCGGAGTTCGTGTTCAGCA
The DNA here is from genome assembly GCF_025965075.1 of Aeromicrobium sp. Classification (GTDB taxonomy): domain Bacteria; phylum Actinomycetota; class Actinomycetes; order Propionibacteriales; family Nocardioidaceae; genus Aeromicrobium. The sequence goes on from NZ_JAOPXQ010000037.1 coordinate 2,473, forward strand.
AGCGCGCGATCGCTCAGGGGCTGGCGCCGAACCGCGGGTTGTTGGCTGACCCCGCAACCGCGTTGAATTCACTCTTGGAAGCTCCGGCGACAAGCGCTGAGCCGGTGGGCGCGCTGAAGGTGGACGGCTGAGCGCCGGAACCACAGAAGATCGGCGTCAGCGGCGGGACCCGGACCCCGCGGGCGCTGAAGTGGCCAGTCCCGAGCTTGCCCGACTCGCCCTCGAACGTAGGTCTCGCCTGCGTGTGGGCGCCCGGCAACAGTCCTTGGCTACTCGATGACCGGAGAGACAGGCCAAGCTCTTCCGGGCCTACGTAGCTCCTCGCTGGGGTCGTGACGCATTGGGCAGGGGATGAAACGGGGCCAGGGTCACGTGCAGTGGAGATGTCTGAACTCACCTGTCGCCGAGCGGCTCTGCCAAGACCCGCGCGTCCCCGGCGCGGCCCCCGCAGTCGAATCCGGTGGAATCAAGGGCGTGTATGGGACTGGAATTGCAGAGAGCAATGGCGTCGGGGACCTCCCGTCATGAAAAGGTCGCCGGTTCGATTCCGACAGGCGGCTCCACCGCAGGTCTGTGACCTGCACGGCAAGACTGCGGCTCCCCGCGAGGCAGATGCGGATTATCGGTTGATATTCGTTCCTCCCGCCGCGCCTCGGCTGAATAAAGTCTCGTATGCGCCAACGTGCAGGACTGTCTCAAGCTCTCCGACGTCGCTGGGCTGCTAGCCAGCAGGATCCCGGCCGGGGTCGTCGACGTCGTGCCGCGCTGCTCGTCGCGATGGTCACGGTGGCCGGAAGCACCCTGGCCTACGCCGACCGGCAGGCGGCCCCGGCACCCACCCTCGCGACCATCCCGCACCTGGCACCGGAGTCCCGGGCCAGCGTCACCGTCGCCCCCGAGCAAGTGGTCCGGACGCCCGCCGCGGCCGACCACGAGGGCAACGTCACCGTGTCGGACCGGCGGCCGAATGTCCCGGCCGTCACCCTGGCGGCCTACCAGGACGCCAGCCGCGTCGTGAACGAGGTGGCGCCGTCGTGCCACCTCCGGTGGACACTGTTGGCCGCGATCGGCGAGATCGAGTCGGACCACGGCCGGACCAACGGCAACGTCGTGAGGTCCGACGGCACCAGCGCCCCCGGCGTCTACGGCATCCCGCTCGACGGATCGAAGGCCACCGCTGCTGTCCCCGACACCGACGACGGCAAGTACGACCGCGATGCGACCCACGACCGCGCCGTGGGACCCATGCAGATCATCCCTTCCACCTGGACGTCCGTGGCCGTCGACGGCGATGACGACGGTCGCAAGAACCCCCAGGACATCCAGGACGCGGCCTTCGGCGCAGCTGTCTACCTGTGCGCCAACGAGGTCGACATGAGCACGCCGAGCGGGCTGCGGACCGCGGTGTTCCGCTACAACCACAGCACCGACTACGTCGATGCCGTGCTCGCTCGCATGGGTCGGTACGAGGGCCTCACTCCCGCGCTGGCCGACGGAGCCAGCACGAATGGCACCGGCCAGGTGCAGCTCGCGGGTGGCAGCAGGACGGTTGAACGCGCGAAGTCGCAGTCCACCGATGCGCCGAACGAGTCCGGCGCGGCCCGCCCGACGAAGGACCACCCAGCCGAGCCGGTCAAGCCCGACCCGACGAGGTCCACACCAACTCCCGCCCCGACCCCGGACCCGACTCCGACTCCGTCCCCGACCCCGACCCCGGACCCGACCCCGGACCCGACCCCGCAACCCACGCCAACTCCGACTCCCAGCCCCACGGCCCAACCCCTGACCCCGGAGGAGGCGACGGCCTACTGCAGCACCGAGCTGACCGCCGCCCAGCTCGAGGCGGTCGGTGGGCTCGCCAGGTGCGTCGAGCTCGCCACGACCGGCGGGACCGCCGCGGTGCTGGCCCTGCTCGTCAGCACTCCGCCGGCCCCCTGACCCTTCCCGGCATGGAAGGCTTGGCCCATGACCGAGCCCGAGCACATCGAGATCTCCGGGAACGGCTTGACGTTCGCCGCCCTGGCGTGGGGCGACGCCGACGCTCCGTTGGCGCTGCTGCTCCACGGCTACCCCGACACGGCCTGGACGTGGCGCCACCTCGGCCCCCATCTGGCGAGCCGGGGCTGGCGAGCGGTCGCCCCGTTCGCCCGCGGCTATGGTCCGAGCTCACTCGCCCCCGACGGTGACTACCGGTTGGCGGCGCTGGCGCAGGACGCCGTGGCCATCGCGGATGCGCTGGGCGGCGACGAGCGCGCCGTGCTGGTCGGGCACGACTGGGGCGCCCTGACCGTCTGGCGAGTTGCGGAGGTCGCACCTGGCCGGTTCGCGTCACTCGTGTCGCTGGCCGTGCCACCGCCGCTCGTGATCCTGCGCCCGCTCGGCCACTGGTCCCGCCGGCGCCAGGCGCTGCGGCAGCTCCGCCTGAGCTGGTACGCCCTGTTCAACACGCTGCCCGGCGCGCACCGGGCACTCGACCGGCTGATCCCGCACCTCTGGAGCGCATGGTCGCCGGGCCACGACGCGACGGCCGACCTCGAGCATCTCTGGGACGCGCTGGACACCCCGAGCCGGCGCAAGGCGGCGCTGCTGTACTACCGGCACAACTTCGTCATGGCGGCCAAGCCGCTGTTTCTCGGCAGCCCGACCGCCGCCGTGCTCCACCTGCACGGCAGGAACGACGGCTGCGCCCAGGCCGAGCTGGTCGAGCAGTCCCCGGGTGACTTCCCCCCGGGCAGCACGTGGGAGGTGCTGGAGGGCTGCGGCCATTTCCTGCAGCTCGAACGCCCCGACGAGGTGAACGCCCGCATCGAGGACTGGCTGGCTTCCTGAGCCACCGGTCCGTGGACGTGTGTGACGGTGTCGACACTCACCCGCGCGGGACGCCAGTTCTGGGGCCCCATGTGCCTATGCTTCTTGAGTGCTTGACCTCGACTCCCGAACCCCCGTCCTGATCGCCGTCATCGGCGTGGCCGTCACCCTGATCGGTCTGGAGTTCTGCCTGCTCGGGCAGTGGTGGACGGGATTCGCGCTGATCGGTCTGGGCCTGAGCACCGGAAGCGTCAAGGAGCTCGAGTCCCCGGTCGGGTCCAGCCGCACCTGACGCCTGCGGCTCAGTCCGCGCGGGAGATCTCGGCGCGACGCCGCTTCTGCACGTAGAGGTCGTCGTCGGCGCGTGCCATCAGCGTCTCCGGGGTGTCCGCCGGACCCAGCACCGCGAGACCGAACGTCCACGGGGTCGACGAGTCGACCCGGACGCGCCTCAGCGTGGCGGCCGCCACGGCGGCGGGGGTGTCGGGCAGGAGGACGACGAACTCGTCGCCTCCCGTGCGCGCAATCGTGTCCTGGACCCGGAGGGACCGCTTGAGGTGGGCCACGACGGCGGTCAGGGCCTGGTCCCCGGCGAAGTGACCCAGGCGGTCGTTGGTCTCCTTGAAGTCGTCGAGATCGATCGCGGCGAGGGCCAGCGGGGCTCCGGTGCGGCCGGCGACGGCCATCTCGCGGCGCAGCTGGGTGGTGAGGCCCGTCCGGTTGAGTGCCCCGGTGAGCGGGTCGGACTCGATCTGCTGGTCGAGCTTGGCCCGCAGATAGAGCGCGACCTCGAGGCAGAAGTAGGAGGCCAGGGCGAGGTTGGCCCACGTCCTGAAGACCTCGTGGTGGTCGGTCGTCATGAGCGCGGCGGCCGACACCGCGAACTGGGCCGCCACGGTCGTCCGGGCGATGCCGGGGCGGAAGAACCAGCCGAGGTAGCAGCTGATCATGGGGTAGAGGACCAGGTTGTTGACCGCCATGATGGCGTCCCCACCCGCGGCGACCTGCAGCGCGGTGATGGCGGTGAACGCCCAGCACCCGGCCAGTCCCGCGAGGGGATGGAAGCGATTGCCCAGGAGCATCGGCATCGCGGCGATCGCCAGGGACAGCGCGATGACGAGGCAGGTCCATGCCGTGGACAGGTTGACCGAGCCGGTGACGAGGTCGAGGACCCCGGTCGCGGCAACGACTGCGGCCGCCAGCGTCGTGACCCGAGCGAATGCGGCCGACCTGGCGGCAGAGCTCGCGATTCTGTCTGGCAAGTGGATCTCCGTCCCTGCGCACCACCCTGCCATGCCCGCTCGCGGCATGGGGCGATTCCGCCGCGGACGGAGCCGGTGTCAGCGTGTGACGTCTCCCGGGCCGACGGCCGGGCGCCCCTGCCGGAGCAGGTTGATCGCGGTGTCCGCGATGACCTGGGCGTCGTAGGGGTCATCCGCGCGATACCACCGCGACACCCAGATGCAGGCCCCGAGCAGGAGTCGGGCCGCGACGACCGGATCCCCCGGGGGGAGGTCGCCGGATCCGATGTTCGCCGCCACGGACTTCACCCAGAGATCCTCGAACTCGCTGCTGAACGTGCGCCAGCGGTCGTAGACCTCCGGCGGGAGGTCGCCGCCGTCGAAGAAGACCGGCATGAAGCCGCGCATGCGGATCGCGGCGTCGACGTGCAGGCGGAGCAGGGCGTCGAGCTGATCGCGCGGATCGTGCGTCGCGGAGACCACCGTGCGCGCCGCGTCCATCATCTCGCGGGTGCTCCGCTCGAAGAGGATCCCCAGCAGGTGCTCCTTGGTGGGGACCGAACGATAGAGGGTCGCGCGAGAGACGTTGAGCTTCTCGGCCGCGTCGACGATCGAGACCTTGTCGAGACCACCTTCCGCGAAGAGCTCGGCGACGGCGTCCGCGACGGCATCCGGATCGATGTCCAGGCGTGGGCGACCACGCGAACGGGTCCGATCGACGGGGGCGGGGCTCTTGCGCGGGGGCATCGACGAACCTTTCGTGACTCGGTGTCTTGTCGAGTCTAGGAGGCCGCGCCTCGCTGGGCCCCGCGATCAGTCGGCGGTCGCGTCCGCGACAGCGGGGAACAGTGGAAAGACGTCATCCATCCCGGTGATCTCGAGAACCCGTCGCACCGTGCGGTTGGCCCCGGCGATCCGGAACGACCCGTGGCCCCGGACGATCTGCCAGCCGCCCACGAGGGCGCCGAGCCCCGAGGAGTCCATGAAGTCGACCCCCGTCAGGTCGACGACGACGCGCGTCGCCGGATCGGTGATGCGCTCGACGAAGTGGGCCCGCAGCTCGCGGGCCGAGTTGAGGTCGATGTCGCCGTCGAGCTCGATGACGTGGAAGCCGTCGCTCTGGCGGTCCGAGATGGTCAAGGTCACGAAGGTGCTCCTGTCAGGCGGAGGGCGACGATCCTCAGATCGTCGTCGAGGGTGCCGGGGACGGCGGTGAGGAGGTCGTCGATCCAGGTGTCGAGAGCGCGGTCGTGCTCGGTCATGACGGCGATCGTGCGCAGTCGCTCGATCGAGTCGTCGATCTGGACGTCGCGCCGCTCGACGACCCCGATCCGCCGGATCTCGACCGCGAACCGCTGGCACAGCTCGGCGGTCGACCCGGTCGCGGTCAGGCGGGTCGGGTCACCGTTGGCGAGGGCCTGCGCGATCACGGAGGCAGGGGCGGCGCCGAGGACCGTGCGGGGGTCGTCGCCGATGAGATCGCACGCGGGCCGACCGACCAGGCGTGCGGTGTCGGCCGACGCCGTCACGATGCGCCGGTCCTGGTCGAGCGCCAGGCCGGGGTGTGGTCGAACGGGCTGTCGTCGGGGCTCACGGCGCACCTTTCCTGAGAAGGCGCCGTCTGGGAGCACAACCGGCAAGCACCAGTTTATCCATGCGGTGCCGGGCCATCGGCCCGGCACCACCCCTCAGCCCTCGGCGTCCGGCGTCACCTTCGTCCCGGCGTCCGGCGGTGGGTTGCCGAGCACGTCCTCCGGCCCGTATCCCGTCGCGCCGACGGTCTGCGGCTCTGGCTCGGCCTCGGCCTCGATCGATGACTCACTCATGAGTGTCTCCCTCTCCTGATGGCGAGGGCGTACCCGGCGATCACGCGGTCAAACCCCGACCCACCACCGGGGCCGGCTACGCGTCGCCGTGGTCCGGCCCGTCCCGGCGGATCTCCTGGCCCGCGGCCACGTCCGCCTCGTGCTTCTCCTCGGCCTTCTCGATGTTGCGGGTGTCCCGCGGCGGCAGCTGGATCGTCTCCTCCGCGGCGATGCCGGCCTGCAGCTGGCGGCCCCGCTCCAGCTCGGCGTCGAGCTCGGCGCCGAACAGCAGCGCCAGGTTGGTCAGCCACAGCCACAGCAGGAAGACGATGACGCCCGCCAGCGAGCCGTAGGTCTTGTCGTAGCTGGCGAACATCGCGACGTACAGGCCGAAGGCGGCCGAGGCGAGGATCCACACGACGATCGCGAGCACCGCGCCGACGCTGACCCAGCGGAAGGTCGGCTGCTTCACGTTGGGCGTCGCGTAGTAGAGCACCGCGACGATGAGGACCACGATGCCGAGCAGGACCGGCCACTTCGCGATGTCCCACACCAGGATCGCGGTCGATCCGAGCCCGATCTGCTCGCCGACCGCCTCGGCGACCGGTCCGGTCAGCACCAGCGCGGCCGCGGCGACGGCCACGAGCAGGACCGCGAACAGCGTCACGAGCAGCTGGACGGGACGCAGCTTCCAGATCGGGCGCCCCTCACCGACCTCGTAGATGCGGTTCATGGCCCGGCCGAACGCCCCGACGTAGCCCGAGGCGGACCACAGCGCACCGAGCAGGCCGATGACCAGGGCGATGCCGGCACCCTGTGACGAGCTGAGCTGCTCGATCGTGGGGCGGAGGCTGTCGACGGCGGACGCCGGACCGACCTGGTCGACGATCTCGAGCAGGGCGTCGACCGTGCTCTGCCCCTGACCGAGGACCCCGAGCAGGGAGACCAGGGCGACGAGCGCGGGGAAGAGCGCCAGCACGGCGTAGTAGGTCAGCGCCGCGGCCAGGTCGGTGCACTGATCCTTGGAGAACTCGCGCAGCGTCTTCTTCGCGATGTACAGCCACGACCTCTTGTGCAGGTCGCCCGGGGAGTCAGGCTTGTCGCCGTCCTCGGGGTCGCGGGTGCTGCGTTCGCGGGCGTCTGCGGACGTGGATGTCATCGAAACCTCTCCAGGTGTGGTGCTCGGTGCGGCCGGGTGGCCGTGAGTGTGGGGCGATCGCCCGCGGCGTGGGCGATGATCACCCAGGCCGCGGGCCGCGGGTCACGGGCGACGAACGGCCCTGTCGACCCGGTTGTGGTAGCGGTGACCGAGGACTCCGCCGAGGACGGCGAACAGCAGGGTGATCAGGATGACCGCGACTCCGGCGATGACCGCGCCCCAGGTGAGCTCGTCGGTCGAGATCGGGATGCGGGGCATGTCGACCCGGTCGAGCACGTTGTACTTGTTGCCGAAGATGGCGCCGAGGGCGATTGCGACGATCGTCACGAGCAGCCCGATGACCCAGACGCCGACACCTTGACGAGCACCGTCGAAGCGCGACATCCGCCCGGCGACGTAGCCACCGGCGTAGTAGGCCAGCGCGAGGATGACCAGCAGGACGATGGCGGTCGACAGGCCGATCGTTCCGGCGGAGCGCTCGGCGTCGGACTGGGTGACCTCGACCGAGGAGTCGACCGCGGCCAGAACGGCCCCGACGATGCCGGCCAGCAGGATGGCCACACCGATGGCGACGATCCAGCCGAAGAAGGCGGCGCCGATGTTGAGCCCGCCGAACTTCTCGTGGGCACGGGTGTCGTCGACCCCCACGACGTCGTGGCGGCCGTCACGGGCCGGGTCGTGGGTCGTGCGGTCGTGCTGCGAGTCGTGCGTCAAGTCGTCGTGGGCCGAGTCGTGCGAGCGGCCGAGGTGTTTACGCATGTCCTGCTCCTTCGATGGGGCGGACAGATGTGACCGCTT
>NZ_JAOPXQ010000064.1 GCF_025965075.1 Aeromicrobium sp.
GCTAGAAAACCTTCGGCAACCGCATAAAACCCAGCGCCAACCCGAGCTGTGTGCCGGCCGCGGTGGGCCCGATGTTGCGGGCCATCCCGACCTCACCGATCACCGACAGGCCGGGGTCGCCCTGACCCAGGCCCATCCGGTGGACCCGCTCGTCGTACAAGGCCGCGACCTGGGCGGCCTGCTCGGCCTGCGCCGCCCGGATCGACACATCCAGGGCCTTGATCGCCTCGACCCGCACGAAACCGGTCTCCACGACCGGCAACGACCCGAAGTCATACGACAGCACCTGACCCAACAGGGAGTCGATCGGCGCGTCCTCGAACATGCCTCAACTCTAGAGGCCGCCACCGACACAAACGATCTGCGATCCCAGCGGTTTCCGTGAGCCAGCCGCGGCCTCGCGTGGACCGCCCTTCAGCCGGACCGGGGTCAGGAGCAGGTCTGGGCGTAGTACTGACCGACCCGGGCGACGGCCCTGGCGTACTTGTCGGCGTTCTCGGCCATGTCCGAGGCCCCGGACCCGGTCGGGTCCGCCAGCGCGTCCATGAAGCTGCTCATCACCGCGACATCGGCCTTGATCTCGGCGGGCGCGGATGCCTCGAGATCGTCGAAGGCCTGGCGGAGCTTGCCGAGCATGTCCTGGACGTCGTTGAGGTCCTCCGGGGCGACCCCCGAGCCGAGCCCGGACAGGCTGGGATCCTGGATCGCCTCCATCGCGTCGCAGAACTCGCCGTTGCCGGACGGCGGCGGGGTCCTCTCCGACGGCGGCGGCGTGGGTGCCTCGGACGGTGTGGCGGTCGTCGGCGCGTCCCGCGTCCGGGTCGTGGTCGCCCGGTCGCCGTCGTCGTCATCGCCGCCGAAGACCTGCGTCGCGCCGTAGGCGACGCCGCCGAGCAGCACCAGCACGACTGCGATCATCGCGGCGAGCAGCGCCATGCTGCGGCGCCCACCGCTCGGCGTCCCGTCCGCGGTGACGGTCGGGGCGGGATCGTCGGCCACAGGTTCGGTGCCGAGACCCGGCATCACGGCGGTGTGCTCGACGTCGGCGGCAGGAGTCATCGGCACGACCTCGGTCGGCGCGTCCGCGGCCCGGGCTGCGATCGCCGCCCGCACGCTCTCGTCGCCGTGCGTGCCGATCCAGTCGAGCAGCCCGTCGTCCGCCTGGGGGTGCGCCGCGATCGCGGGCCACGTCGCGCGGTCGGCGACGGCCAGCTCCTGCAGGCGTGCAGCCGGCGTCGCGGGGTCCTGCGCCTCGCGGATCAGGTCGTCAGATGACATGACAGGTCCTCCGGTTGCCGCTCACGATGCGTGCGTGACTGAAGACTATCTCTCGTCGGCCGCCGCGGGAACCGTCGCGCAGGGTGCCCGCCGGCGCTCCCACCACGTGCAGCCGATCATCACGATCCCGGCCAGTGCCCAGCCGGCGAACAGGTCGATGACGTAGTGCTCGGCGTAGTAGACCAGGGCCGTCGCCATCAGCAGCGGATAGACCAGCAGCAGCCAGCGCCACGCCGACCGCAGCCGGGCGATGCCGTAGAGCGCGAGCAACATCGCCAGCCCGCCGTGCAGCGAGGGCATCGCCGCGACGGGGTTGCCGACCTTGGCGAGCGCGACGTGGAAGCCGCCGAGCCCCAGGTCGTCCCACCCCCGGCCGGTGAGCCGGGGGAGGGACGCGTCGACGTAGCCCTCCTTGGCCGCGAGCCACGGCGGCGCCATGGGGTAGAGCACGTAGATCACGAGCGCGGAGAAGTTGATCACGAGGTAGCGGCGCATCCACTGGACCCACGCCGCGCGGCTCCGGAGCCACAGGACGACCGCGAGGGTCAGGCCCGCGACGAAGTGCGTGAAGTAGACCGTCGTGAAGACCTCGTCGTACCACCGCGGCGGGGTGTCGGCGGTGCACGGTGACGCGCACAGGAGATCCTGCAGGCGCTCGGTCGGCAGCGTGCCGCCCCCGAGCCACTCGTCGACCCGGATCGGCATCGTCCAGTGCACCGGCATCGAGATGACCTCGTCGGACAGGCCGCGGCTGTAGAGATACAGGATCAGCCCCGCGAACACCGGCCACCAGTCCCGCGGGAAGCGCAGGTGGGCGCGCCACGGCGCCCGGACGTCGTACGCGATCGTGACGAGCCACAACCAGAAGAACAGCTGGAACGGGTCGGTCGGCACCCCGATCAGGACGATGCCCAGCGCGAACAGGATCGCGTACGCCAGCAGCGCCGGTCCGCGCCAGCGCCACGACGTCGAGGTCGTGCGCTCGGACGTGGTCGTCATGGGCAGGCCCCCGGGTCGGCGAGCGTGCGCTCGACCCGCCGGTCGAGCCACACCGACCGGCCGCACATCTCGGCGACGTGACGATAGTGCCGACCGAGGGCGACGGTCACCCGGGCCGGCTCGATGCCCCACGTCCGGATCCCGGACCAGTCCACGACCCACGTCGGGCGGGCGGGCCCGTCGAGGACCCGCGACAGGGTCGTGAGGTCGGGATCCAGGGTGCGCACGGGCAGGCTCCAGAGGTACGGGTAGGGGCTCGACATCTCCGCGTTGCCCAGGACGTTGGGCTGACCGTAGGCGATCACGGCGGTGTCACCGGTGTGCCCCGACTGACTCAGCCAAGTCCCCACGACCTCCGCCTGCCGGCCCTCCTCGGAGGCCTCGATGACGTTCCAGGCCAGGTTGCCGGCCGTCATCACGACGATGAACGCCGCGAGCCCTAGCCGGGCGCGCCGGCCGATCCGGTCGAAGAGCAGCCCGGTCGCGAGGGCGGCAGCCGGGATGAGCTGGAACAGGTAGTGCCCCCAGTAGCTGCCGCCGAGGATCGCGGCCCCGGAGACGAACGCGACGACGCCGACCGTCGCCAGCACGACGGGCTCCCGGTGCCGCAGCGCCTGCCAGGCGGTGAGGGCGCTGATGAACGCCAGTCCGCTGCCGAGCCACGTCGCGAGCAGGACCCACAGCCGCTGGGTCGTCGCGCCCGAGGCCGAGCGCCGGATGACCTCGCCGGCCTGGGCGCGGAACGTGACGATCGCGTCGAACAGCTCGTGGGGTGTCGTGCCCCGGGCGGCGGCACCCACCAGACCGAGGGCGAGGACGGCCAGGAGCCCGAGCCCCCCGGCGCCCAGGACGACCAGCACCTCCCGCCGGCGGGAGCGCTCCTGCCACGCGATCGCGACACCCAGCACCACGGCGAACACCAGCCCGTCGGCGATCGTCTGCTTGATCAGCAGCGCGCAGCCGGCGAGGGCGCCGGCGCCGAGCGCGAGCACCCGACTGCGCGGACCCGGCCGCAGCAGCGCCTGTGCGGCCAGGGCGAAGCCCCATGCGACGAACGGGGACGCGAGCATCTCGCCGTTGGTCCGCGCGACGCCGAACCACGGCGCCGCGGCCATCAGCGCGGCCGCCCCGGCGGCCCAGCGTGCCGCCGCGGCACCCCGGACGACGTACGCGGCCCGGCTCACGCCCAGCACCATCAGGACGCAGGCCAGCAGCCCCAGCAGGCGCAGGACCGTGACGGTGCCGGCGAGGTCCATGAGCTCCACCAGCAGCGGCGGCCGGTCGACCCAGTAGTCGCCGTAGAGGGACGCCCCATGGCCCCACGCGTTGCCGACGATCAGGAAGCCGGCCTCGTCGCGTCCCGCAGGCACCCCGAGGAAGGCCAGCCGGAGCGCCACCATGACCGCGATGGCCCCCAGCACGAACGTCCGGAGCGACGGTGCTGCCTGCTGTCGAGGAGTCACGACGCCGTCAGGGACCGGTCGCCCCGGCGGCACGCCGCTGGGCCCACTCGCGGTCGCGCAGCGCCATGGCGTCCTCGCACGCCGCGATGAAGCGCTTCGTCGCGACGCCCGGCGTCGGATCGCCGAGATAGTGCTCGACGAGGGCGTCACGGGCGGGCTTGGACGGGTCCGACGACAAGTGCTCGGCGACGACCGCCGCGAAGTCGTCGGTGGGGGACAGCTGCGGCACGACGGCCATGAGGGCGCTGGGCGGGTAGGCCACCGTCGGGGTCGTCACGAGCAGCGGCCGGCCGGTCGGGAGCCAGTTGAGCGTCACGGCGGAGACGTCGGTCACGAGCAGGTCGGCGTCGGCGAACGACTGCTCGAGCGTGACGTCGGTGTCGACCCGGTCGGCGAGCTCGCGGACCGCCGCGTCGGCGGCGGCGTACGACGCGCGGATCACGCCATTGAGCGGGTGCGGCCGGTAGACGACCCGGTACGTCCCGGAGAGCGCGCTGACCAGCGCCACTCCGTGGGTCTCCAGCGAGCCGTAGGACACCGACGGCTGCGAGGCCTCCCACGTCGGGGCGTACAGGACCGTCGGCCGTCCGTCTGGCGACGGCGTGCCGGTGACCGGGACGGAGCCGTCCAGCTGCGGCTGGCCAATCAGGACGCTGCGGGCCGCGGCGTCGTAGAGCATGACGGCCGTCGCGGTGCGGTCGAGCGCCGCCTGGCCGGCCAGGAAGCACAGGTCGTACGCCTTGACCTGGTTGGACACCGAGACGCCCTTGTCGCTGTCACCGTGGCCCAGGTAGACGTGCACGAGCGAGGTGAACCGCAGGCTCTCGAAGTTGACCGGGTCATGGTTGAGGTAGAGCGCGAGCTTGACCTCGGAGAGCGCGAGGATCTCGTCGAGCTGGCCGTAGCGGGCCAGCGTGACGCAGTCGAGGCCCGTCTCGTCGCGGACGATCCGCGCGGTCCGGGAGTCCTTGAAGACGCAGACGACGGGATGGACCGCGTCGAGCGCCTTGAGCGCGTGGTACCACGGGCGCAACTGGTAGAGGCTGTCGCGCGTCGTCGGGAAGTAGAGCATGACCTGCTGCTCGAACGGCCGGCCGAGACGGGACTCGTCGGTCAGCTTGTCGGGCATCCCCGCGGGCAGGAGCCGTGAGCGCCGCAGCCGACCGATCGCCCACACCCGGAGGCGATGCACCAGGCCGACGCGTGCCTCAGACACCATGGTCGTCGAGTGGCTTGCCGTCGGTGAAGTGCGGGACGAGCTTGTTGTCGTACATGCTGAGCGCCGAGCCGATCGCCATGTGCATGTCGAGGTACTGATAGGTCCCGAGGCGGCCCCCGAACAGCACGTCGGCCTCACCCTTGGCGAGGTCGCGGTAGGCCAGCAGCCGCTCGCGATCGAGCGGCGTGTTGATCGGGTAGTAGGGCTCGTCGCCCGACCCGTCCAGGCTGGTGTCGGCGAAGCGGCTGAACTCGCGCATGATGACGGTCTTGTCGCTCGGGTAGTCCCGCTCGGGGTGGAAGTGGCGGAACTCGTGGATGCGGGTGTAGTCGATGTCGGTGTCGGCGTAGTTCATGACCGTCGTGCCCTGGAAGTCGCCGATCGGCAGGACCTCGGTCTCGAAGTCCAGGGTCCGCCAGGACAGGTCGCCGTGGGCGAAGTCGAAGTAGCGGTCGACCGGTCCGGTGTAGATGATCGGCACCTGGCCCACGGTCGCGGTCTTGTTGAAGGGTTGCGCTTCGTCGAAGAAGTCCGTCTCGAGCGTCACCGTGATGTTGGGGTGGTCGGCCATCCGCTCCAGCCACGCGGTGTAGCCGTCGACCGGCAGCCCCTCGTAGGTGTCGGAGAAGTAGCGGTTGTCGTACGTGTAGCGGACCGGCAGGCGGCTGATGATGTCGGCGCCGAGCTCACGGGGGTCGGTCTGCCACTGCTTGGCGGTGTAGCCCTTGATGAACGCCTCGTAGAGCGGCTGCCCGATCAGGCTGATCGCCTTCTCCTCGAGGTTGGTCGGCTCGTGGGTCAGCATCGCGGCCTGCTCGGCGACCCAGGCGCGGGCCTGCTCGGGGGACAGCGCCGACCGGTTGAACTGGTTGATCGTGCCGAGGTTGATCGGCATCGGGAAGACCTCGCCGGCGTACGTCGTGTAGACGCGGTGCTGGTAGGGCGTGAAGTCGGTGAAGCGGTTGACGTACTCCCACACCCGTTGGTTGGACGTGTGGAACAGGTGCGCGCCGTAGCGGTGCACCTCGATCCCGGTCTCCGGATCGGCCTCGCTGTAGGCGTTGCCGCCGATGTGGTCGCGGCGGTCGATGATCTGGACCTGCAGGCCCAGCTCGCGCGCGCACCGGTCGGCGATCGTCAGGCCGAAGAAGCCCGAGCCGACGATCAACAGGTCCGCGGTCATGAGTGCGCGCCTGCGTCGGGGAGTGAGCGGGGCGGTACGTCCGCGGGATCCATCGGCCGCCACGTCGTGTCCCGCCACAGCGCCCGGTTGGCCCGGAAGCCGCGGGCCAGGTCGCCCAGACCCCGCAGGGTGTGCTGGACCACCACGAGGCGGAAGACCTCCTTGGCCAGGGTCAGCGCCGTCCCGAGCCCGAAGCCGAAGCGGTTGAGCTTGCCGTACTCGGCGAAGTACTTGCCGACGTAGGCCCGGTTGCGGATGACGTGGAAGCGGAACAGGGGACTGCCGTCGTTGAGGTGGCGGATCCCGAGGTTGACCTGCTTCTGCTCCCGCTTGCGCTTGAGCACGAACGCGTCGACGTAGACGACCTGCGTGTGCTGGGCGGCGAGCCAGGCGTAGGCAGCGTCGTCCCAGGAGATGAAGAAGCGGGGGTCGGGCAGGCCGATCCGGCGCACGACGTCGGCGCTGATCAGCATGCCCTCGAACGTCCCGGAGTTGGTCACGGCGTAGCCGTCGCGGCCGAACTGCTTGCCGCTGTAGGGCAGGGGCACGCCGAGGAACTCGTTGAACTTGGCCTGCCAGTAGAACGGCGAGCCGTCGAAGTCGTAGCGTCGTCCGTGGATGACCTGGAACCGCTCCATCCACGGCGCGAACTGCGCGATCGCGTCGGGGAGGATCTCGACGTCGTCGTCCATCAGCCAGACCCAGTCGGCGCCGAGCTCGAGCGCCACCTTGGTGCCCTCGCTGAACCCGCCGGACCCGCCGGTGTTGGTGTCGAGGCGGTGGTTGACCAGCACGCCCTCGGGGAAGTCCGCCGTCGCGGCGGTGATGACGTCCTGGGTGTCGTCGGTGCTCGCGTTGTCGACCACGACGATCCGGAACGGGGGCGTGTCCATCGCCGCGGCGCTGGCCAGGAGCTCCTTCAGGAAGGTCGAACGGTTGAACGTCACGATCGCGATGGCGATCTTCCCGGCAGCCGAATTCACCCGCCAACCCTATCGCGAGCGGCGTCGCAAACCCTCATCGCTCAGCCCGCGGCTCAGGGACAGAAGGTGGCCGACTTGGCCTGGATCGACTCCATCGAGTCGTTGAGGCTGTCGAGGTTGGCGACGAGGGCCTTCAGCAGGCCGATGTCCTCGGAGTCGGTCGCCTTCTTGCCCTGTCGGAGGTAGCCCAGGGCCTGGGCGTAGTCGTCGCGCAGGCTCAACGGGGACACGCGCTCGGCTGCCGAGTAGCGGGAGATCAGTCCGTCGAACGTCCGGGAGAGCTCGGCGAGGTCGACACCGGACTCCTCGTCGTCGCCCGGCCTGGTCAGGCCTCCGTCGCGGATCCGACGGAACGCGGGGCAGTAGACGTCCTTGTCGGGCGGGAGCACTGTCGCGGGGGCCTTGGAGGCCTTGGCCGACGGCTCGGTCGCTCGGGGTGAGGTCGACGGCGAGGCGGTGGACGCGGTGGCGGCCGAGGCGGGGGAGGTGTCCTCACCGCCGGAGACCATGACCAGGGTGGTCACGACCGCCATCACGATCACGAGGCCGGCGCCGACGGCGGCGAGTGCCCTCGGAGAGCCGGCCAGGCGGCTCCACCATGCGCGCATGTCCACTCCCGTCGGTGGTCCGTCGAGGGGCCGGGTGCCGGCGCGACGGACCGGGCAAGCCTAGACGCCGAGGTCTGTGGGATCCAGCCGGGCCGGTATCGCGGACAACCTGACTGTTGCTCCGCCGTCCGGGGCGTGTTCCTCGGAAAGACGTGTAATCTGGCGAGGACTGTTCTGCACTCCAGGGAAGACTCCTCATGTCTCGTAAGTTCATGTTCCTTGGCGCCTCGGCGCTGCTCGTCGTCGCCTTGCTCCCGGCCTCGGTGTCAGCGTCGGCCGCCCCGTCAGCGGCACTCGTGTCCGCG
>NZ_JAOPXQ010000282.1 GCF_025965075.1 Aeromicrobium sp.
GTCATCGAGACGATCGTCGACGAGAAGCCCGCGGAGGACGCCGTCGAGGACCAGTCGGCCGATCGCCAGCCGGACGAGGACCAGCCGGTCGAGGACGTCGTCCGGGTCGACGACGAGCTGACCGTCCCGCCGGTCGAGTCGGCACCGGTCGAGGAGGTCGTGGCCGAGGAGGCGCCGGCCGCCGAGGAGCCGGTCGACGATGCCCCCGTCTCCGAGGAGCCCCCCGCCGAGGACAGGCCCGTGGTCGAGGAGACGCCGGCTGTCGAGGCACCCGCTCCCGCAGCGGCTGCGCCCGCCGCAGCGCCGGTCACGTTCGCCGAGAAGCTCGCCGCGGCGAGTCTCGCCGCCCAGCAGCGCGTGGCCGCGGCCCGGGCCGAGGCCGCACGACTCATGGAGGAGGCAGCGCGCGAGCGCGCCGAGGCGACGGCTCGTCTGTCGGCCGACGAGGCCGCCCAGCGCGAGGTCACCGCCGCCAAGCTCCAGGCCGCCGAGCGGGCCGCCGCCGAGCGGGTCAGCGCCGCCCAGCAGGAGGCGGACCGGGTCACCGCGGAGATCGAGCGCGAGCGCACCGCAGCCGCCGCCAAGATCGCCGAGCTGCAGCGCGCCGCCGACGAGCGGGTCGCCGCCGCCAAGCTCAAGGCCGACCAGGATGCCGCCGAGCGCATCGAGCAGGCCAACGCCGAGGCCCGTCGTCTCGCCGAGGAGGCCGAGGTCCAGGCCAAGCTGACGGCCGAGCGTCGCCTCGCCGAGTCGGAGAAGGCAGCCGAGGAAGCCGCCCAGCGTCGCCTCGAGGCCGCCGAGCAGGACGCACAACGTCGCATCGAGGCCGCGCGCACCGAGGCTGAGAAGGTCGCTGCCCAGGCTGCCGCCGACCGGGAGGCCGCGCTGCAGCAGCTGGCCCGGGAGCGCGAGGAGGCCGACGCCCGACTCGCCGAGGTCAAGGCCGAGTCCGAGCGGATCGTGGCCGACGCCGAGAAGAAGTCCGCCGGCCACGTCGCCGCGGCACGGGCCGAGGCTGAGAAGGTCGCCGCGCAGGCTGCCGCCGACCGGGAGGCCGCGCTGCAGCAGCTGGCCCGGGAGCGCGAGGAGGCCGACGCCCGACTGGCCGACGTCAAGGCGCAGGCCGACCGCACGGTGCAGGAGGCCGAGGAGTCCGCGGCCGGCCACATCGCCGCCGCCAAGGCGGAGGCCGAGAAGTACGCCCAGGAGACCGCCGCGGAGCGGGTCGCGATCGCCGTCCGGGTGGCCGACGCCGAGCGCACCGCGGAGGAGAAGCTCCTCGCCGCGAAGGTCCAGGCCGATCGCCTGGCCGCCGAGGTCGCCCAGCGCCACGAGGAGGCCGCCGCCCAGCTCGCCCGCGAGCGTGACGAGGCCAAGGCGCTGGTCGACAGGGCCAACGAGGAGGCGGACAAGCTCGCGCGGGAGGCCGAGGCGGAGCGTGCCGCGGCCGCCGCCAAGCTGGCCGACGCCGAGCGTCAGTCCGCCGACAAGATCCGCGCCGCCCAGGCCGAGGCCGAGCGGGTCGCCGCAGATGCGGCCGAGGCCGCCCGGGCGGCCGCCGAGGCGCGCGCCGAGGTCGAGCGCAAGCTCGCCAACGACGTCGAGGCGGCTCGCGTCGACGCCGAGCGCAAGATCGCGCAGGCCGAGCGTGATGCTGCCGACCGGATCGCGGCCGCCCAGGCCGAGGCCCAGCGGGTCGCGGAGCAGTCGCAGGCCGACGCGCGGGAGCGGATCGCCGCGGCCCGGGCCGAGGCCGAGCGGGTCACGGTGCAGTCGAAGCGAGACGCGCAGGAGCGGCTCAGCCAGGCCGTTGCCGCCGCCCGCTCCGCCGCCGAGGAGAAGCTGCAGGAGGCCGAGCGCACCGCGCTCGAGTGGGTCGCAGCGGCCGAGGCCGAGGCCGAGCGGGTCGCCCAGGAGCACATCGTCATGGCCAACCACACCTCGGCCGCGACGCCGCTGGCCGCGCCCCAGGCGTACGTCGACGAGTACGTCGACGAGGCACCGGACGGCCAGGACGCCACCGATGAGCTGCCCGAAGAGGTGAATGACGAGTCCGGGGCCCTCGCCCCCAAGATCAAAAAAAGAGTCGTCCGACGCAAGTGACTCAGTAGGGGGCCCGGCCGGTCGGCACGACGAGGCCGTCGAGCCCCTGGCCGTGGGCGACGTCGTCGTCCCGTCGGTCCCCGAGCCGGGGATCGACCAGCGACGGGCCAAGGCCGCGGCGCGTACCGCCGCGCGCCGGCAGCGCGAGGAGGCCAAGGCGGCCAAGGCCGCGGCCCGGGCAGCAGCCGCCGACGCCAAGCGCGAGGCCGAGGCGCGTGCTCGCAAGGAGCGCCAGGAGGAGCGTCAGCAGGAGATCGCCGCGGAGGCGCAGGAACGTGCCGAGGCGAGCGCCGCGCGTGCCGCCGAGGCCGAGGATGCCCGCACGGCCGAGCTGCAGGCTCCCGAGCCCGCCGTCGAGGGACTGGACCCCCTGTTGGTGGAGGACGAGGTCGTCGACGTCGTCGAGGAGCC
>NZ_JAOPXQ010000082.1 GCF_025965075.1 Aeromicrobium sp.
CGAGCTCTCGGCGATCACCAGTACGACCAGGAACGAGAAGAACGCCAGGGGTGCCGTCGCTGCGTGGAGCCAGCCGCGCAGCCGGGGCTTGACCTCCTGAACGGTGTCGGTCAGGCGGTCGTGCACGGCCTCGACCGTCCGCGCAGGAGTCGTCAGGTGAGCCTGGGTCATCGGAGGTCCTTCCTGGCGTCGGGCACGAGGGGGGCCCGTCCACAGACGGGGACCCGCGCCGCCCAAGGGGCGCGCGCGGCTCGGTAGACATACCGCGTGCGGCGCAGTTCAATCGCCGACATGGCAGGTTTTCTACCGACCGGGCGGGTGAGTGCGAGGTCACACGCGCCGGCACGTGTCGAGTCCGGCGCCTCGGGCACTCCTGGTCCATGAGCCATGACGAAGCAGACACAGCAGCGGGAGCCCGCAAGGGACTCATCGACAGCGTCGCGGGCAAGGCCAAGGAGGTCACCGGCGCCGTGACGGGCAACGATGACCTGACCGAGGAGGGACAGCTGCAGCAGGCCGGGGCGAAGCATCGCAAGGCCGCTGTCGCCGACCAGGCCGTCGCCGACGCCAAGCGTCAGGAGGCCGCCGCTGAGCTCCGCGAGACCAACCGCGAGGCCGCCGCCGAGAAGGAGGCCGCGCACGACGCGGCCGACCGTGCCCAGCGCGCCGTGGACCGGGAGCGGTCCGAGCAGCACACCGAGGCCGAGCGTGCGGCGGCACAGCAGGAGGCCGTCGAGCGGCAGGCGGCCCAGCAGCGCGCTGACGACCTGGCCGAGTCCCGGCTCGACGACGCCGAGGCCCTCGCGGCCGACGCCACGTCCACCGAACAGCAGGCCGCGGCCGACCAGGCGCGCCTCGAGCGCGAGGCCGCTGCCGCCGAGCAGCAGGCTGCCCGGCTCCGCGCCCAGACCGAGAGCAAAGGATGACCATGATCAGCACCCTCATCGCCCTTCCGTACGAGCTGGCCCGACTCCCCCTCACGACCCTCGACCACGGGCTGTCCCGTCGGCTGCCGGACACGTCCGTGCCCCGCACGAGCCTGGACCGCGCCATCGGCTCGGCCGACAAGCTCGCCGGGACCATCCTGCGCAACGACGACATCCTCGACCGGGGCGTGGCCCGGGTCGAGCGGGCGAACGCCCTCGTCAAGGCCGCGCGCCTGGAGGATCGGGCCGAGACCCGGCGCGATGCGGCCGCCGACGTCGCCGCGGCCGGTCGCCAGGAGGCGGCCGCCAAGCGTCAGGCCGCCGCGAAGCGCGCATCCGACGGCCTCGCCGCGGCCAAGCAGGCGGAGGAGCAGGGCAAGCAGCAGGCGGCGCGGAACGCCGAGAAGACCGCCGCCGCCAAGAAGGCTGCCGCCGACAAGACCGCGGCCAAGCGCACCGAGACCGTCGAGCAGCGCAAGAAGCGGGTGGCCGCCGCCGCCGAGGCCAAGAAGAAGGCCGCACGGCAGGAGGCCAAGGCCGAGCTCGACGATGCCCGCCAGTCCACGGAAGCCGCCGCGGAGGCTCGCGCCGACGCCGAGGTCCTCAGCGACCTGACCGAGGCCAAGAAGCAGGAGCGCAAGCAGGACTGAGGCGCGACGTACGGTGCGACCGCGCACCGATCCTCCAGCATCCGAGGCTCCTCCTCCCGGAAACGGCGTGTCAGGCGGCCAGGTGGAACGTGTTGGCGAAGCGGGCGAGCAGGGCGCCGCGGCCGCGGAGCACCTCGACCACGCCGGTCTCGATGGCGCGGTCCGGCGCGAGCTCCCCGGAGATGAGCCTGCGGATGCCCGGTCCGGCGGCGAAGGCCAGGTCGGCGGGTCCGTCCCCGCGGGTGACCTCGAGGCCGGACCCGTCCACCCGGACGAGCAGCTCGGCGGGACCGAGGCGCGCAGCGTAGGCGGTCGCCGGCAGGCCAGCCGCCACCTGCGGCCGGAACGCGGTGCGCAGCGCCATGGTCATCGAGTCGGGGGTGATGACCTGCTCGGCGCGTGGGTCGCCCATCGCCTTGAAGCCCCAGGCCCCGAGGGCGTGGACGACGGGCTCGAGCTCACGACCGTACGCCGTGAGCTCGTAGACGATGACCCGCGAGCGCGGCGCCCGGCGGAGGATGCCCGCCTCCTGCAGCTCCTTGAGCCGGGTCGCCAAGATGTTGCTCGGTATGCGCGGCAGCCCGGCAGCGAGCTCGCTGTAGCGCCGCGGTCCGACCAGCAGGTCGCGGACGATGAGCAGGGCCCAGCGCTCCCCCACCAGCTCCAGGGCGCGCGTGACGCCGCAGTACTGCCCATAGTCGCGGGCGACCACTCAGGCCTGCTGGTTCATGAACGCCTCGGGGCCCTGCTCGGCCGCGACCGGGTCCATCCAGCCGAGCTCGAGGATGTTGCCGTCGGGATCGCTGAGCTGGCGCTGGTACATGAAGCCGAAGTCCGACGCCGGACGCGCCTCCGTGCCACCCGCGGCGAGGCCGGCTGCGGCGACGGTGTCGACCGCCTCCCTGCTGTCGTGGAAGATCGCGGTCGCCACCGACGGGCTCACCTTGGGGTCACCGAGCGGCAGGTCCGTGAACGTCTGGAAGAACTCGCGCACCAGGATCATGAAGTAGCTGTGACCCTCCTCGACGACGACGCAGGCCGCGTTGTGGTCGGTGAAGGCGGGATTGATCGTGAAGCCGAGCGCCGTGTAGAACGCCTTCGCGCGCTCCAGGTCGGTCACCGGCAGGTTGACGAACATCTGGGTCATGGGGTCTCTCCTCTTCACGTGTACGGGATGATCGCTTCCCACACTTGCAAAAAACAAGTAGCGGGTCAAGGTCCTGGGATCCCCCGTGCGCCGGGCCAAGTCTCGCTAGCGTGGAGGTGTGGACAGGACATCCGCATCCCGCAGCGCGGGCTCGTGGCTCCAGGGGTCGCACCCCGCGGACCTGCTGTACGGCGCCATCGTGACCGCGGCCGTGCTGGTCACCGCGGGTGGTCACGGCGCGGACGCGGGCAAGGTCGTCGCGTCGTGGGGCTTCGTGCTGGTGATCTACTGGCTGGCACACATCTACGTGCACGCGGCCGAGAGCCAGTTCCACGGGGACATGCGCCGCCTCCCCAGTCGCGCCGTCGACGCCGCCCGGGCCGAGGTGGCCGTGCTGCTCGGCGGCATCCCGACCATGGTGGTCTTCGTCATCGCCGCCGCGACGGACGCCGACACGTTCGATGCGGCAAAGCTGGCGCTCTACTTCAGCGTCGCCCTGCTGGCCGCCGTCGGCTACATCGGCGCCCGGCACGCGGGACACGACAGGCGTACAGCCGCGGTCGAGGCGCTCGGCGCCAGCGTGCTGGGGCTGCTGATGGTGCTGGCCAAGACGCTGCTGCACTGACCCGCGGCGAGCAGCGCTCAGGCCATGGCCCGCGCGCGGGTGGGTGAGAAGTCGTGGGACGCCAGGCGACCACCCCGCAGGACGAGGCAGGTCGACTCCGGCACCTCTTCCCACGCACCTATCAGGCTGCCCAGCGGCTCGGACACGACCAGCCGCGCGTCGTCGGACAGCTCGTGGATGACCGGGTTGTCGGGATACTGCTCACGCAGCGTGGAGATGTCGACGGTGTGGAACAGCGAGCGGGACCTGCCCTCCGAGGAGTAGCGGAACACCCACGTGGTCTCACCGTCGGTCGTCGCCACCGTCATCTGGATCGGGTGCTGCACGCCGTGGCGTCGCCCGACCTCCTCGATCAGGCCGACGGCCGCGGCCACCGCCCGGGGAGGATCCTGCTCGAGCCCGAAGGTCAGGGCCAGGAAGAAGAAGAGCTCGGAATCGGTCGACCCCTCGATGTCCGGAAAGAGCGACGGCAGGACCGCCAGGGCCAGGTCACGCTTGACCTCGTGGAAGTCCGCGATGGCCCCGTTGTGCATCCAGAGCCATCGGCCGTGACGGAACGGATGGCAGTTGGTCTGCTGGATCGCGGTGCCGGTCGAGGCGCGGATGTGCGCGAAGACCCGGTCGGCCACCGACTGGGTCGCGATCTCCAGCAGGTTGCGGTCGTTCCACGCCGGCTCGGTGCTGCGGAAGATGCCCGGCGTCCCCATCGCGCCGTACCAGCCGAGACCGAAGCCGTCCCCGTTGATGGCCTCCACTCCCATCCGGGCGTGCCTGCTCTGCACCACGAGCGAGTTCTCGGGCTTGAAGAGCAGATCGTACAACGGCACCCGGGAACCTGAATATGCGAGCCAACGACACATGAAATCTCACCTCGGCTCGAGTACACACGGCCCGGCGCGGGCCCTGCCTCATCCGTTCCGGGTGAATCGGGACGGAGCCCGGCTTCGAGGCCAGGAAGGTCGTGGCGCTGGTACGGAGAAATCCGAAAAGATGTCCGAGCGCGTCTGGCCTCTGCACGACGAGAGGAGTAAAGCAGGGAGTAACCGGCGGTGCCGGACCGGGTACCGCCCTGCTGAGAGGAGCAGGCCGTGCACGCACGTTCCACCACATTCCACGGAAGGCCCGCCAACATCGACGCGGGCATCGAGTTCATCAAGAACGAGGTCTGGCCGATGCTCGACGAGATCGAGGGCTGTCGAGGCTTGTCCTTGTTGGTCGACCGCGAGACCGGTCAGTGCATCGCCACGAGTTCTTGGGAGAACGAGGAGACCATGACCGCGAGCAGCGACCGGCTTCGCGCCGTACGCGACCGTGGCAAGGAGATCCTTGGCGGATCCATGCAGATCGACGAGTGGGAGATCGCCGTCATGCACCGCACGCATCACGCGGAGTGCTGCCGGGTCAGCTGGCTCCAGGGTGATCTCGACGCCATGACGGAGACGTTCCGAGCCCAGATCCTTCCCGACCTCGAGCGCACCTCTGGGTTCTGCAGCGCCAGCCTGATGATGAACAGGTCGACCGGCCTGGGCTGCGCCACGACTGCCTGGGATTCCCAGGCCTCGATGGAGGAGAGCCGCGTGGCGGCGGACGACATGCGCAGCCGGGCCGCGAGCGCCGCCGGCGGCACGATCGTCGACGTCCACGAGTTCGAGCTCGCCTACGCGCACCTGCACGTTCCGGAGCTGGTCTGAGCGAACTTGGTTGAAGAACTGTCGGCCGGCGCTGGCCGTCACTGACCCGCTCGAATTGGCCCACAACCGCCCGTGAGCTGGCAAACAGGTGACGGGCGGCTGTGGGTGTTGGTCCTGGGCATGTTGCCCACCAGCATCAGACCCCCGATGCGATGTCGTTCTACCTGCCGTCGGTCGGTGCTTGTGGTCGTGGCAGGACAGTCAGCACCATGCCGATGTAGGTGCGGAACTCGGCCATGTAGGCGCCCAGGAACTCTCGGGTGGAGTCGTTGGTGACCTCGCCGTCGCCCTGAAAGACATCGGCGGAGTACTGGATGTAGGCCTCGGGTGAGGTCATCTGGCGGGCGTTGCAGAAGCTGAGCACACCCCGCAGGGTTTGTTGAGCCATGGCGGTGCCGATCTGGCCGACGGAGGCTCCGATCACCGCGGCTGGGATGTGGTCGAAGGAGTTCTGTCCCCACGGTCGGGATGCCCAGTCGATCGCGTTCTTCAACGCTCCTGGGATGGAACGGTTGTACTCGGGGGTGACGAAGAGTATTGCGTCGACGGCAGCGATCGACGCCTTGAGCGCTCGGGCTTCAGGCGGGTAGTCGTCGTCGAAGTCCGGGCTGTAGAGCGGCAGGCTCCCGATGGGAATCTCGCTGAACCCCAGGTCGTCTGGGGCCACCCGGATGAGGGCCTTGGACAGGGTGCGGTTGATCGACGTCGATGACAGGCTTCCGACGAAGTAGCCGACGTTGTAGGTGGTCATGTG
>NZ_JAOPXQ010000066.1 GCF_025965075.1 Aeromicrobium sp.
CCGGCCGCGGGAACGGGGCCGTCGGCTCCTCCCCCACGATGCCGATCGTGCCCGAGGCGTCGATCTCCCGGATGCCCTTCGCTGCGGCGTCGGCCGCCATGCCGCCGCCGATGATCAGGTAGTCGTATTCGCTGTGCACGGGATGGTCCTTCCCCTCATACGTCGTGGGCCCGCCGACGCGGCGGCGCTCCCCGCGACGTACCCGGCGTGGCGGGCGCAAAACCGGTGGGCACGCACCACCCGCCGCGCGGTACGTTGGAGGCCTTGGGCCGGGCGGAAGGTGGCGCCGTCATGGCGATCCCGCTGCTCGCGGGCGGCTCGGCGCTCGGCAGCCACGCCAGCGACACCCACGAGCTGTCGCCCGCGACCGTGACGGCGGCGGTGGGGTTGACCCGCAGGTGCGCGACCTTGCGGGATTCGCGCGTCGCGATGAACCACAGCTCGACGTCAGGCGACGTCGTCCGCCTCGCGGCCGATCGACTCCACCAGGTCCCTCGCCACCCCACGCGGCGCTCGGGCGACGTGCCGCGCCGAGGTCTGGACCGGATGGTCGATCGACCAGTCGATCCTGGCGCCGCTCCGCTGGGCCCGGAGGACGAGATCGTGGTCCTCACCGTGCGTCAGCGGTCGGAACCCGCCGAGCGCGACGTACGTCGAGGCCGCGGTGCCGAGGTTGGCCCCGTGGACGTGGCCGTGCCGTCCGGTCTCGGCGTGCGCCTCGTAGCGCTCGACCCACAACCGGTGCCGATGGCGGTCGGCCGGCGCGAGCGTCACGGTGCCGACCCGCAGGTCGAGGCCCGCCGTCGCGGACCGCAGCTGGGCATCGAGCCATCCGGTCGGCACGAGGCTGTCGGCGTCGGTCGTGGCGAGCCACAGCCGGTCGGACCGGGCAGCGTGACGCTCCAGCGCGGCGGCGCAACCCAGGGCGCGGGCGGCCCCGACGTTGGCCCCGTCCGTCTCGAGGACGTGGGCGCCGGCGCGGGCGGCGATCTCGGCGGTCCGGTCGGAGCAGGCGTCCGCGACCACCGTGAGGTCGACCTCGACGCCGCCGACGTGGCGGATCGCGGCGTGCAGGGCCGCGAGGCACGCGGGCAGGAGCCGTTGCTCGTCCCGGGCCGGCACGACGACCGCCAGGACGGGCAGGTCAGTCCGCACCACGCTCGAGCACCTCCAGCCGGAAGTCGGGCTCGACGTGCTCCACGAGGACCCGCCAGGTCGGGTCGCGACGGATCTCCGCGTGGGCCGTGTCACCGTCGCACGCCGCCTCGACGAACGGGTGCCGCCAGTGCACCGCGACGAGGTGTCCCCCGGGGTCGAGCGACTCCCGTGCCCGCTCGATCGTCGCGGCCCGGTCGGCCGCGGAGAGGTAGTACAGCAGCTCGGACAGCACGACGAGGTCGAGGCGGCCCGGCGGCCAGTCGTCCGGCACCCCGCCGCGGCGGAACGTCGCCGCGGGCGCCCGTTCGGCCGCCAGCACCAGAGGCGCGGCCACCAGGTCGCTCGCGACGACCTCGTCGCAGCGCTCGACGAGCAGGCGGGTCAGCAGCCCGACCGAGCAGCCCGGCTCGAACGCCCGCCGGTAGCGGGCCCGCGGGAGGCTCGCGACCGTCAGGTCGTACTTGCGCAGCTCGTACGCCCGGGCGGCCAGGTCCCACGGATCGGGCGATGAGGCGTAGAGCTCGTCGAAGTAGGCGCGCTCGGTCACGTGAGGACGACCTCGGGGGCCAGCAGCGCGTGGTTGAGCAGTGCCTCGCTGACCACCGCGGCGTCCCGCGGGTCGTCGCTGATCGCGCGGACCTGGGTCGTGAACGCCCGCACGGCCCGGCGCTTGCGCCCGCGGGCGGCCGCGGTGCAGTCGAGGCGTCGTGCGCCGGCCAGCCACGGCTGGTCCGCCGGCGTCGTCCACGTCCAGGTCCAGATCGGGAACCGCCACAGGACCACGCCGGCGGCGCCGCACAGCTCCAGCGCCACGTCACCCAGGACGTCGTGGTCGGGGTGGCCGTCGGCCTCGAACGGCGCGAGGACGAGCTCCGCGTCGCCGACGACGGGACCGAGCAGCTCCACGAGCTCGTCCCGGTGGCCGGCCAGCGCCCCGTCGGGCAGGCCGAGGCGCTGCACCTGCGGGTTGGGGATCCCCAGCGCGCGCAGGGCGGCGAGCAGCTCCCGCGGCCGACGCCGCGCGAGCTCGGACGGCGTCATGCTCGGGCTGTCCGGGTGCGAGGCCTCCCCGTCCGTCGCCGTGACGAACCGCAGGTCCCGGTCCGCGTGGGTCGCGAGCCAGGCGCCGATCGTCAGCACCTCGTCGTCGGGATGGGCCGACAGCACGACGGCGCGACCGCCCGGGTCGTCGGGCGGGGTCGTCGGCATCGACTCCAGTCGGTGGCGCCACGGGCTAAACAACGGGACCTCCGAAGGAGCCGAGCCGCTCCAGGTCGCGCTCGGCGTGGTGCTGGCGGACGAACACCTGCAGGTCCGCCACCCGGGCGGCGTGGGCGGCGTCGAAGGCCAAGGGCCCCGGTCCGAGGGCGCGTCCGACCCAGGAGATGACGTCGTCGACGGTGTCGGCCGCGGTCGCCCTGAGCGTCTGGGCGAGGCGTTCGAGCTCGAGCAGGTCCTGCTCTTCGTCGGCATCAACCCGGTGGGCGGCGGCCTCGAGCGCCAGCGTCAAGGTCAGCAGGCGCGCACGGACCGCCCCGAGGTGGGCCCGACCGTGGGCGTCGAGCCGATCGGCGGCGTGCTCGAGGGTGTCGGCGACGCCCAGTGCCCCGCCGAGCCAGCAGGCGGCGATCCCGATGGCCCCCCACCAGAAGCCCGGGCGTCGCGTGTAGTCGTCGACGTGTCCCACCGGGTCCGCCCGCACGTCGGTGAATGCCAGGGTGTGCGTGTCCGCACGCATCATGCCCGGGCTCGCCCACGACGGCGCCGACTCGTCGACCGTGATCCCGCCGCTGGACAGGTCGATCGCGAACAGCCGCGGCCCGCCGGCGGTGCGAGCCGTCACGAGCGCGCGCGTCACGAGCGACGCGCCGGAGCAGAACGCCTTGCGGCCGTCCAGGACCCAGCCGCCGTCGACGGGTCGAGCGTCCAGCACGGCGAACGGGGGCTCGGCCGCCCACACCGCCCACAGGTCGTCCTGGCCGTCGGTGGGCCGGTCCAGCTCGGCGAGGATCGCGAGGGCATCGAGGTGTGGCTCGACGAGCTTGGCCAGGGGCAGGTCGGTCCGGGCAACCGAGATCAACCGCTCCCACCGGGCGTGGGTGTCGCCGTGGCGGGGCAACGGCACCGGCGCCCGGACGAAGGAGCGGAGGCGGTCTGCCGTGATCCCGGCACCGTCCAGCGTCGCCTCGTGCGTCATCCGTGCTCCCGTCCCAGCCGTGGGCCGTGGCTACGGGCCGCAGGCCTGATGATTACCCGCAAGGGAGGGGACGAAACGTCGGCGGCCCGGCCCCGGAGCACGCCCACCGGCCGCTGGGAGGGTCGGACCTCGCCGACGGGGTACTGCGGGCCCCATGCTGCCGTTCCCGCAGGAGCCGATGCTCGCCCGCGCCGTCGCGACCCTGCCGGAGGAGCAGGGCCTGCACGGCGGATCGGCGTACGAGCCGAAGTTCGACGGCTACCGCGCGATCCTGTTCGTCGACGCCGACGGCTGCCGGGTCCAGTCCCGGCGCGGGCACGACATCACCGCGGCCTTCGCGGACGTCGCCCTCGAGGCGGCCGAGCAGCTCCCGCCCGGTGTCGTGATCGACGGCGAGCTCGTGGTGTGGGG
>NZ_JAOPXQ010000068.1 GCF_025965075.1 Aeromicrobium sp.
CAGCCCCTCGGTCGAGAAGTCGGCGCCGGTGACGGTCCACCCCTGCTGCGCGAGCCAGATGACGTCGCCGCCCTCCCCGCATCCCACGTCCAGCGCGGTGCCGGGCGTCAGCCCGCTCACCTCCGCGACGAGCTGCGGGTTCGGCCTGCCACTCCAGATCTTGTCGGACCCGGAGTAGCGCGCGTCCCAACCCGGCTGCTCGAAGTAGTCCGGGGCATCCTGCTGGTGATCGCTGTGATCGTCGGTCTTGGTCATGGCCCCAGCGTGCAGCCGCGTCCGCCGGAGAGCAAGTTTCTTTGCTGTTACGGCAAGATGGTCCCATGGCCGATTCACCGGACGACACGAGTCGCGTTCTCGACGGTGTCGGGCCGCGGCTGCGGGCATTGCGCACCGCACGCGGGGCGACTCTCGCGGAGCTCTCCGCGGACACCGGCATCTCGGTGAGCACGCTCTCGCGCCTGGAGGCCGGCCAGAGACGCCCGACCCTCGAGCTCCTGCTGCAGCTGTCGCGGGTCCACCAGGTGCCGCTCGACGAGCTCGTCGATGCGCCGGAGACGGGCGATCCCCGGGTGCGAGCGAAGCCGTTCGTCCGCCACGGGCGGACCTTCATCCCGTTGACCCGTCGACCCGGAGGAGTGCAGGCCTTCAAGATCGTCATCCCCCCGCACGACCCACGTGAGCCGTACCGACCTCAGGTCCACGAGGGATACGAGTGGATCTACGTCCTCTCCGGTCGATTGCACCTCGTCCTGGATCGGCGCGAGATCGACCTCGGGCCCGGCGAGGTCGTGGAGTTCGACACACGCACGCCCCACGTCGTCGCAAACCGCGGCGACATCCCGGCCGAGATCCTCGGCCTGTTCGGCCCCCAAGGCGAACGAATGCACGTCCGCTCCGGACAGTGAGCACATGACGTCTGCGTGAATCGGAGCACGTCCATCCACCGCTATCTCGACGCTTCATGCGGCGCGATGCCCTCACGCCCTGGAGCGACACCCCGGCGCCCGGATGCTCCTGAAGGTGTTTCATACTGTGAACGTGGCAGCCTCTTCTGAGACTGCCTTCGCGGACGTGGTGTAGTTGCAGCACGCTTCCCTTCCAGGGAATGGGTCGAGGTTCAAATCCTCGCGTCCGCTCCATACGCCCGAGCTTGCCGCGGTACGGTCGCCGGGTGCCGGATCGCATCGACATACCCCCGGACCAGTTCGTCACGCTCGACGGCGTCCGCTTCCACTACCTGGACTGGGGCGGCGACGGAGAGCCCCTGCTGCTGCTGGCTGGTCTGGGCTGCACCGCCCACGTCTTCGCCGAGCTGGCCCCGCACCTGAGTGACCGGTTCCGAGTGCTCGCCCTCACCCGGCGCGGGCACGGGCTGACCGACCAGGTCCAGGCCGGCCACGCGCTCACCGACGCCGCCGAGGACGCGCGACGCCTGCTCGACGCCCTGGGCATCGAGCGCGCCCACGTCGCGGGGCACTCGATGGGAGGGGGCGAGGTCTCAGCCCTGGCCGCTCGTCATCCCGGACGCGTCGCCAGGATCGTCTACCTCGACGGGGCCTACGACTGGGCCGACAGCCCCACGCCCGAGTGGCCCGAAGAGGTAGCGAGCCCGGACACGTTCGCCTCGTACGCGGACTACGTCGACTTCGTCCACTCCCTGCTCCCCGACAGCGTCCGGGGGCCCGCCATGGACGCGATGCTGCGCACCACCGTGGACACCCGGGCGGACGGGTCCGTCATGGACAGGTTCTCCACCACGGCCTCGGCGCCGTTCGTTCACGCCCTGAAGACGTTCCGGCACCCCTACTCCGACATCGCCGCACCAGCGCTGGCCGTCTACGCCCTCGGGGACCAGTGGCAGGGTGCCGAGGCGACGTGGCGGGCCGCCTGCCGTGACAGGTTCGCTGCGGAGACGGCGAACGCCCGCGTCATCGAGCTCCGCGCCAGCCACTACCTGTTCATCGACCGCCGTGACGATGTCCTCGCCGCGATGCACGAGTTCCTTGCCTAGGCTCTCGTCATGGAGCCGTCAGCGAATGCTCGCACCGTCGAGTCCTACGAGGAGATCGCGGCCGAGTACGCCCGCGAGACCTCCGGCAACCGTGTCCTCGCCCCCGCGCTGGCCCGCCTGGCCGAGACGGTCCCGGCCGGTCGTGCCCTCGAGATCGGCTCCGGGCCGGGGTGGGATGCCGACCAGCTCGAGGACGCCGGGCTGACCGTTCGACGCACCGACATCACCCAGGCGTTCATCGACCTGCAGCGGGCGCGCGGCAAGCAGGCCGATCGGCTCGACGCGATCAACGACGACCTCGGCGGTCCGTACGATGCCGTCGTCACGCTGCACGTGCTCCAGCACGTGGAGCCCGAGGACCTCCCCACCGTGCTGTCCAAGGTCGCCGGCGCGCTGCGTCCCGGTGGCCGGTTCCTGGTCTCGATACCCCGGGGCGAGGGGGCCGGTTGGGAGGTCGGCGAGTCCGGCAGTCCCTACTACCGTGCGCTCCGGACCAAGGAGCAGTTCATCGACGCGTTGCAGGCGGCGGGATTCACGCCGGAGTGGTCCGACCAGTCCCCTCACGACACGGGGTGGCTCGTCGTGCTGGCTCAGCTGCGTTAGTTGTCGGTCCCGGGGTGGAGGCGGCGGTCTCCCCTTCTCTCGTCAGGTGACGCGATCGCGAGATCATTCGCCGACCCGCCAGCGCACGCACGGCCGCTTCATCTGCCGTGGGTGATGCCCGGATCTGCGCGGCACGGAACAGTGGCTGCCTCAGGTGGGGTCGCTGTGGTGGCGCGACCTCCAACCAGGGGAGGGCTGCACAGATGCCGAGCATGAGCAACGAGTCGCCGGATCGACTCTCGGATGCACAGGTCGGTGAGCTGCTCGAGCTGACGAGAGAGGTGGACAGCGTCGAGCTCAAGATGACCGTGCCGGACTCGGATCGACGCGCAGCCGTGATGGCCTTGGGGATGGATGCGCTCGACGCCCAGATCCGGCAGGTGTTCTTCTTCGACACCCCCGACCTGACGCTCGACAGGCACGGGGTCGTCGTCCGGGCTCGCCGGGCGCAGAGACGGGGAGACGACTCGGTGGTCAAGCTGAGGCCCGTCGTGCCGGGAGACCTCAAAGAGGCGTGGAGCTCCGACAACCTGGGGATCGAGGTCGATGCGATGCCGGGAGGCTTCGTCTGCTCGGCGTCCATGAAGGCCACCTTGGACTCGGCACCTGTCAAGGAGGTCGCCGCCGGAGCGAAGACCATCCGCAAGCTGTTCTCCAAGGAGCAAAAATCGTTCTTCCAGGCGCATGCACCCGAGGGGGTAGAGCTGGACGACCTGTCGATCCTCGGTCCCATCACCGTGCTGAAGCTGAAGCTCCATCCATCAGAGCTGCGTATGCGACTCGTCGCGGAGCTCTGGCTCTACCCGGACGGTTCGCGGATCCTCGAGCTCTCGGCCAAGTGCCCTCCGGCGGAGGCCTTCCAGGCCGCGGCCGAGCTGAGGGCCTTCCTGACCCTGAAGGGTCTTGATCTCTCGGGCGAGCAGCAGACGAAGACGAAGACGGCACTGGAGTATTTCTCCGCCCAGCTCTCGGAATCTCTCGACCACCGCCGATGACCCTTCCTGATCGACGGAAGACCGGGTGTCCTAACGGGCCGGGTCGTACAAGCCCGTCATGCGACCGTCCGGGTCGAGCGCGCCCAGCAAGGCATCCCCGATCGACCGGAGCTGCCCGACCTGCTCAGGTGTCAGCGCATCGAGCACGAGCCGCCGCACGTGCTCGACGTGACCGGGCGCCGCCGCGACGACCACGTCCCAGCCGGGCTCGGTGAGGCGGGCGTTGGTCGCACGCCTGTCCTCCTCGCACGGGTAGCGCTCGACCAGCCCCCTGGCCTCCAGCCTCTTCACGACGTGGGACAAGCGCGGCAGGGTGGCGTTGGACCGCTGCGCCAGCTCAGCCATCCGTAGGGTCCGGGCGGGCGCCTCCGAGAGCATCGCCAGCGTGAAGTACTCGAAGTGCGTGAGCTGGGACTCCGCACGGAGCTGCGTGTCCAACGACCCCGGCAGCAGCTCGACCACCGCGATGAGCCGGAGCCACGCTGCTCGTTCCTCATTGCTCAGCCAGTTCGTGGTCATGGTCACACCCTATCGAAATGGTTGCATCTACAACTAAACAGTCCTATTCTTTAATTGAAACATCAACTACTGAGGAGCTCTCATGACCAGCATCTCGATCATCGGCACCGGCAACATGGGCCAGGCCATCGCCTCCGTCGCCGGCAGGGGCGGCCACACCGTCCAGCTCGTCGGCCAAGGTGACGCAGGCACGCAGGTCACGGGCGACGTCGTCGTCCTCGCGGTCCCCTACCCGGCGCTGTCAGCCGTCATCGCCGAGCGCGGCGCCAGCCTCGCCGGCAAGATCGTCGTGGACATCACCAACCCGCTGAACTTCGAGACCTTCGACTCCCTGACCGTCCCGGCCGACAGCTCCGCTGCCGCCGAGGTCGCTGCCGCGCTCCCCGAGTCGCGGGTGCTCAAGGCGTTCAACACGACCCTCGCGGGCACCCTGGCCGCCGGCACCATCGGCGGCCTGACCACGACGGTCCTCATCGCGGGCGACGACGCCGACGCGAAGTCGACCCTGGCCGGCATCGTCACCTCCGGTGGCCTCAAGGCCATCGACGCCGGCTCGCTGAAGCGCGCCCGTGAGCTCGAGGCCATGGGCTCCCTGCAGCTGACGCTCGCCGCGTCCGAGAAGATCTCGTGGACCGGCGGGTTCGCGACCGTCGCCTGACGACGACCCGCGAACAGGAGCAACTGATGACCGTCAACGCCGTCCGGCTCAACCACGCCGTCCTCTACGTGTCCGACCTGGACCGGAGCGTCGCCTTCTACGAGGCGGCCTTCGGGATGCAGGTCGCGGCACGGGAGCCCCGCGCCGACGCCGCCTTCCTGCGTCTGCCCCGGTCGGGCAACCACCACGACCTCGGTCTGTTCGGGATCGGTCCGCGCCCGATGCGCACCCCGGGATCGTTCGGGCTCTACCACCTCGCGTGGCAGGTCGACACGATCGACGAGCTGGAGCAGAGCCGGATGACGTTGGCGAACCTCGACGCCTACACGGGCGAGTCGAGCCACGGCGCCACCAAGAGTGTCTACGGCACGGACCCGGACGGCAACGAGTTCGAGGTCATGTGGATGCTGCCCCGCGCCGAGTGGGGCGCCTACGAGAACGCGGCCCCCATCGACCGGCTCGACCTGGCCATGGAGATCAAGCAGTGGAGCGGCGTCAGCACCTCTGCCGAGCTCGTCCCTCTGGAGGCAGGAGCCCGATGAGCACATCCTTCGCACCCCCTGTCGTCGTCACCCATGGCGAGACCTCACCCAACGCACCGCTGGTCGTGCTCCTGCACGGCCGCGGCTCCAACGAGCGGGACATCATCGCGCTGGCGCCCCACCTGCCGGCCGGAGTCGCGTACGCAGCGGTCCGCGCTCCGATCGCCGAGGGCGGCGGCTTTGCGTGGTTCGCGAACCGCGGCATCGGCCGCCCGGTCGCCGAGTCGCTCGCCGACACCATGGCCTGGTTCCGGACGTGGCTGGACGACGTCGCACCCGCCGGCAGGCCGGTCATCGTCATCGGGTTCAGTGGCGGCGGCGCGTTCGCGGGTGGCCTGATGCTGAGCGAACCGGCACGCTTCAGCGGCGCCGGCATCCTGTTCGCGACGCTGCCCTTCGACGCGGGGGTCCCGGTCGAGCGGGGCCAGCTCGCGCACCTGCCGGTCTTCCTCGCCCAGGGCGACCAGGACCACGTCATCCCTGCCGAGCTGCTCGGCCGCACCTGGCAGTACCTCAACGCGGAGTCCGGCGCACCCGTCACGGCCCGCCGCTCCCCCGGCGGCCACGGCATCACCGCGCCGATCCTCACCGACCTCGGCCGCTGGATCCACCAGCGCTTCACGTACGTCGCGCAGCAGCCCGTGCCGACCCCCGGCCCCGCGGTCGACGTGGACTGGCCGACGATCCCCGGCGGCGTCCTTCCCGAGCGCACCGGGCTGACCCCCGACGTGACCTGGACGATCCCCCAGCAGCAGGTGACGCAGAACGCTCCCGCCGACCTGCAGGAACGACTCCTCGACCTCGTGCGGGACCTGCCGGGCGTCACCGTGAGCGACTCGCGCATCTCGGTGCCGGGAGCGCGCGCGTTCAACCTCGAGGGCGGCGCCGGCGACCCCCAGGCGTTCCTCGTCCCGTCGGTCCGGGAGTTCGCCCACCTGCACCCGGCCGAGGACGGCTCGCTGCACCTCGCACTGCCCCCTGCCCAGGCGGCTGACCTGGTGGCCAAGGGCTGGGGCCGCGCGCACTTCTTCGCCGGCACGCAGCTCTCGCCGGGGTTCGTGATGCTCTTCGGGCCACGGGACGAGCAGGAGCTCACCACCGTCGCGAGCATCGTGCGGCTCAGTCATGCCTACGCGACCGGGGCCCACCTCGGTCAGTAGGTCCCTTCCCAAACGGCGACTCCCTTGTTAGAAGGAATTCAGGGATCGTCGAAGGGAACAACATGTCAGGCAACCAGGCAGTGGCGTACAAGGGACCGGGCGTCGTCGAGGTCATCGACATCGACTACCCGACGTTCGAGCTGAAGGACGGGCCGGGCGTGAATCCGGCGAACGTGGGCCGCAAGGTCCCGCACGGGGTGATCCTGAAGACCGTCGCGACCAACATCTGTGGGTCGGACCAGCACATGGTGCGGGGTCGCACGACGGCCCCGGTGGACCTGATCCTGGGTCACGAGATCACCGGTGAGGTGGTCGAGGTCGGCCCGGACGTGGAGTTCGTCAAGGTCGGCGACATCGTGTCGGTGCCGTTCAACATCGCCTGCGGCCGGTGCCGCAACTGCAAGGAAGGCAAGACCGGGATCTGCCTGAACGTGAACCCGGATCGTCCCGGATCGGCGTACGGGTATGTCGACATGGGTGGTTGGGTCGGCGGTCAGGCCGAGTACGTGCTGGTCCCGTACGCGGACTGGAACGTGCTGGTGTTTCCGGACCGGGACCAGGCGTTGGAGAAGATCCTGGACCTGACGATGCTGTCGGACATCTTCCCGACCGGGTTCCATGGCGCCGTGACCGCCGGCGTCGGGGTCGGCTCGACGGTCTACGTCGCCGGCGCCGGACCGGTCGGCCTGGCCGCCGCCGCCTCGGCGCAGCTGCTGGGGGCTGCGGTCGTCGTGGTCGGTGACCTCAACGCCGACCGGCTGGCCCAGGCGCGCAGCTTCGGCTGCGAGACGATCGACGTCGGCGACGGCTCGGTAACCGACCAGCTGGCCCAGCTGCTGGGTGTGCCGGAGGTCGATGCCGCGGTCGACGCGGTCGGCTTCGAGGCCCGCTCGCAGGGCCACGGCGCCACCGCCGCCGAGGCCCCGGCGACGGTGCTCAACTTGCTGATGGACGTCACCGCCGCCGGCGGCGCGATCGGCATCCCGGGGCTGTACGTCACTGGTGACCCCGGAGCCGTCGACGACGCCGCAAAGGTCGGCGCACTGTCGTTGTCGCTGGGCACCGGCTGGGCCAAGTCCCTGTCCTTCACCACCGGCCAGTGCCCCGTCATGAAGTACAACCGTCAGCTCATGATGGCGATCCTGCACGACAAGGTGCACATCGCCGACGCCGTCAACGCCACCGCCATCAGCCTCACCGACGCCCCCCGCGGCTACGCCGAGTTCGACGCCGGCGCCGCCACCAAGTACGTCCTCAACCCCAACGGATATGTCTCGACCTGAGACGTGCCCATGCCACCAGCACGACCCAACCGTAGGAGAATCCCATGTCAGCACTCACCCTTGCGGAGGCCCGCCTCGTCATCGCGGCCGCCGAGCTCAAGGCCGACGAGATCGGCCAGCCCATGAACATCGCCGTGGTCGACGCCGGGGGCAACCTGGTCGCGCACGTGCGTCAGGACGGTGCCTGGATCGGCAGCATCGACATCTCGATCAGCAAGGCATGGACGTCCAAGGCGTTCGACATCCAGACCAAGGACCTGGGCAACAACTCGCAGCCCAGCCAGCAGTTCTTCGGCATCCACACCACCAACGACGGCAAGGTCGCGATCTTCGCCGGCGGCGTCCCGCTGACCCGCGACAGCGTCGTCGTCGGCGGTCTCGGGGTCAGTGGCGGCTCCGGAGAGCAGGACCAGGCCGTCGCCGAGGCAGGGCTCGCCGCGCTGTAGTCAGGTCGAAGCCGCCACCCGTGCGACTACCCGGCGAGCAGCTGGTCGAGCTTGATGACCGCGGGGTGATGGCCTGTTTCTCCGTCGCCCCTACGGGTCTCAGACCTCGCAGCCAGCGGTCATTCTTGCGATGAGGATGTAGTCACGCGCCAACTCGTCCGGTGTCATTGGGCCATCGTGCCGGTACCACTGCGCCACTCCGGTGCACATCGTCACCAGTGCGCGACTTGCCTCAATCGCAAGTGGGGTGGTGAAGACGCCTTGGGCGACCCCGTCTGACAGGGCTTGGTCCATGAGCCGTTGTTGCCGATCGCGTGCTGCGATGAGCGCGATCCGGGCATCCCCGACCAGACTCCGGATCTCGCTCGCCGCGATGAACGCGAGCTGCCGGCGGTGAGCATGGAACAGGACGAGGCACTCGATCAGCAGGTCTAGTCGCCTTTCGGGCCTATCTCCCGCCTCCTGCAAGGCGCAGACACTCCGCTCCCACAACTCGGCCATCGCGTGATCCACTATCGCGACGAGCAGGTCCTGCTTCGATGAGTAGTGGTGGTACAGCCCCGGGACTGAGAGGTTCGCGCTTGCGGCCACGGTCCGAATGGTGGTGCCGTGATACCCCTGATCCACGAAGCATTCCAACGCGGCCTCAAGAATCGGCGGCAGCAAATCTTCGGGGTAGACCCGCCAGTCGGACAGACGGGCCGGGTCCGAGCCGATGTCAGTAGTCATGATGCTCCCTCGGTGCCCACCGTTGACAAACAAGTCACTTCTCGACGAGGCTATCAGCCGAGCGATCGTTCGGTCGCAGCAGAAGATCTCGAGGAGGACCGACCCGCGATGCAGCAGAGTCTCCAAGGTCCACAGGAAGCATTCTACGCAGGACAACCGCGTCCACCGCAGAAGTTCTCCTCTCTTGTTGATGCGTGGCACGCACGGGTGGAGCGCGCGCCAGATGCGACGGCAATCCTGTACTTCGACGGCGCTCTCACTGCGCGACAGGTTGATGATGAGTCCGACGCGCTGGCCGTCGGTCTGGTTTCACTCGGCGTTCGTCGCGGCGACCGGGTCGGGATCTACCTCCAGAACATTCCGCAGTACCCGCTCGTGCTCCTCGCACTCTGGAAGCTCGGGGCGGCGGCGCTGCTCTTGAATCCCATGTACCGGCGAGAGGAGCTCCGAAGGCTGGTCGATGATTCGGGGGCCATAGGGATCATCTGCGACGATCACGCTCTTGATGAGACCATCGAGACTGTCGACGACAGCTCAATCCAGTGGGTGTTGAGCACCTCCTCGCTGGCGTATCAAAGTCGAAACGACCCCCGCGTGTTCAAGACGACCGTTCGTGGCACGCCGGCGAAGGACGGCGACCTCCGCGACCTGATTGAGCGCTTCCGGGGATCTCGTCCGAATGCAACCCAGATCGATGGTTCGGAGATCGCGCTCCTGACGTACACGTCGGGCACGACGGGCCCGCCGAAAGGCGCGATGAACACTCATCAGAATCTGCTGGCGGTGACAGACTCGTACGCACCCTGGGTTCATCTTGAGTCGGGCGACGTCGTCTTCGCGACGGCTCCCTTCTTCCACATCACCGGCGCGGTCCTCAACGCAACGATCGCGCTCGTGAATGAATGCTCTTTGGTGATGATCAACCGTTTTGAGCCGAGCGTCGCTCTCGACGCATTCGTCGAGCACGAGGTGACGTTCACCATCGGGTCGATCACTGCCTTCAACTCGATAGAGCGCCTTTCCCACGCATCGCGCAGGCACTTCTCCTCCTTCAAGGCGCTCTACTCCGGCGGCGCCCCCATCCCACCCGCCACACTCGCAAGGTTCCGGGAGCGGTTCGGGGTTTACATCCACAACGTCTACGGAATGACGGAGACGTCGTCTGCGGTCATCGCGGTCCCGCTGGGGGTCGATGCGCCCATCCACGAACAGAGCGGAACCCTGTCGATCGGAGTACCTCTCCCCCACCTCCAAGCACGAGTCGTCAGCCCCGAAACCGGCGCTCCCGTGCCACGCGGGAAGCAGGGGGAACTCGAGCTGAGTGGACCGCAGGTCATCCCGGGCTACTGGGACAACCAGGCCGAAACACTGTCCACCATGCCCAATGGGCGACTCCGAACTGGCGACGGAGCCATCATGGACGATGACGGATGGGTCTACCTCGTTGACCGCCTGAAGGATCAGATCAACACCTCCGGGTACAAGGTATGGCCCCGCGAAGTTGAAGATGTCCTCTATCAGCACCCAGCAGTCCGAGAGGCGGCCGTC
>NZ_JAOPXQ010000123.1 GCF_025965075.1 Aeromicrobium sp.
GCCTGCTTCTCGGTGGACCGCACGAAGTACTTGATGTTGTCGAAGTCGATGCCGCTGAGGTCGGAGCCCCACGTCGGCATGGGCTTGCGACCGAAGAGCTTGAGGCCCTTCAGGCGGAGGTCGAGCATCCACTGCGGCTCGCTCTTGAGGTTCGAGATGTTGCGGACGACGGCCTCGCTCAGGCCACGCTGGACGTTGGCGCCGGCATCGTTGCCGTCGGACCAGCCGAACTCGTAGCGGCCGACATCCTTCAGGCCGGGATTGGCCTGCTCGATGGCATTGGGTGCGTGTGTCTCTGACGTGGTCGTCATGAGGGCAACCTCTCTGCTGGGGTGGTCATGGGGAGGTGGGTCGTGCAGACTCCGTCGCCGTGGGCGATCGTGGCGAGCCGCTGCACATGGCTGCCGAGGAGACGCGCGAACATCTCGGTCTCGGCCTCGCACATCTGGGGGAACTCCTCGGCCACGTGGGCGACCGGGCAGTGGTGCTGGCACATCTGGGTGCCGGCGGGGGTGGTGCCGACCGACGCCGCGAAGCCGTCGTTGCTGAGGGCCTCGGCCAGCACACGGGGGCGCTGGTCGGGCTCGGCGAGCTCGAGCAGGGGGCGGATGCGCTCCTCGAGGCCGGTCAGCCGGTGGCGCGCGAACGCCGTGACGGCGTCGTCTCCCCCGGTCTCGGCGAGGTAGCGCAGGGCGCCGGCGGCGAGCTCGTCGTAGGCGTGGGCGAACGTGTCGCGGCCCGCGTCGGTGACGGCGAAGACCTTGGCGGGACGTCCCCGCCCGCGCTGGCCGGTGATGCGCTGCTCACGAGCCTCGATGACGCCCTCGGCCAGGAGCTGGTCCAGGTGGCGCCGCACGGCGGCCGGCGTCAGCCGCAGCTCGACCCCGAGGGCAGCCGCCGTGGCGGGGCCGTTCTCGAGGATCGCGCGGGCCACCCGCGAACGCGTGGAGGCGTCGTCGACCGGCGCCCTCTCCACTGTTCGCATGTTTTTCACAACACCAGTGTGCCGTTAATGATTCCCGGGGTTCAACGAAGGCCAGCCTTAGTAACGTGGGCCGCAGGCTCAGGACCCGACCTCGCCGGCCGGCAGCACGGCTTCGTCGGCGGCGCGCGTGCCGGCGTCCCAGCCGCGCCGGTCGAAGCTCGTGCGCCGCCCCGCCGCCGTGACGTGGGGGAACAGCCGATCGAACTCCTCCCCCACGGCGGCCTCCTGACGCTCCAGGACCGGGACGAGGTCGGTGCCATAGCTCGAGGCGGCCTCCGCCGTCGTCGCGGCGAGGCGCTCACCGATGCGGGTCGCATAGGCGCTGAGGAAGGCCTTGCGGAACGACGAGGTCCGCTCCGGTCCGCGATGCTCGGGGCCCTGCCCGGCCCGGGTCATGGCCCTCGTCGCCTGGACCAGCGTCGAGGTGAAGAGCATCTCGACCTGCTGGACATCGGTGGGCGCGCCGACGAGAGTCGCGCAGGACGCGAAGTCGCTCCACACCGCACGGGTGCGGTTGGCCCGGGCGATGACGTCGAGCAGACCGGCCTTCTGCATCGCGTAGGGGTGGTGGATCAGCACCCGGACGCCTCGGACGTCGTAGGTGCCGCCGGCGTCGGCCGTCAGCAGCGCCTCGTCGATCGCGTGCCGGGTCATGAGGTCCTGCGCCTTGGCCGTGAACGCCTCGGCCTCGGCCGGGAACTCGGTCGACTCCGCCTTGGCCAGCAGGGCCCGGATCCTGGGCAGCAGCCGTGCGGCCTCGTCGCTCGGGGGCGAGACCCTGCCCGGACGGGCGGCGGGACGCTCGCGGTCCCACTGCGACGGGGGCGGCACGAGCCGCTGCGAGGCCGGCAGCTTGCGCAGGAGGTCGAGCACGACGAGTGCGGGAACCCACTCGCCGGGCGTCGCGCGTCCCCCGGTCGCCAGCAGCGCGCCGGCCCCGGCGTCGGCGCCGGACGGCAGTCCCCTGAGCTGGCCGAGCCAGTCCTCGGGTGCCCGGTCCCACGCCCGGGATGCCTGGGCCTCCGCCAGGACCGCGAGCGACATCCACCTCGCTGCCGACTTGGTCGCGCGCCGCCTCGTAGCGTGCACCAGGTCGCCGGGCTGCCAGCCATGCTCCCAGGCCGTCGTGATCCCGGACAGGATCATGTCCACGAGCAGGACGGCCGGGTCGCGGTCCCGGTCCGTCGCGCCGGCGCTCTCCTCGATGAGCCGTTCGACGAGGGGAACCACCGCCCGCGGGACCGCCGAGGCGATCAGCGCCGACTCCTCGATCAGCCGCAGGACGTCGTCTCCCGGTGGTCGGTGCGTCTGTCGTCCGACGGTCCGTCGTCTGGCCTCGCGTCGCCGGCGGCTCTCCCTGCTCATGGATCCATCCTCGCAACAGGCTCGGACATCCGGTCGACCGTCGTCCACAGCCCTAGAGTGAGGTCATGGCGAGCGATGCGGTCGAGATCGAGGCGGGCAGCCGGGCGGTGCGGGTCTCGAGCCCGACGCGGGTCATCTTCGAGGCGACGGACTTCTCCGCCGAGGTCACGAAGGTCATGGTCGCGGAGTACTACGTCGCGGTGGCCGACGGCCTCATGCGCGCCCTCCGCGACCGGCCGGTCGCGCTGGAGCGCTGGCCCAAGGGCGTCCGGGAGGGCATGGTCATGTCGACCCGCGCCGACAGCCACGGCGATGCGTTCTACCAGAAGCGGATGATGCGGGGCGCTCCTGCCTATGTCGAGAGCACCAGGGTCCTGTTCCCCTCCGGCCGGATCGCCGACGAGATCCGCATGACCGAGGTCGCGGTCGCCGCGTGGGCCGCCCACATGGGCGCGATCACGTTCCACCCCTGGCCCACCCGGGCCCGCGACAACGATCGCCCCGACGAGCTGCGCATCGACCTGGACCCGTTCGGATCCGCGACGTTCCGTGACGCCGTGCGGGTCGCGGGCGTGGCACGGGAGCTGTTCGCGGAGGCCGGCATCGAGGCGTTCGCCAAGACCAGCGGCAAGCGTGGGATCCACGTGTACGCCCGGGTGTCGCCGCGCTGGACGTTCACCGACGTCCGCCACGCGGCGATCGCGTTCGCCCGCGCGCTCGAGCGCCGCACGGACGGCGTGACGACCAGGTGGTGGAAGGAGGAACGCGGCGACAACATCTTCGTGGACTTCAACCAGAACTGCCGGGATCGGACAATCGCCTCGGCCTACAGCCTGCGTCCCAGTCCCGGTGCGACGGTCTCGACGCCGGTGTCGTGGGACGAGCTCGCGACGCTCGAGGACCCCCGGGCGTACACCCTCCACACCGTGCCGGCGAGGCTCGCCGAGCAGGGCGACCCATGGGCCACGATCGACGACGTGGAGCACTCGCTGGAGCCGCTGCTCGCGTGGTGGGACGACGACCCGGTCGAGATGCCCTATCCCCCCGAATATCCCAAGATGCCGGGCGAGCCGAAGCGTGTGCAGCCGAGCAAGGCCCGCCACGACTGACATGATCGTGGCTCGACCGAACATCTCTGGGGGAATGCCATGTCGACCGACGCCACCACGCCCATGCCAGCGCCCACTCCCGATCCGGCGCCGAGCCGGCGTCGCCTGGTCTGGGTCCTGCTGATCCTCGCCGTCCTCCTCGTCCTGGTCGCCGGCTGGTTCGGTGCCCGCGCCTGGGGCGACGGCAAGGCCGACGACTATGCGAGCGAGCTGGCCGCCTGGCAGAAGAAGGACGGCGCGGCGCTGGTCGCCGACACCTCGAAGATCCCGAGCGGGACCTACATCCTCAAGAACATGCACACCAAGAAGGCGCTCGCGACGCAGCGCAAGGGCTGCGCGGCCGTCGCGGACGTCGCGAAGCGGGCCCGCACGGCGGCCGACAGCGTGCCGACGATCTCGGTCGGTCCCGCCGGGATCACGTCGAGCAAGCTCAGCGCCGCCGCCGACGAGTCGTCGCGCCGGGAGAAGGCCGTCGCGGCATATGCCAAGAAGGCCGCTGCCGCCTACGAGCAGATCCACGTCGACTGCCTGTGGAACCTGCGGGTCAACTCCCCCACGAAGGACAGCAAGAAGGCCACCGCGCTCTACAAGAAGGCTGCGACCTACCTCGACCCCCAGGGTCCCATGATCGGCGGGACCTGCAGCAACAAGGACGGCTGCATCTCGAACGTCAAGGCCAAGCGCCTCAAGTACGCCGATGCCCGCGAGCAGGCCTACCGCCTCGACCAGAAGCAGTGGGACAAGACCTACGGTGCCCCGTGCGCCAAGACGTCCTACGGCAAGGTCATGTGCGACACCTTCCGGACGTCCAACCAGCGCTTTGCGGACGTCCGGCTCGAGCAGGCCCGGGTCGTCCGCTCGATCTCGTCGTCGATCGACAGCAAGGAGATCGACGACATCAACGAGAAGTGGGACCGGGTCCAGAAGCTCAACCTCATGAGCAGCCAGAAGATGCTGAAGAA
>NZ_JAOPXQ010000126.1 GCF_025965075.1 Aeromicrobium sp.
TGAAAAGCACCACCGAGACACTGAGCCCGACACGGGTCAAGCTCACCATCGAGGTGCCGTTCGAGGAGTTCAAGCCCAGTCTTGACGCTGCCTACAAGACCATCGGCTCGCAGATCACGATCCCCGGCTTCCGCAAGGGCAAGGTCCCCGCAGCGATCGTCGACCAGCGCGTCGGCCGTGGCGCGGTCCTCGACGAGGCGCTCAATGCCGCCCTCCCCGGCTGGTACAGCCAGGCCCTGCAGGACACCAACGTCCAGCCGCTGAGCCAGCCCGAGATCGATCTCGCCACGTTCGTCGACGGCGAGCCGATCGAGATCACCGCCGAGCTCGACGTCCGCCCCGAGCTCGACATCCCCGACGTCGCCACGATCGAGGTCACGGTCGAGGACGCCGAGGTCACCGACGCCGACGTCGACGAGCAGCTCGCCGCTCTCCAGGAGCGCTTCGCGACGTTCGCCGAGGTCGACCGCCCGGTCGCCGACGGCGACTTCCTGACGGTCGACCTGTCCGCCGCGCAGAACGGTGAGGACATCCCCGAGGCGCAGGCCGCCGGCATGCCCTACTCGGTCGGCAAGGCGCAGATGCTCGAGGGCCTCGACGAGGCCGTCATCGGCCTCAAGGCCGGCGAGACCAAGACGTTCACGACGCAGCTGGTTGGCGGCGAGCTCGCCGGGCAGGATGTCGACGTCACCGTGACGGTCAAGGACGTCAAGGAGCAGCAGCTCCCCGAGCTCGACGAGGAGTTCGCCCAGACGGCGTCGGAGTTCGACACGATCGAGGAGCTCCGCGCCGACGTGACCGACCGGGTCACCCGCGGCAAGCGCATGGAGCAGGCCAACGAGGCCCGCGACCTGGTCCTGGACGAGATCGTCAGCAAGATCGACGCCCCGCTGCCCGAGTCGCTCGTCACC
Organism: Aeromicrobium sp.; assembly: GCF_025965075.1. GTDB lineage: Bacteria > Actinomycetota > Actinomycetes > Propionibacteriales > Nocardioidaceae > Aeromicrobium. Next base: position 912 of record NZ_JAOPXQ010000126.1, read on the forward strand.
GAGGAGCTCACGAGCCGGCGCCAGCAGATCGAGCAGCAGCTCGCGATGGCCGGCGTCCCGTTCGAGCAGTACCTCGACGACGAGAAGCAGACCGTCGACGAGTTCGAGGCCGAGCTCGAGAAGCGGGTCCGCGACTCGCTGATCGCCCAGTTCGTGCTCGACCAGGTCGTCGCCGACGAGGAGTTCGGCATCGACGACAACGAGCTGTCGCAGCACATCATGCGCCGGGCGCAGCAGTCCGGCGAGGACCCCAACTCCTACATCCAGCACATCATGGAGCACAACCACGTGCCCGAGATGGTGAGCGAGGTGCTGCGCGGCAAGGCGCTGGCATCGCTCGTGGAGTCGGCCAAGGTCAAGGACAAGTCCGGCAACGTCATCGAGCTGTCCAAGCTGCGTGCCGACGGCACGTTCGGCGACGACGAGAGCGCCGACGACGAGGCTCCTGCCGAGGCGTGATCGACGCCATCCGGCGAGGAGGTTCACTTCCTCGCCGGATACCGGCAGTATGGGGACATGCCCGCCGCTCCCGCACGTACGACTGACGTGGCGGCGCTGGCCCTCGACTACGGCGACCGCCTGATCGTGGGGACGGTGCGCGAGATGCACCACGCGGTGTCCTCGCGCATGTTCCGGGCGACCCGCCTGGTCGGCGGGCATGTGCCCGAGTCGTTGCACGATGCCGTCGTGACCTCGGTCTACGGCGCGATCTCCGGCGTCCTGCGGATCTCGAGCGGATCGGTCCGCGCACTGGCGTCGCAGGGGGTCGGACGACCCATCGAGGACAGCCGCCGCGGCCGGCTCGTGGTCGCCGCCGTCAACGGCCTGATCGGTGACGAGCTGCGGATGCTCGACGACCCGCAGGCCATCACGATGGCGGTCCGGGTCGACGGTGCTGACGTCCCGGCGACGTCCTGGCCGCTGGCCGAGGCGTTCCGCGACGCCACGAGCCACCCTGTGATCTTCGTCCACGGCCTGTGCGAGAACGACGAGTCGTGGGCCAACGGTGCCAAGGTGCACGGCACGACGTACGCCGAGCGGATCGTCGCCGAGACCGACGGCACGCCGGTCATGATCCGCTACAACACGGGCCTGCACATCTCCGAGAACGGCAAGCACCTCGACCAGCTGATCCAGCAGGTCGTGGCCGCCTGGCCCGTCCCGGTCACCCGGATCACGCTGGTCGGCCACTCGATGGGCGGCCTCGTCGCCCGGGCGGCGACCAACCACGCGACCGCCGCGCGTCAGACGTGGCAGCACCTCATCCGCGACGTCGTCTGCCTCGGGACGCCGCACGCGGGCGCCAATCTGGAGAAGGTCGCCCACCTCGGGTCGCGGCTGCTCCGGTTCTGGCCCGAGTCCGCGCCCTTCAGCACGATCCTGGACCACCGCTCCGCTGGGATCGTCGACCTTCGCCACGGCTACATCACGCGCGACGAGTGGGAGGGCCAGGACCTCACCGGCCAGTGGGGGCTCGACCGCATCGCGGCCGCCCCGCTCGCCCACGCCGAGTACCACTTCGTCGCCGCGACCCTCGGAGCGTCGCAGCGGCACCCCCTGAGCTCCGTGCTGGGTGACCTGTTGGTGCACTTCTCCAGCGCGACGGGGGTAGGCCGGGCCGGACCGATCGTGGACGGCGCGACGTTCGAGTACCTCCCGAGCGCCCACCACTTCGCGCTGCTCAACCATCCGAGGGTGGGGGACTGGCTGGTCGGCTGGCTCAACGCCCGCACGAGCAGCCCCCGCGCGCTGCCGTCGCCGCGTCACGCCTGACGCTGTCGGTCGTTGTCCTAGAGTCACGTCAACCCACCCCAAGGAGCACGATGTCGTCATCCACCACCCGCAACGGACTGCCGCCGCTCGAGGCAGAGACCTGGATCGGGGCGCCGGTCGAGCGGGTCTGGGCCGTGCTGTCAGACCTGCGGGCGATGGGCGAGCGCAGCCCCGAGACCGTCCGGATGTTCATCACGAGCCGACCGTCCGTCGGCAGCCGGGGGCTCAACGTCAACCGCAAGGGCGCCGTCGTGTGGCCCACCACGACCCGGATCACGCGCTGGAAGGAGCCGACGCACGACGGATCGGCCGCTCTCGCGTTCTGGGTCGGGCCGACCGACGTGGAGTGGTCCTACGAGCTGTCCGCGGTCGACGGTGGGACGCGGGTGGTGGAGCGGCGCACGGCGCTGCCGCACCCCAGCCTGACCGTCCGGCTCACGGCCAGGTGGTTCATGGGAGGCGCCGAGAGCCATGACGTCGAGCTCCTCGACGGAATGCACCGCACCCTCGCGGCCCTCAGGTCCGCCGCCGAACGCTGAGGGTCTGCGCCTCTCGACGCGCTGATACCGTCGTCCTCCGGGTCTCTTCCGGTCCGAGGGCAGCCCCTGTACTTGATAGGCTGTCTCCAACCGGTGATGGGCCGTGAGTTCGGGGAGAGAGAGCGCAACGTGGATGCCAGGGCGGAGTCGTCCGCAGTCGTTCGTGCCTATCGGCGCACCCTGAGTCCGTCGGTTCGCCATCGCATCGATCGACGTGTCCCGCTGGGCCTGAGGTTCGTCGTCAAGCGTGCGATCGGCGCGGGTGGTCGCTTCATCCCCACCCCGCGGCGCGCCCAGTCCGCGCTGGCGATCGGGATCCACCCATCGTTCTATCGTGGCGCCGGCCGGGTCGTCGCCCACGACGGCGCCCGCTCGGTGGCGGCCTGGGCCGGGACGGCACAGACGCCCCTGGAGGCGCGCCGCCGCAACTTCGTGGCGGTGACCGACGCCCTCGACGAGGCGGGCATCGACTACTTCTGCGTGCGCGGCCTGTCCGACACCGCGACGGCCGTCGCCGTCGTGGCCGACGACTGGAGCCGGGTGACCTCGGTGATCGGCAGGCTGGTCGCGTCCACGTCCGGCTACGTGTCGTCGGGCTACGGCGACGAGACCCGCAAGCGCCAGGAGCCGAAGCCGGGCCACCGCGACTCGGTCGTGAAGCGCACGCGCGGGGCGTCGGTCGTGCGGGTGACCTGGTTCCGGACGGACACGACCGGGCGGGCGCTCTTCGGTGAACGCTACGGGTGCGAGGTCGAGCAGTGGGACCGGAGGGACGACGGCGGCCTCGCCGCGCGTCGGCACAACCGCGTCACGCCCGTCGTTGCCGCCGGGTCACCGGCCGTCCTGGCGACCGACTCGCTGTTCACCCGCCTGGCCCCGGCGGACCGTGAGCCGCTCCCGGACGTACGCACCGTGGTCGAGTTCACCGAGCCGCGTCCGGACGACGTGGCCTTCCCGATCGATGTCGTCATCACGTGGGTGGACGGCGGCGACCCGGCGTGGGTCGCCAAGCGGGCGGACGTGCTGCACACGCCGTATCACGCGGAGGCCGCCAACGACTCGCGCTACCGCAACCGGGACGAGCTGCGGTACGCCCTGCGGTCGATCCGGATGTACGCCCCGTGGGTGCGCAAGATCTTCCTGGTGACGGACGGGCAGCGCCCCTCGTGGATGGTCGGCATCACTCCCGGGCTGGAGATCGTCGACCACCGCGACATCTTCACCGACCCCGGTGTCCTGCCGACGTTCAACTCGCACGCGATCGAGACGCAGCTGCATCACATCGACGGGCTGTCGGAGCACTTCCTGTACTTCAACGACGACATGATGCTGGGCTGCGACGTGACGCCGCAGACGTTCTTCTATGCCAACGGCCTGTCGAAGTACTTCCTCAGCAAGGTCAACGAGCCGTGGGGGGAACCGGGACCCACGGACGTGCCGGTGACGATCGCGGGCAAGAACAACCGCCGGGTCCTCCGTCAGGACTTCGGCACCTCGCTGACGCAGAAGATGAAGCACGTGCCCTACTCGCTCCGGCGCAGCGTCCTGGCCGAGATCGAGGCCAGGTACCCGGCAGAGATCCGGGCCACGACGGCCAGCCGGACCCGCGGCACGGACGACATCTCGTTGCTGTCGTCGTTCTACCAGCACTACGCCTTCTCGACCGGTCGTGCCGTGCCCGGGTCGATCGACTACATCTACGTGGACCTGGTCAAGAGCACGGCGCGCAGGTCCCTCGGCCTGCTCCTGGCGCGGCGTGACGTGGAGGCGTTCTGCCTCAACTCCACGAGAGCCGGCAAGGACGAGGTCTCGGACGCCGAGATGAGGGAGTTCCTGGACTCCTACTTCCCGATCGCGAGCCAGTTCGAGCGGGACGAGTGCGCACGGGACGGCGCCCCTCCTGACCCCCGACGCGTCAGCGGTCGACGAGGGTGAGCTCGAAGGCGTACAGATCGGGGCGGTAGGCGTGCCGACCGTACTCGACGGCGCGCCCCGCGTTGTCGTACGCCGTGCGGGCCATCGTCAGCAGTGGAGCGCCCTTGCGCTCGCGCAGGTGCTTCGCCTCCTCGACCGTCGCGCCGCGGGCGCCGATGCGCTGCCGGGCGACCCGCATCACGATGCCGGAGTCGCGCATGTGGGCGTACAGCCCCGTGACCGACAGGTCGACCCCGTCCAGGTCGACGACGTCGACGGGGATGAAGTTGTGCATCAGCGCGAGCGGCTCCCGGTCAACCCAGCGCAGCCGCTCGAGCGACCAGACGTCGGCGCCCTTCGAGAGCTGCAGCTCGCGGGCCACGTCCTCGTCGGCGGGGACCTTGCCGACCGCCAGGACGTCGGTGCGCGGCTTCTGCCCCGCGGCGCTGAGGTCGTCGAACAAGCTCGTGAGCTCGACCGAGCGGCGGATCTTGCCGTGCACGACCTGCGTGCCGACGCCGCGCTTGCGGACCAGCATCCCCTTGTCGACCAGGACCTGGATCGCCTGGCGCATCGTCGGCCGGGACAGCCCGAGCTTCTGCGCGAGCGCGACCTCGTTGTCGATCCGCTCGCCGGGTGCGATGGTCCCGTCGATGATGGCCCGCTCGAACTGCTCCGCGATCTGGAAGTAGAGGGGGACGGGACTCGAACGGTCGAGGACGAAATGCGGGCCGGGCATGCGAGTCAATGTATCGGCCGATCCAACCATGTCAATATGTCCTTACATATGCTTGACACATCGGTGTGCGCTGGGACACACTCGGAGGTACCGACTTTGTCACGACAAACAGAAATCCGAGGATCCCGTGTCGACGACCCTTGACCCCCAGGGCCTGACCCCGCTCCGCATCGCCGGTGCCCCCATCTCGTGGGGCGTGTGCGAGGTGCCCGGCTGGGGATACCAGCTGCCGGCCGACCGGGTGCTCACCGAGATGCAGTCCCTCGGGCTCGTCGCGACCGAGTTCGGGCCCGACGGGTTCCTCCCGGAGGACCCGGCCGAGAAGGCCGCGTTCCTCGAGGGCTACGGCCTCCAGGCCGTCGGCGGCTTCCTGCCCGTCGTCCTCCACGACGGGCACCACGACCCGCTGACCGACGTCGACCCGTTCATCGACGCGTGCCTCGCGGCCGGTGCCGGCGTCGTCGTGCTCGCCGCCTCGACCGGGGCCGACGGCTACGACGCCCGTCCCGTCCTGGACGAGCTGCAGTGGAAGACCCTGCTGGCCAATCTCGACCGCATCGCCGAGCACGCCGCCTCCCGGGGCGTCGTTGCCGCGATCCACCCGCACATGGGCACGCTGGTCGAGGACGCCGACGACGTCCAACGGGTCCTCGACGGCTCGCACGTCGGGCTCTGCATCGACACCGGACACCTCGCCGCCGCGGGCGCGGACCCCGTCGCGATCACGCTGGCCAACCTCGACCGGGTCAAGCACGTCCACCTCAAGGACGTCGACGCCGCCGCGGCCGCCCGGGTCGTCTCCGGCGAGGTCGCCTTCGCCGACGCCGTCGCCGATGGCATGTGGCAGGTCCTCGGCCAGGGTGACGTCGACATCCGCGCGATGATCGACGCGCTGCGCAGTCACGGCTACGACGGGTGGTACGTCCTGGAGCAGGACGTCATGTTCAAGGACGGTGAGCCTGCCGGCCCCGGCCCGATCGCCGACGTACGGTCGTCCCTCGACTTCGTGAAGGATGCCCTGGCGTGACGACCCACCACGAGCTCATCACGATGGGACGCGTCGGCGTCGACATCTACCCCGAGCAGATCGGGGTGGGTCTCGAGGACGTCACGACGTTCGCCAAGTTCCTCGGCGGCAGCGCGACCAACGTCGCGGTGGCCG
>NZ_JAOPXQ010000132.1 GCF_025965075.1 Aeromicrobium sp.
GCCGGTGACGCCGGCGCCGAGGAGCGCAGCAAGACCGATCCAAAAGTTCTGACCGAACGCGGCCTCGATGATCTTGTCCTTCGAGAAGAAGCCCGACAAGCCGGGGAAGCCGATGATCGCGAAATAGCCGAGACCGAACGTCGCGAATGTCCACGGCATCGCCTTGGTCAAGCCGCCGTAATGGCGCATGTTGACGTCGTCGTTCATGCCATGCATGACCGAACCCGCTCCGAGGAACATGTTGGCCTTGAAGAAACCGTGCGTGATGAGGTGGAAGATCGCGAACGCGTAGCCGGCCGGGCCGAGGCCCGCGGCGAGCATCATGTAGCCGATCTGGCTCATGGTCGAGCCGGCGAGGGCCTTCTTGATGTCATCCTTGGCGCAGCCGATCCAGGCGCCGACCAGCAGCGTCACCAGGCCGACCACGATGACGGCGTTGCGCGCGGCCTCCGAGGCGTCGAAGATGCCGTGCGAGCGGACGATGAGGTAGACGCCCGCGGTGACCATCGTCGCGGCGTGGATCAGGGCCGAGACGGGGGTCGGGCCCTCCATCGCGTCGAGCAGCCAGCTCTGCAGCGGCACCTGGGCGGACTTGCCGCACGCGCCGAGCAGCAGCAGCAGGCCGAGTGCCGTGGCGGCTGCCTGCGTCGCGCCCGGGACCGTCGCGTTGACGGTCGAGATCGCGGTCGTGCCGAACTGGGCGAACATCAGCATGATCGCCAGCGCCATCCCGACGTCACCGACGCGGTTGACGACGAAGGCCTTCTTGGCGGCCGCAGCGGCCGAAGGCTTGTGCTGCCAGAACCCGATCAGCAGGTACGACGCCAGGCCCACGCCCTCCCAGCCGAGGAAGAGCACGAGGTAGTCGGCGGCGAGGACCAGCGTCAGCATCGCCGCGATGAAGATGTTGAGGTAGGCGAAGAACCGCCGGCGGCGGTCGTCGTGCTCCATGTAGCCGATCGAGTAGACGTGGATCAGCGTGCCGACGCCCGTGATGAGCAGGACGAACAGTCCGGACAGCTGGTCGTACGTGAACGACATGTCGACGTGGAACGTCCCGGTGTCGATCCAGGTGAAGAGCTTGCTGGTGTGGGCCCGGTCCTCGGCGTCGCTGCCCATGAGCCTGGCGAACAGCACGGCGCCCCACACGAACGAGGCGGCCGAGGCGGCGGTGCCGATGAGGTGGCCGAAGCGGTCGGCCTCCTTGCCCCAGACCAGCAGCAGCGCGCCGCTGGCCAGTGGGATGGCAATGAGCAGCCACTGCAGATCGAACATCGGTGCCCCCTACGACTTCAGCAGGCTCGCGTCGTCGACCGAGGTCGACCGGCGCGTGCGGTAGATGGACACGATGATGGACAGTCCCACGACGACCTCGGCCGCGGCGACGACCATCACGAAGAAGGCGGCCACCTGCCCGTCGAGGTTGCCGTGCTGCCGGGAGAAGCTCACGAACGCGAGGTTGGTCGCGTTGAGCATGAGCTCGATGCACATGAAGACCACGATCGCGTTGCGGCGCACGAGGACCCCGACGGCGCCGATCGTGAACAGGATCAGCGACAGGGTGATGTACTCGGTCACTTGTCGTCCTCCCCGTCCGACTCGAGCTGACGGGCGATGCGCTCGACGTCGGCGTCGAAGCCCGACCGGGTCTGCCCACGCTCGGCGATGCTGGGCGACACCGAGGCGTCCAGCGGGGTGCCGTCGGGCAGCAGCGCTGGGGTGTCGACGGCGTTGTGACGGGCGAAGACGCCCGGGGTCGGGGCGGGGCCGGGGTGGCGGCCCGACTCGGCGTACTCGCGCATCCGCCGGGCGGCGATGTCGGCCTGCGTGTGCCGGACCGTGAGACGTTCCTTGTGCGCCAGCACCATCGCGCCGAGCGCCGCGGTGATGAGCAGGGCGCTGGTGAACTCGAACGCCAGGACGTACTTGCCGAACAGCAGCTCGCTCAGCCCGTACGGATTGCCGTTGCTGTTGGCGGCCTTGAGCCCGACCACGGCGCCCGAGACGGTCTGGCCGACCGCGAGGACCGCCGTGATGCCGAAGATCAGGCCGATGACGGTCGCGGCGAGCTTCTGCCCGGCGATCGTCTCGCGGACCGCGTCGGAGGAGTCGACGCCGACCAGCATCAGGACGAACAGGAACAGCATCATGATGGCGCCGGTGTAGACGATGATCTGCACCGCGAAGAGGAACGGCGCGCCCTGCGCGGCGTAGAGGATCGCGAGGCTGATCATGACGACGGCCAGCGCGAGTGCCGCGTGCACGGCCTTCCTCGCGAACAGCAGGCCGAGGGCCGCGATCACCATGATCGGGGCGAGGAGCCAGAACGTCGTCACGCGCCCGCCTCACTGTTCGACGGGGCGTCGCTCGTCACGGTGACGATCGGGAGCTGCTTGCCGCGGTAGTAGTCCTGGTGGTCGTCGCTGATCAGCATCTCGTGCGGCGGCTCGACCATGCCGGGCAGCAGCGGCGCCAGGAGGTCGTTCTTCTCGTAGATCAGCGCCTCCCGGTTGTTGTCCGCGAGCTCGTACTCGTTGGTCATGGTCAGCGCGCGGGTCGGGCAGGCCTCGATGCACAGCCCGCACAGGATGCAGCGCAGGTAGTTGATCTGGTAGACCCGGCCGTAGCGCTCGCCGGGGCTGTGCCGGCCGCCCTCGGTGTTGTCGGCGCCCTCGACGTAGATCGCGTCCGCGGGGCACGCCCACGCGCACAGCTCGCAGCCGATGCACTTCTCGAGCCCGTCGGGCCAGCGGTTGAGCTGGTGCCGGCCGTGGAAGCGCGGCGCCGTCGGCACCTTCTCGAACGGGTACTGCTCGGTGACGGTCTTGCGGAACATCGTCCGGAACGTCACGCCGAACCCGGCGATCGGGTCCCAGAGGGTCTCGCGCACGGGATTGCTCATCGGGGAGCCGTCCTCTCGGGGTCGGTGTCGACGGGGTGTACGTCGGTGGTGGTCCGCTGCCCGGGCATCGGCGGGACGGGATAGCCGCCCGCGAACGCGTCGAACTCCTCGGGCTCGGGCTCCGGCGCGGGCTTCTTCTCCGGGATGAAGAACGTCAGCACGACCAGGATGCCCGCGGCGATCGCGACGTACGACAGGACCTGCTGGTCGAGCATGTCCTCGCTCTTGAGCTTGCGGATCAGGGCGACCGCGATGATCCACGCCAGGGACACGGGGATCAGGATCTTCCAGCCGAAGCTCATGAACTGGTCGTAGCGCATGCGCGGGAGCGTGCCGCGCAGCCACACGAACACGAAGATGAAGCCCAACGTCTTGCCGAAGAACCACAGCAGCGGCCAGTAGCCGGTGTTGAAGTAGCCGTCGTCGATCTGCCCGATGCCGAACGGCGCGCGCCAGCCGCCGAGGAACAATGTCGTCGCGAGCGCCGAGACGGTCACCATGTTGACGTACTCCGCGAGGAAGAACAGCGCGAACTTGAGCGATGAGTACTCGGTGTGGAAGCCGCCGACGAGCTCGCCCTCGGCCTCGGGGAGGTCGAACGGGGCGCGGTTGGTCTCGCCGACCATCGCGATGACGTAGATGACGAACGACGGGAACAGCGGCACGAAGTACCACAGGTCGCTCTGGGCCTCGACGATCTCCGAGGTCGACATCGAGCCGGCGTACATGAACACCGAGACGAACGA
>NZ_JAOPXQ010000159.1 GCF_025965075.1 Aeromicrobium sp.
CGTCGGGGTCGTCGTACGCCAGCACGATCGAGCCGGGTGTGTGGCCCTCGACCTCGATGACCTCGAGCTCGCAGGAGCCGACCCGGACCCGGGCGCCGGTCTGGACGCGGACGTCGACCGGCAGGGGGAGCTCATCGGCATCCTTCTCGCCCGCGACGGTCTCGGCGCCGGTGCGCTCGACGACGCTCGCGAGCGCCTGCCAGTGGTCGCCGTGGCGGTGGGTCGTGACGACCCGGGCGAGTCCGTCCACGCCGATCAGCTCGAGCAGGCGGTCGTACTCGGCCGCGGCGTCGACGAGGACCTGCTCGCCGGTCAGGACGCAGCGCAGCAGGTAGGCGTTGTTGTTCATCTCGCCGACCGCGATCTTGGTGATCTGCAGGTCGCCCGCGGGCTGCACGTCGGCCGGCCCGCCGACCTCGACTTCTCCGGTGTACGTCATGGGACCACCCTGCCAGAACCGCTGAAGCGGTGCGCTGGCATCCACGGTCGGCCGAGATGCGGACGCCGGCGCACCGCAACCCGGGCAGGTGTGACGGGCCCGACCCCGTTCTCGGAAAGAAACTGTCAGGCCCCGTCGTTACGATGACGTGGGGCACAATCCTGCCCTCGACACCACCGATTTTCTCAGGGGAGCCAGTGACTGATCGCCTCGTCATCCGCGGCGCACGAGAGCACAACCTCAAGGACGTCTCGCTCGATCTTCCGCGGGACTCCCTGATCGTGTTCACGGGCCTGTCCGGCTCCGGGAAGTCGTCGCTGGCATTCGACACGATCTTCGCCGAGGGGCAGCGCCGCTACGTCGAGTCGCTGTCGGCGTACGCGCGCCAGTTCCTCGGGCAGATGGACAAGCCCGACGTCGACTTCATCGAGGGACTGTCGCCGGCGGTCTCGATCGACCAGAAGTCCACGAGCCGCAACCCGCGCTCGACGGTCGGCACGATCACCGAGGTCTACGACTACCTCCGCCTGCTCTACGCCCGCGCGGGACGCGCGCACTGCCCCGAGTGCGGCGAGCCGATCGCCCGGCAGACCCCGCAGCAGATCGTCGACCGCATCCTGGCCGGTGAGGAGGGCGCCCGGTTCCAGGTCCTCGCGCCGGTCATCCGTGGCCGCAAGGGGGAGTACCTCGAGCTGTTCCGCCAGCTGCAGACCCAGGGCTTCAGCCGCACGATCGTCGACGGCGAGGTGCACATGCTCGCCGACGAGCCGCCCAAGCTGGCCAAGCAGAAGAAGCACACGATCGACGTCGTGGTCGACCGCCTTCAGGTCAAGAAGAGCCAGCAGCAGCGGCTCACCGAGTCGATCGAGACCGCGCTCAACCTGGCCGACGGCCTGGTCATCATCGACTACGTCGACCTCGACCCCAAGGACGAGCACCGCACCCGCCGCTTCTCCGAGAAGCTCGCGTGCCCCAACGACCACCCGCTCGCGGTCGACGAGCTCGAGCCGCGCTCGTTCTCGTTCAACGCCCCGTTCGGCGCCTGCCCCGAGTGTCACGGCCTCGGCACCCGGATGGAGGTCGACCCCGAGCTCGTGGTTCCCGACGACGCCAAGTCGCTCAACGACGGTGCGGTCGTGCCGTGGGCCTCGGCCCATGTGTCGGACTACTTCTCCCGCCTGATCGGCGCGCTCGCCGACGAGCTGGGCTTCAGCGCCGACACCCCGTGGGGCGACCTGTCCGACGAGGTGCAGGAGGCGATCCTGCGCGGGCACTCGACCAAGGTGCACGTCCGCTACAAGAACCGCTACGGCCGGGTCCGGTCCTACTACACCGAGTTCGAGGGCGCGATCACCTACCTCGAGCGCCGGCACGCCGAGACCGAGTCGGAGACCAGCAAGGAACGCTTCGAGGGCTTCATGCGCGAGGTCCCGTGCCGGGTCTGCAAGGGCGCGCGCCTCAAGCCGGTCATCCTGGCCGTGACGCTGAGCTCCACCGAGCACGGACCCAAGAACATCGCCGAGGTGTGTGCCCTGTCGATCCGCGAGGCGGCCGACTACCTGAGGTCGTTGGAGATGACCGATCGCGAGAGCCAGATCGGTGAGCAGGTCCTCAAGGAGATCAACGAGCGGCTCCGCTTCCTGCTCGACGTCGGCCTGGACTACCTCGCGCTCGACCGCCCCGCCGGCACGCTGTCCGGTGGCGAGGCGCAGCGCATCCGGCTCGCGACCCAGATCGGTGCCGGCCTCGTCGGCGTCCTGTACGTCCTCGACGAGCCGTCGATCGGCCTGCACCAGCGCGACAACCAGCGGCTGATCGAGACGCTGATCCGCCTGCGGGACCTCGGCAACACCCTGATCGTCGTCGAGCACGACGAGGACACGATCCGGGCGGCCGACTGGGCCGTCGACATCGGCCCCGGCGCGGGCGAGCACGGCGGACAGGTCATCGTGTCGGGCCCCGTCAAGGAGCTCTACGCCAGCAAGGACTCGCTGACCGGCCAGTACCTCTCGGGCCGCAAGTCGATCCCGCTGCCGGACAAGCGGCGCAAGCCCGTCAAGGGCCGCGAGCTCCGGGTCCGCGGGGCCAAGGAGAACAACCTGCGCGACATCGACGTGGCGTTCCCCCTCGGCATGCTCGTCGCGGTGACCGGGGTCTCGGGCTCCGGCAAGTCGACACTCGTCAACGACATCCTCTACACGCAGCTCGCGCGCACGGTCTACGGTGCCCGGACGATCCCCGGCCGGCACCGCGCGATCGACGGCCTCGACCAGGTCGACAAGGTCATCCACGTCGACCAGTCGCCGATCGGCCGCACCCCGCGGTCCAACCCGGCGACCTACACCGGCGTCTTCGACCACGTGCGCAAGCTGTTCGCGCAGACGTCCGAGGCCAAGATGCGCGGCTACCAGCAGGGCCGGTTCTCGTTCAACGTCAAGGGTGGCCGCTGCGAGGCGTGCTCGGGCGACGGCACGCTCAAGATCGAGATGAACTTCCTGCCAGACGTCTACGTGCCCTGCGAGGTGTGCCACGGCGCGCGCTACAACCGCGAGACGCTCGAGGTGCACTTCAAGGGCAAGACGATCGCCGACGTGCTCGACATGCCGATCGACGAGGCCGTCGACTTCTTCGAGGCCCACAACGTCATCGCCCGGCACCTGCGCACGCTGGTCGAGGTGGGGCTCGGCTACGTCCGCCTGGGCCAGCCGGCCACGACGCTGTCGGGTGGCGAGTCCCAGCGGGTCAAGCTGTCCGCCGAGCTGCAGAAGCGCTCGACCGGCCGCACGGTCTACGTCCTGGACGAGCCGACGACGGGCCTGCACTTCGAGGACATCCGCAAGCTCCTGGGCGTCCTGCAGCGCATCGTCGACACCGGCAACTCGGTCATCGTCATCGAGCACAACCTCGACGTCATCAAGAGCGCCGACTGGGTGCTCGACATGGGGCCCGAAGGTGGCAGCGGCGGTGGACTGCTGATCGCCGAGGGCACGCCCGAGGACATCGCGGCCGCGCCGGACAGCCACACGGGCCGCTACCTCAAGTCCCTGCTCACGAGCTCGTAGGCTGGGTCGGTGGCAGATCCCGCAACGTACCGACCGGCGCCGGGGGAGATCCCCACAGATCCGGGCGTCTACCGGTTCCGTGACGCCGAGAAGCGGGTCATCTACGTCGGCAAGGCCAAGTCGCTGCGCCCACGGTTGAGCTCGTACTTCCAGGACATCAACAACCTGCACCAGCGCACGCAGCAGATGGTCATGACGGCGTGCTCGGTGGAGTGGACCGTCGTGACGACCGAGGTCGAGGCGCTGGCCCTGGAGTACTCCTGGATCAAGGAGTTCGACCCGCGCTTCAACGTCAAGTACCGCGACGACAAGTCCTATCCGTGGCTCGCCGTGACGGTCGGCGAGGAGTACCCCCGCGTCACCGTGATGCGCGGCGCCCAGCGCAAGGGCGTGCGCTACTTCGGCCCCTACGGCCACGCCTGGGCGATCCGCGACACGGTCGACACACTGCTGCGGGTGTTCCCGATGCGGTCGTGCTCGGCGGGGGTGTTCCGCCGCGCGAAGGCGATCGGCCGACCGTGCCTGCTGGGCGACATCGGCAAGTGCGCCGCCCCCTGCGTCGGCCGGGTCAGCGCCGATGAGCACCGCGCGATCGTCGACGACTTCATGGCCTTCATGGGCGGGCAGACGGCCGGGTTCACCAAGCGCATCGAGGAGCGGATGCGGGCGGCCTCGGACAACGAGGAGTACGAGCTCGCGGCCAAGCTGCGGGACGACCTCGGCGCCCTGCGGCGGGTGCTGGAGAAGCAGACCGTCGTCCTCGGCGACGGCACCGACGCGGACGTCCTCGGATTTGTCGAGGACCCACTCGAGGTCGCGGTGCAGATCTTCTCGGTGCGGGGAGGGCGGATCCGCGGGCAGCGGGGCTGGGTTGCAGAGAAGGCCGACGAGGCGTCCTTCCCCGAGCTGGTGCAGACCGCGCTGATGACGCTCTACCAGGACGCGATCGCCTCGGCGATCCCTCGCGACGTGCTGGTCCCGACGATGCCGGCCGACGTCGACACCGTGACCGCGCTGCTCAGCGAGCGCCGCGAAGGGCCCGTGACGATCCGGGTGCCCCAGCGCGGTGACAAGCGCCGGCTCATGGAGACCGTCGAGCAGAACGCGAAGCAGTCCTTGATGCGGCACAAGATGAAGCGCACCTCCGACCTGACGGCCCGCAGCCTCGCGCTCGAGGAGATCCAGGCCGCGCTGGACCTGGCCACGGCGCCGCTGCGCATCGAGTGCTACGACATCTCCAACCTCGGCGCGACCGAGACCGTCGCCTCGATGGTCGTGTTCGAGGACGGACTGCCCCGCAAGTCCGAGTACCGCCGGTTCACGATCCGCAACGAGGGGCAGAGCGACGTCGCCGCGATGCACGAGGTCATCACCCGTCGCTTCAGCCAGCTGCTCCGGGCGCGGGAGGACAACGACGAGGACGGGCCGGGCATCGATCCGGAGACGGGCAAGCCCCGGCGGTTCGCCTACACACCGTCCCTCGTCGTCGTCGACGGTGGCCCGCCGCAGGTCCAGGCGGCGCATCAGGCGATGCAGGCTCTCGGCGTCACCGACGTCGCCCTGGTCGGGCTCGCCAAGCGCCTCGAAGAGGTGTGGCTCCCCGACGAGGACGATCCGGTGATCCTGCCGCGCACCAGCGAGGGCCTCTACCTCCTGCAGCGACTGCGGGACGAGGCGCACCGCTTCGCAATCACCCACCACCGGGGCAGGCGGAGCAAGTCGATGATCGAGAGCGTCCTCGACCCCGTCCCGGGACTCGGCCCGACCCGGCGCAAGGCGCTGCTCAAGTCGTTCGGCTCGGTCAAGAAGCTGAGGGCCGCATCGGCCGAGGAGATCGCCTCCGTGCCCGGCATCGGCGCGGCTACGGCACAATCCATCGTGCAGGCGCTCGCGACCGGCGACGGCAGTGAGCAGGCACCCACCATCAACACCGCGACCGGCGAGATCCTCGACCCGTGAGCGGCCACCAGTGACAGGAGAAGGCCGTTGACGACCCTGACCCAGCTCGTGCTCGTGACCGGCATGACCGGGGCCGGCCGCGGATCGGCGGCCAAGGTGCTGGAGAAGACCGGCTACTACGTCATCGACAACCTGCCGCCCGACCTGCTGTCGGCAGCGGTCGAGACGGTGCAGAAGTCCGATGACATCGACCGGCTCGCGGTCGTCGTCGACGCGCGGTCCCGGGAGTTCTTCGCGGGCCTCGACGAGGCGATCGAGGTGCTGCGCGACCAGGGCGTCAGCACCCGCATCCTCTACCTCGAGGCGGCCGACGAGGTCCTCGTGCGGCGTCAGGAAGCCGCCCGCCGCCCGCACCCGCTGAGCCTCGAGGGCCGGCTGATGGACGGCTTCGACCGGGAGCGGGAGCTGCTGCGCCGCATCCGTGGTCGCGCCGACATCGTGGTCGACACGACCAACCTCAACGTCCACCAGCTGGGCCAGCGCATCCACGCGGCGTTCCAGGACCCCGACTCCGGGGGCCTGCGCGCCTCCGTCATGTCGTTCGGCTTCAAGTACGGCCTGCCGATCGACGCCGACATGGTCGCCGACCTGCGGTTCCTGCCCAACCCGTTCTGGGTCGACGAGCTGCGGCCGCTCAGCGGGCTCGACGACTCGGTCAGTGACTACGTGCTGAGCCAGCCGCGGGCCGAGGAGTTCCTCGAGCAGTACGAACGCCTGGTCGCACTGCTGACCGACGGCTACCTCCGCGAGGACAAGCACTTCCTGACGATCGCGATCGGCTGCACGGGGGGCCGGCACCGCAGCGTCGCGATGTCCGAGGCATTCGCCGAACGGCTGCGAGCGCAGGGCGTCCGCACGCTCGTCGTCCACCGCGACCTGGGGCGAGAGTGATCTCACGTCCCGAGCCGGTTGAACGCTTGGAGGGCGATCTCAAGGTCGTCTCGCTGGGCGGGGGGCACGGGCTGGCGGCGAGCCTGTCCGCGCTCCGGCGGCTGACGACGGAGCTGACCGGGGTCGTGACGGTCGCCGACAACGGCGGGTCGTCGGGCCGGCTGCGCGCCGAGCTGGGCGGCCTCCCGCCCGGGGACCTGCGGATGGCGCTGGCCGCGCTGTGCGGCGACGACGAGTGGGGACGCACGTGGGCCGGCATCCTCCAGCACCGCTTCACCGGCGACGGGCCCCTCAAGGACCACGCGATGGGCAATCTGCTGATCGCCGCGATCTGGGACCAGGTCGACGACCACGTCGCCGGCCTCGACCTCGTCGCGGAGCTCCTCGGCGCGCAGGGCCGGGTGCTGCCGATGGCGACGGTCCCGCTCGACATCGAGGCGGACGTGCGCCTGTGGTCGGCGCCGGACCGGCTCTCGGCCGTCCGCGGCCAGGTCGAGGTGGCCTCGGTCGACGGGCAGGTCGTCACGGTGCGGCTCGACCCGGGTGACCCGCCGGCGTGCCCCGAGGCCGTCGCGGCCGTCACCGCCGCCGACTGGGTCGTCGTCGGCCCGGGCTCCTGGTTCACCAGCGTCATGCCCACGCTGCTCGTCCCGGGCCTGCGTGACGCCCTCATCTCCACGACCGCCAAGCGCGTCCTGGTGCTCAACCTGACCGAGCAGGAGGGGGAGACCGAGGGGCTGAGCCCCACCGATCACCTCGAGGTGCTCGCGGCCCACGCACCCGAGCTGGGGCTCGACGCCGTCATCGCCGACCCCAGCCTCGTTGACAGGCGTGGGACGCTGGAAGCGACCGCTCGATCACTCGGTGCACGCCTGTTCGTGAGCGAGGTCGCGACGACGTCCGGATCGGACCAGCACGACCCGGGACGGCTCGCAGCCGCATTCGGCCACGTCATGAGACAGGCGTAGGGTGACGGGACACTTCACGAGGCAAGGGAGATCTGCCGCATGGCGATGACGGCCCAGGTCAAGGCAGAGCTGGCCAACACCACCATCACGAAGTCGTGCTGCCGCAAGGCCGAGGTCTCGTCGATCCTGCGCTTCTCCGGCGGGCTCCACATCGTCTCGGGACGCATCGTCGTCGAGGCCGAGCTCGACACCGGCAGTGCGGCCCGCCGCCTGCGCAAGGACGTCGCCGAGATCTACGGCCACGACAGCGAGATCCTCGTGATGCAGAACGCCGGCATCCGCAAGGACACCCACTACGTCGTGCGCGTCTCCAAGGACGGCGAGGCCCTGGCCCGCCAGACCGGCCTGATCGACGGCAGCGGCCGTCCGATCCGTGGACTGCCGCCGCAGGTCGTGTCCGGCTCGTCGTGCGACGCCGTCGCCGCCTGGCGTGGGGCCTTCCTGGCCCACGGCTCGCTGACCGAGCCCGGCCGCTCGTCGGCGCTCGAGGTCAGCTGCCCCAGCCCGGAGGCCGCCCTGGCGCTCGTCGGCGCCGCCCGCCGGGTCGGCATCAGCGCCAAGGCCCGCGAGGTCCGCGGCATCGACAGGGTCGTGATCCGTGACGGCGAGGCGATCGGCGCGCTCCTGACCCGGCTCGGCGCGCACGAGTCCCTGCTGGCGTGGGAGGAGCGGCGCATGCGCCGTGAGGTCCGCGCGACCGCCAACCGGCTGGCCAACTTCGACGACGCCAACCTGCGACGCTCGGCCCGCGCGGCGGTCGCCGCCGGTGCCCGGGCGCAGCGCGCGTTGGAGATCCTCGGCGACGAGGTCCCCGACCACCTCAAGCTCGCCGGCACGCTCCGCGTCGAGCACCGGCAGGCAAGCCTCGAGGAGCTCGGTCAGCTGCACGAGCCGGCGCTCACCAAGGACGCCATCGCGGGCCGCATCCGCCGCCTCCTGGCCATGGCGGACAAGCGCGCGGAGGAGCTCGGCGTGCCCGACACGGAGTCGAGCCTGGGCGAGGACAGTCTCGCCGACGGGTGACTCGCCGGTGGCCGGCGTCACTCGGTAGGGTGGATGCGTTACCCACCCGATCCCGCAGGAGAGCTGTTCCCCGTGACCGTACGCGTAGGCATCAATGGATTTGGCCGCATCGGCCGCAACTTCTTCCGCGCGGCTCGCGCCGCCGGGGCTGACATCGAGATCGTCGCCGTCAACGACCTGACGGACAACAAGACGCTCGCCCACCTGCTCAAGTACGACTCGATCCTCGGTCGCCTCGACGCCGACGTCACGTACGACGAGACGTCCATCTACGTCGGCGAGCAGAAGATCGTCGCCTTCGAGGAGCGCGACCCGGCCAAGCTCGACTGGGCCAGCGTCGGCGTGGACATCGTCATCGAGTCCACCGGCTTCTTCACCGACGCGACGAAGGCCAAGGCCCACATCGACGGTGGCGCCAAGAAGGTCATCATCTCGGCGCCCGCCAAGAACGAGGACGTCACGATCGTCATGGGCGTCAACCACGAGCTCTACGACCCGGCCGCGCACACCGTGATCTCCAACGCGTCGTGCACGACCAACTGCCTCGCTCCGATGGCCAAGGCGCTCAACGACGCGCTCGGCATCGAGAAGGGCCTGATGACGACGATCCACGCGTACACGCAGGACCAGAACCTGCAGGACGCCCCGCACTCGGACCTGCGTCGCGCCCGCGCCGCCAACCTGAGCATCATCCCGACGTCGACCGGCGCCGCCAAGGCCGTCAGCCTGGTGCTCCCCGAGCTCAAGGGCAAGCTCGACGGCTACGCGCTGCGCGTCCCCGTGCCCACCGGATCGGCGACCGACCTGACGTTCACCGCCTCGCGTGAGACCACGGTCGAGGAGGTCAACCAGATCGTCAAGGCGGCCTCGGAGGGTGCCATGAAGGGTTTCCTGGTCTACACCGAGGACCCGATCGTGTCGGCCGACATCGTGACGGACCCCGCGTCGTGCATCTTCGACTCGGGCTTGACCAAGGTCATCGGCGACCAGGTCAAGGTCGTCGGCTGGTACGACAACGAGTGGGGCTACTCCAACCGCCTCGCCGACCTCGTCGTGCACGTCGGCGCCACTCTCTGACGTGAAGACGGTCTCGAACCTCGGCGACCTGCGCGGCAAGCGCGTCCTCGTCCGCAGTGATCTCAACGTGCCGCTCGACGGTGCGACGATCACCGACGACGGCCGCGTGCGCGCGAGTGTCCCCACGATCAAGCTGCTGGCCGACTCCGGTGCGCGCGTCCTCGTGACCGCGCACCTGGGTCGCCCGGACGGCGCGCCCGACGCGAAGTACTCCTTGGCCCCGGTCGCGGAGCGCCTCGGCGAGCTGCTCGGCGCGCCCGTCCAGTTCGCGTCCGACACCGTGGGGCCCGAGGCCCAGCGTGTCGCCGCGAACCTCGGTGACGGTGAGGTCGCGGTGCTGGAGAACGTCCGCTTCAACGCGGGGGAGACCAGCAAGGACGAGGCCGAGCGCGGCGCGTTCGCCGACAAGCTTGCGGCCCTCGCCGACGTGTTCGTCTCCGACGGTTTCGGTGTCGTGCACCGCAAGCAGGCCAGCGTCTATGACATCGCGACCCGGCTGCCCGCCGCGGTCGGCGGTCTGGTCGAGGCCGAGGTCACGGTGCTCAAGCGCCTGACCGAGGACCCCGAGCGGCCCTACACCGTCGTGCTGGGTGGCTCGAAGGTGTCGGACAAGCTCGGCGTCATCGACAACCTGCTCGCGAAGGCCGACAACCTCCTGATCGGTGGCGGCATGGTCTTCACCTTCCTCAAGGCCCAGGGCCACGAGGTCGGCACGTCGCTGCTCGAGGAGGACCAGCTCGAGATCGCCCGCGGCTACATCCAGCAGGCCGCCGACCAGGGCGTACGCCTCGTGCTGCCGACGGACATCGTCGTCGCGCCGGAGTTCAAGGACGCGGACGCCTCGACGGTGGCCGCCGACGCGATCCCGGCCGACCAGCTGGGCCTCGACATCGGCCCGGACAGCGCCGCGGCGTTCGCCGACATCATCCGCGGCTCGCGGACGGTGTTCTGGAACGGCCCGATGGGCGTGTTCGAGATGGCGTCGTTCGCGGCCGGCACGAAGGCCGTCGCGCAGGCGCTCACCGAGGTCGACGGCCTGTCGGTCGTCGGCGGAGGCGACTCCGCCGCGGCGGTGCGCCAGCTCGGCTTCTCCGACGACCAGTTCGGGCACATCTCCACCGGTGGCGGGGCGAGCCTGGAGTACCTGGAGGGCAAGACGCTCCCGGGTCTCGCCGTCCTCGATCAACAGCAGCGTGAAGGGAACTGACATGGCCTCCGCACGCAAGCCACTCATGGCCGGCAACTGGAAGTCCAACCTCAACCACCAGGAGGCAGTCGTCCTGGTGCAGAAGCTCGCCTGGACGCTGCAGGACAAGAAGCACGACTTCGACAAGGCCGAGGTCGTCGTGCTCCCGCCGTTCACCGACCTGCGCAGCGTCCAGACGCTCGTCGACGGCGACCACCTGGCGATCGGCTACGGCGCGCAGGACGTGTCCGAGCACGATGGGGGCGCCTACACCGGTGAGATCTCCGCCGCGATGCTGGCCAAGCTCGGCTGCTCCTACGTCGTGGTCGGCCACTCGGAGCGTCGGGAGCACCATGCGGAGTCCGACGC
>NZ_JAOPXQ010000163.1 GCF_025965075.1 Aeromicrobium sp.
GGCAGGAGCAGGGGGAGCACGACGGACTCGGCGTGCTGGGTCAGCTCGCCGCCGATGCGCAGCAGGATCGACTCACCGGACGAGTTCTCACCCACCCGCACCTTGGCGTCGAGCTTGGCCGCGCCACGCCCGTCGCCGAGGATCACGCCGATGACGCGCGAGGGGTGCTCGCGCGACAGGATCGTGGCGGTCTTGAGCGCCGCACCGACGTTGTCGTCGTCCGTCACGACCAGCAGCGTCAGGACCATGTCCATCGCGGGGCTGCCGGCGGCCACCCGTGCCTTGACGAGGGCGCGCGCGATGCGCGACGAGTTGGTCTTCTCCAGCGTGATCTCCATCAGGGACGTCTCCAGGTCCGGCCGTCACGCGCCATCATCGTGTCGGCGCTGGGGGGACCCCACGTGCCGGCGGGGTACTGGTCGATGTCCTTGTCCCGCTGCCAGTGCGCGATGACGGGGTCGAGGATCTCCCAGGCGAGCTCGACCTCCTCGTGCTGGGGGAACAGCGGCGGATCGCCCAGCAGGACGTCGAGGATCAGCCGTTCGTACGCCTCGGGGCTGCTCTCCACGAACGCGCCGCCGTAGGCGAAGTCCATGTTGACGTCGCGGATCTCCATCGTGGTGCCGGGGACCTTGGCGCCGAACCGCAGCGTCACGCCCTCGTCGGGCTGGATCCGCATCACGAGGGCGTTCTGCCCCAGCTCCTCGACGTCGTTCTTGCTGAACGGCTGGTGCGGCGCTCGCTTGAAGATCACCGCAACCTCCGTCACGCGACGGCCCAGGCGCTTGCCGGTGCGCAGGTAGAACGGGACGCCGGCCCAGCGGCGGGTCGAGATGTCGACACGGATCGCGGCGTACGTCTCTGCGCGCGACCCGTCCGGGACGCCGTCCTCCTCGAGGTAGCCGCGGACCTTCTCGCCGCCGGCCCAGCCGGCGACGTACTGGGCCTGCGCGGTGTGCAGGTCCATGCGGGCCGGGGGACGGGCGTTGGCGAGGATCTTCTGCTTCTCCAGCCGCAGGCTCTTGGCGTTGAACGAGACCGGCTCCTCCATCGCGATGAGCGCCATGAGCTGGAGCAGGTGGTTCTGGATGACATCCCGGGCCGCGCCGATGCTGTCGTAGTAGCCGGCCCTCGAGCCGATGCCGATGTCCTCGGCCATCGTGATCTGGACGTGGTCGACGTAGTGGCTGTTCCAGATCGGCTCGAACATCCCGTTGGCGAAGCGGAACGCCAGGATGTTCTGGACCGTCTCCTTCCCCAGGTAGTGGTCGATGCGGAACACCGACTCGCGCTCGAACACGTCGCCGACCATGCGGTTGAGCTCCTGCGCGGACTGCAGGTCGTGGCCGAACGGCTTCTCGATCACGACACGCCGCCAGCCCTTGGTGGACTCGGCCAGGCCGTGCTTCTTGATCTGCGACACCACGACGGGGAACAGGCCCGGCGGGATGGAGAGGTAGAACGCGTGGTTGCCGCCCGTGCCCTGCTGCTCGTCGAGCTCGTCCATCGTGTCGGCCAGGCGCTCCCACGCCTCGTCGTCGTCGAACTCGCCGGGAACGAAGCGGATGCCTGCGGCGAGCTGCTTCCAGACCGTCTCGCTCCACGGGGTGCGGGCACCGTCCCGGGCGGCCTGCTTGATCATCTTGGCGAACGAGTCCGTGCCGAAGTCGGCGCGGGCGAAGCCGACGAGCGCGAAGCCGGGCGGCAGCAGGCCGCGGTTGGCCAGGTCGTAGACCGCCGGGATGAGCTTCTTCTTCGCCAAGTCGCCGGTGACGCCGAACATCACCAGGCTGCAGGGGCCCGCGATGCGAGGGAGCCTGCGGTCCTTGGGATCGCGCAGGGGGTTCGCACCGATCACGCGAGGACCTCGCGCACGGTTCGCAGACCCTTCTCGACGTCGTGCAGGTGCAGCCGCAGCACGGGACGACCGTGCTCCCGCAGCACCGCTGCATCGCCCGCGGCCTGCGCGTCGATGAAGGAGCCGAACGTGAAGTCGCGACCCGGCACCTCAAGGTCGGCGGTGGGCGTGCCCGTGATCTGCAGGAACACGCCGTTGGGCGTGCCGCCCTTGTGGTACTGCCCGGTGGAGTGCAGGAACCGGGGCCCCCAGCCGAACGTCACGGGGCGCCCGAGCCGCTGCGCGAGCACCTCGCGGACCCCGGCGAAGTCGGCGTACGTGATGCGGTCCAGATAGGCCTGCACGGCGAGGTAGCCGTGGCGCAGGTCGACCTGCTCGAGCAGCTGGTCGACGGCCTCCTGGACCGTCGAGCCGGCGCCGTAGATGTCGATCCCGTCGTCCGTCGTGTCGGGCTCGGGGATCGTGCCTCCGCCGTCGAGCAGCTCGCGGGCCGCCTGCTTGGCGCTCTCGACGTCGGGCTGGTCGAAGGGATCGATCCCGATGAGCCGACCGGCCACCGACACGGCGACCTCCCACAGCAACATCTGCGCGCCCAACGGGCCCGAGATCGCCGCGGCGAAGCCGGACTGGGCCTCCGCCGGCTCGTCGGCGCCGATCGACACGAGGATCGAGTCAGGCGTGCTGGGGTTGAAGTTGACCGCGTTCTCGAACGGCACGACGACGGGCAGGACCCCCTTGCCGCGCTTGCCGGTCGACTCGGCGACGAGCTGCTCGATCCAGTCGCCGACACCGTGGCGGGTCTGGTCGGCGAGCACGAGCTTGTCGACCTGGTAGCGGTTGGCGACGCCGATCATGACCCCGAGGCGCAGCCCCGGGTTGTCGGCGTCGTCGGCGTACAGGGCCGCCTCGGCGGCCTCGGACTCCGCCAGCAGCGCACCGACGTCGACGCCGGCCAGCGCGCTGGGGACCAGCCCGAACGCCGTCAGAGCCGAGTAGCGGCCGCCGACGTGCGGATCGGCCCGGAAGACCCGGTAGCCGGCCCGGGTGGCCTCGTCGTCGAGCGGCGAGCCCGGGTCGGTCACCACGACGATGCGTTCGGCGGGATCGAGGCCCGCGTCACGGAACGCCTGCTCGTACGCGCGACGCTGGCTGTCGGTCTCGACCGTGCCGCCGGACTTGCTCGACACGACCACGACGGTCCGGTCGAGCCGGTCGGCGATCGCGTGGCGGACCATGTCTGGCTGGGACGAGTCGAGCACCGTGAGCTCGACACCGGCGGTGTGGCAGATGACCTCGGGCGCCAGCGAGGAGCCGCCCATGCCGCACAGCACGACGTGGTCGAGGCCCTTGGCGAGGAGCTGCTCACGCAGCTCGGCGACCTCGGCGACGATGGGTCGCGAGCTCTCCGGCAGGTGCGTCCAGCTCAGCCGGACGCTCGCCTCGGACTCGGCATCCGGGCCCCACAGGGTGGGGTCCTCGGCGGCCAGGCGCGACGCGACGCGATCCTCGATCGCACCTCGCAACGCCGTGTCGAACTCGTCCTGCGACGGGACCGTGAGCACGACCTCGACCACGGCTCAGGCCTTGTCGAGCTCGGCGCGGACGGTCTCGAGCAGCTCGTTCCACGAGGCCTCGAACTTCTCCAGGCCCTCGTCCTCGAGGATCTTGACGACCTCGTCGTACGAGATGCCCTCGCGCTCGAGGGCCGCGATCGCGTCGCGTGACTCCTCGTACGTGCCGTGCACCCGGTCGCCGATGATCTCGCCGTGGTCGGCGACGGCCTGCAGCGTCTTCTCGGGCATCGTGTTGACGGTGCCCGAGACGACGAGCTCCGTGACGTAGAGCGTGTCGGGCAGGTTCGGATCCTTGACGCCGGTCGAGGCCCACAGCGGACGCTGGGCGTTGGCGCCCTTGGCCTCGAGCGCCTTGAACCGGTCGGAGCCGAAGATGTCCTCGAACGCCTCGTAGGCCAGCCGGGCGTTGGCGAGGGCCGCGGTGCCACGCAGGGGGCTGTCCTCGGGCAGACGCTTGTCGACCTCGGAGTCGACACGGCTGACGAAGAAGGACGCCACCGAGTGGATAGTTGACAGGTCACGGCCTGCGGCGTCGGCCTGCTCGAGCCCCGTGACGTAGGCGTCCATGACTCCGCGGTACCGCTCGAGCGAGAA
>NZ_JAOPXQ010000104.1 GCF_025965075.1 Aeromicrobium sp.
GGTATCACCAAGAGCTCCTGGTAGTCACTTACCTCTAACTACGTCGTAGGTCCCCTCCCACTCAGAGGTCGAGCTCGCTCGATTCGATCGAGGACGAGGACGAAACCGCGGCGAGAACGGAACACCAGCAATGACAATGACCGATCCGATCGCAGACATGCTCACGCGTGTCCGCAACGGCAATCAGGCGTACCACGACAGCGTGAGCATGCCCTACTCCAAGCTGAAGGCCGGCGTCGCCGAGATCCTCAAGCAGGAGGGCTACATCACCTCGATCGACGTCGCGGACCCCAAGGAGGGCGAGGTCGGCAAGACGCTGACGATCACCCTCAAGTACGGTCCGCACCGCGAGCGCTCCATCGCCGGCATCCGCCGCATCAGCAAGCCCGGACTGCGCGTCTACGCGAAGTCGACCGGCCTGCCCAAGGTGCTCGGTGGACTCGGCGTGGCGATCATCTCGACCAGCCAGGGTCTGCTCACGGACCGCCAGGCCAACCAGAAGGGCGTAGGCGGAGAAGTCCTCGCCTACGTCTGGTGAAGGGGGCCTGACACATGTCACGCATCGGCAAGATTCCCGTCTCGATCCCTTCGGGCGTCGAGGTCTCCATCGAGGGCCAGGACGTTCGCGTCAAGGGTCCCAAGGGCGAGCTCGCGCGCACCGTCGCCGAGCCCATCACGGTCCGCAAGGACGATGATGGCTCGCTGTCGGTCGAGCGTCCCAACGACGAGCGCAAGAGCAAGGCGCTCCACGGCCTCTCCCGCACCCTGATCAGCAACATGGTCATCGGTGTCACCGAGGGCTACGAGAAGAAGCTCGAGATCGTCGGCGTCGGTTACCGCGTCGCGCTCAAGGGCCCCACCGAGCTCGAGTTCGCGCTCGGCTTCAGCCACCCGGTCGTCGTCAAGGCGCCCGAGGGCATCACGTTCGCCGTCGAGAAGCCCACGGCGTTCTCGGTCATCGGCATCGACAAGCAGGCCGTCGGTGAGGTTGCCGCGAACATCCGCAAGATCCGCAAGCCTGAGCCCTACAAGGGCAAGGGTGTTCGTTACTCCGGCGAGCATGTCCGCCGCAAGGTCGGAAAGGCTGGTAAGTAGTCCATGGCTATCTCGATCAGGCACAACAAGAACACCAAGGGTCGTACCGCGTCGCGCCTGCGCCGCCAGATTCGTGGTCGCAAGAAGATCCAGGGCTCGGCCGAGCGTCCGCGCCTGGTGATCACGCGCTCCAGCAAGCACATGGTCGCGCAGATCGTCGACGACCTCGAGGGTCACACCCTCGTCTCCGCGTCGACGATGGAGGCGGACCTGCGTTCGTCCGGCGACGACAAGACGGCCAAGGCCAAGCGCGTCGGCGAGCTCGTCGCCGACCGGGCCAAGGCTGCCGGCGTCTCCACCGTCGTGTTCGACCGGGCGGGCAACAAGTACGCCGGTCGGGTCGCGGCTGTGGCCGACGGCGCTCGCGAGGGCGGACTGGAGTTCTGATGACCATCAACACCGAGTTTTTCTCAAACGTGAGGAGTGCCGCATGAGCGGGCAGCAGCGCCGCGGAGGCGGAGGCGGGCGCGGTCGTGGAAACGATCGTGGCGCCGAGAAGTCGCAGTACATCGAGAAGGTCGTCACGATCAACCGTGTCGCCAAGGTCGTCAAGGGTGGTCGTCGCTTCAGCTTCACCGCCCTGGTGATCGTCGGTGACGGCGACGGACAGGTCGGCATCGGCTACGGCAAGGCCAAGGAAGTTCCCACCGCGATCGCGAAGGGTGTCGAAGAGGCCAAGAAGTCCTTCTTCCGCGTTCCCCGCATCCAGGGCACCATCCCGCACCCGGTGCAGGGCGAGAAGGCGGCCGGCGTCGTCTTCCTGCGTCCGGCATCGCCCGGTACCGGCGTCATCGCCGGTGGCCCGGTGCGCGCCGTGCTCGAGGCCGCAGGCGTCCACGACGTCCTGTCGAAGTCGCTGGGCTCGTCCAACGCGATCAACATCGTCCACGCGACCGTGGCGGCCCTCAAGCTGCTCGAGTCTCCCGAGGACGTCGCCTCGCGTCGTGGCCTGACGGTCGAGCAGGTCGCCCCGGCGGCCCTGCTCCGTGCCGGCAAGGAAGGCATCGCCGAGGCGAAGGCCAAGGCCGAAGCTGGAGCAGGTGTCTGATGGCCAAGCTCCAGGTGACCCAGACCAAGTCCGGTATCGGACGCAAGCAGAACCAGCGCGACACCCTGCGCTCACTCGGTCTCAAGAAGATCGGTGACGTCGTCGTCGTAGAGGATCGTCCCGAGATCCGTGGCATGGCTGACGCCATCCCGCACCTCGTGGACGTCAAGGAGGTTGACTGACATGGCGCTCAAGCTGCACCACCTGCGCCCCGCCCCGGGAGCCAAGACTGCCAAGACCCGTGTGGGTCGCGGTGAGGGCTCGAAGGGCAAGACCGCCGGTCGTGGAACCAAGGGCACCAAGGCCCGCTACCAGGTTCCCGCCGGGTTCGAGGGTGGACAGGTTCCCATCCACATGCGCCTGCCGAAGCTGAAGGGATTCAAGAACCCGTTCCGCGAGGAGTACCAGGTCGTCAACCTCGATCGGATCGAGGAGCTCTACCCGGCCGGCGGTGAGATCGACGTCGCGTCGCTGGTCGCCAACGGCGCCGTCCGCAAGGGTCGCCCCGTCAAGGTGCTCGGCCAGGGCGAGATCACGGTCAAGGTCCAGGTCACGGCGAACAAGTTCTCCGCGTCCGCCAAGACCAAGATCGAGGCAGCCGGAGGCAGCGTCACCGTTCTCGGCTGACACTGCCCGGGGGCAGGGACTGTTGTCCCTGCCCCCGGCTGTTTCGCTCACTGTTAGAGTCTTGTCGCGGGCGCAAGCCCGCTTTTGTCCGTTCGATCCACGCCCATCCCTATATGCACAGTGGTGCACGAGGAGGCACGCGGTGCTCAGCGCCTTCGTCCACGCGTTCAGGACGCCCGACCTGCGGAAGAAGATCCTCTTCGTCCTGTTCGTCATCGTGCTGTTCCGCCTGGGCTCGACCATGCCGGCCCCCGGCATCAACGTCGGCAACGTGCAGGACTGCGTCGACATCGCGTCCGAGGACAGCGGTGGGATCTTCGCCCTCATCAACGTCTTCTCCGGCGGTGCGCTGCTGCAGCTCACGGTCTTCGCGCTGGGCATCATGCCCTACATCACCGCGAGCATCATCCTGCAGCTCCTGGTCGTCGTGATCCCTCGTCTGGAGGCCCTCAAGAAGGAGGGCCAGGCCGGGCAGACCAAGATCACGCAGTACACCCGCTACCTGACGCTGGGTCTCGCGATCCTCCAGGCGACGGGCATCGTGGCGCTGGCCCGCAGCGGCAACCTGTTCGGTGGCGCCTGCAACAAGCAGCTGCTCTACCGCCCCGACAGCATCCCCTCGTTCATGCTCATCGTGCTGACGATGGTCGCGGGCACCGCGGTCATCATGTGGCTCGGCGAGCTCATCACGGACCGTGGCGTCGGCAACGGCATGTCGATCCTGATCTTCACGCAGGTCGTCGCGACGTTCCCCGGCGCGATGTGGCAGATCCGCCAGGTCAACGGATGGACCACCTTCTCGCTCGTGATCCTCATCGGCCTGGTCATCGTCGCCGCCGTGATCTTCATCGAGCAGGCGCAGCGCCGCATCCCGGTGCAGTACGCCAAGCGCATGGTCGGCCGACGTATGTTCGGCGGCTCGTCGACGTACATCCCGCTCAAGGTCAACCAGGCCGGCATCATCCCGGTCATCTTCGCCTCGAGCCTGATGTACCTCCCGGCCCTGATGGCCCAGTTCAACTCCAGCGCCCCGTGGGCCGGATGGATCAACGACAACTTCGTGCGCGGCGACCACCCGCTCTACATGGCGACGTTCTTCATCCTGATCGTGTTCTTCGCGTACTTCTACGTGTCGATCACGTTCAACCCCGAGGAGGTTGCCGACAACATGAAGAAGTACGGTGGCTTCATCCCAGGGATCCGCGCCGGCCGCCCGACCCAGGTCTACCTGGGCTACGTGCTCAGCCGCATCACGGCTCCCGGTGCGTTGTACCTCGGTCTGATCGCGCTCATCCCGATGGTCGCGATCGCGCTGATCGGCGCGAGCCAGAACTTCCCGTTCGGCGGCACCACGATCCTGATCATCGTCGGCGTCGGTCTCGACACCGTCAAGCAGATCGAGAGCCAGCTCCAGCAGCGCAACTACGAAGGGTTCCTGAAGTGAGTCGTCTCCTCATCATGGGTCCGCCCGGTGCGGGCAAGGGAACGCAGGCCGTCGCCCTCGCGCAGCGCATCGGCGGGGCGCACATCTCCACGGGCGACATTTTCCGCGCCAACGTGCGTGACCAGACCGAGCTCGGCCGTGCAGCGCAGCGCTACATGGACGCCGGCGAGTACGTGCCCGACGAGGTCACCAACGCGATGGTCGAGGCCCGGCTGGCCGAGGAGGACGCGCGTGACGCGTTCATCCTCGACGGCTACCCGCGGACCGTCGACCAGGTCGACACCCTGGACCGGATCCTGCGGGGCCTCGGCACCAAGCTCGACCACGTGCTGGAGCTCGTCGTCGACCCGGAGGAGCTCATCCAGCGCCTCCTGAAGCGTGCCGAGACCAGCGGTCGGGCCGATGACACCGAGGACGTCATCCGGCACCGCCAGGAGGTCTACACCGCCGAGACGGCTCCGCTGCTCGAGGTCTACGGCAAGCGCGGCATCGTGCTCGAGGTCGACGGCATGGGCGAGGTCGACGAGGTCACGCAGCGGATCGACGACGTCCTCCCGGACTGAGGTCGCCATGTTCGAGCGCGGGATCGAGATCAAGACCTCGGCCCAGATCGCCTCGATGCGCGAGGCAGGCCTCGTCGTGGGGCGCACGCTCGAGCTGCTGCGGTCCACCGCGGCCGCCGGGATGACGACCGCCGAGCTCGACGCGATCGCCCACAAGCACATCCGCTCGCTGGGGGCGACGTCGAACTTCCTGGGCTACCACGGGGTCACCGGCGTCATCTGCACCGCGGTCAACGACGAGGTCGTCCACGGTAGCCCCGGTCCTCGCGTCCTGCAGGACGGCGACATCATCTCGATCGACTGCGGGGCGATCGTCGACGGCTGGCACGGCGATGCCGCGATCACGGTGGCGATCGGCGAGGTGCCCGACGAGGTCACCGAGCTCTTGCGGGTCACCGAGGAGTCGATGTGGCGGGGGATCGCCGCGGCCCGTCTGGGCGGCCGGGTCTCCGACATCAGCCATGCGATCGAGACGACGATCGAGGCGGCAGGGGACTACGGGATCGCCGAGGGCTACACCGGCCACGGGATCGGGTCGGCGATGCACCAGCCACCCAACGTCTACAACTACGGTCGGCCGCGCCGGGGGCCCAAGCTCGTCAGGGGGTTGGCGTTGGCGGTCGAGCCGATGGTGACGCTCGGGACCGCGCAGACGCGCACGCTCGCCGACGACTGGACCGTCGTGACGACCGACGGATCGTGGTCCGCGCACTTCGAGCACACGTTCACGCTGACCGACACCGGCGCGTGGGTCCTCACGGCGCTCGACGGGGGACAGGCCCGGCTGGCCGAGCTCGGCGTGCCGTTCGGCGGCTGACGCCGGCTGCCTCGCGTCAGGCCGTTCGCGTCACTTGATCCTGCTGGTCAGGGTCGTGGTGGCCGAGGTGATGGTGCTGGTCCCGGCATACGTCAGGGTGTACGTGCTCGTTCCGGCCGACTGGCCCTTGAGCGTGTAGCTGCCCCTGCCGGCCTTGATCGTGAACGTCTTGTGGCCGCCGCCGCGACGGGCCACGACGATCGAGGCGTCGGGACTGGCCAGGCCCGTGGCGGACAGGGACACCGCGAAGGTCACCTTGCCCTTCGCCGGGGTCGCCGTGACCTTCAGTGCGGCGGTGGCCTTGGCCGCGGCGGTCGCTGCCGACGTGACGGTCACGGGGTCGTATCCCGGTGCCGACCACGTGACCCGGCCCGAGAGCTTCTTGCCGAGGTCGGAGGCGATGATCGTGCGACTGGCAGCGGTCGCCTTGGCCTTGGCGACGCCGTCGCGGAGCCACTGGAACGTGGCGGTCGCGCCGGGGACCGGCGGTGTGCCGGGGTCGATCGACGGGGTCGAGCCGAGGCGGATCGCACCGACGATGGTCGGGCTGGGGGCGGAGAACGTGCCCGTGGCGACCTTCGCGCTCGGGGCGGACGTCGCCGAGGTCGTCGAGTATCCGACGCCGTGGGCCGCGACGCGGACCGACACCGTCTTGGCGTGGTCTGCGGCCACCGGGGTGTACGTCGACGACGTCGCTCCGGGGACGGTCGTGCCCGCGACGAGCCACTGGTAGTCGTACGACAGCCCGGACCCGGACCACGTGCCGGGATCGGCAGCGAGTCGTGCACCGACGGCGGGTGTCCCGGTGACCGCCGGAGGCGCTGTCGACCGGAGCTCGCCCGCGGAGATCGTGACGGCCGGCGAGGTGCTCGCTGCCGGGACGTAGCCCGTGCGGACGCCCGTCACGCTGACGTTGACGGCGCGCCCCGCGTCGGCCGGCCGGGGCACGAACGTCGTCGAGGTCGCCCCGGCGACGGGCGTGCCGGCGACCGACCACTGGTAGGAGAACGTCGTGGGCGTCGGGCTCCAGACGCCGGGCGAGGCGGTGAGCGGCTCGTCGACGCGGGCCGAGCCGCTGACCGACGGCGTCCCGGGCGCGACGGTGCCGGGCTGGACCTCGGACGCGGTCGAGGACGCGGTGCCGGAGTCCCAGCCGCTGCGGGAGGCCGTGACCTTGAGCGCCAGGTCCTTGCCCACCACGGCGGGCGTCGGTGTGTAGGACTTGGCGGTGGCCCCCGCGATGGCCTTGCCGTCAGCGGTCCACTGATAGACGTACTTGTTGCCCATCACGGTCCACTTGCCGACCGACGGGCTGAGCGCCTCGCCGACCGTGGGCGTGCCACCGAGCGTGGGTCGGGCGGTGTTCTTGAGGACCTGGTCGGAGAAGTGGATGAACCCGTCGGGCCAGCCCGAGCCGGACTTGGTGATCTTGCGCCAGTCGAACGCGCCGCTCCAGTTGGACTCCGACACCCAGACCTCGGTCGACGACACGACCTTCTCGACGTACGCGACGTGGCGGCCGGTCCTGCCCCACCACGCGACAGAGCCCACTGAGGGGCGGGAGTCGGTGACCGACGCCATCGCCGTGCCCCAGTCCTGGGCGTTGCCGACCCCGGCCTTGGGGCGCTTGTTGGGCATGCCGTTGGTCGTCACGAGCCGGTAGGCGACGTAGTTCGTGCAGTTCGTGCCGGTGTACATGTTCCAGTAGCTCGTGCCCTTGTGCGTCGAGTAGCCGGAGCTCGAGTAGCCCTTGTCGGTGCACGACGCGTAGCCCGTGCAGATCATCGTGTAGGCGGCGTGCGCGGGCGCGGTCGGCACCAGCAGGGCGGCGAAAAATAGCACGGCGAGTGCAAACCGGGAGCGCGACACGCCGACACTCTACGTGACGGATGGGGCTTGTGGGACTCGATCTCAGGACTTTCGTCCTCGACGGCGGTGCTGGAGCACCGTCGCCGGGTGCTAGCGGTGCATCTCCATCGTGCAGCACTTGACGCTGCCGCCGGACTTCATGAACTCACCGAGGTCGACCGGGACGGGGGTGTAGCCGCGGTCACGGACCGCAGCAGCGAGGCTCGTCGCGGCGGCCGGGAGCACGACGTGCTGACCGTCGCTGACCGCGTTGAGGCCCAGGACGCGGGCGTCCGCCTCGCTACAGAGGATCGCGTCGGGGAACAGGTCCCGCAGCGTGCGCTGGCTGTGCCGGCTGAAGGCGCCGGGGTAGTACGCGATGTCGGCGGGTGCGCTGCCGTTGCCGTCGTCGAGCACCGCGATCGCGACGTCGAGGTGGTAGAACCGCGGGTCGACGAGCTCGAGGGACACGACGGGGCGGTCCAGCACCGCGGCCGCCTCGATGTGAGCCTCCAGCGAGGTCCGGAAGCCCGTGCCGGCCAGGATCATCGACCCGAGCGCCAGGAAGTCGCCCTCGCCCTCGTTGGTGTGCACCGGTGCCGTGACGGCGATGCCCTCCTGCGCGAGCCAGGCGCCGTATGCCTCGCCTTCCGCGGCGCGCTCCGCGAAGCGGAACCTCGCGCCGTAGGCCCGACCGCCGACGACGATCCCCCCGTTGGCCGCGAACACCATGTCGGGCTGGCCCGCCATGGGGTCGATCAGGTCGACCCGGTGACCCAGGCTGAGGTACGTGTTGCGGAGCACCTCCCACTGCAGCCGTGCCCGCTCGGGGTCGACCGGGTTGCGGGGGTCCATCCACGGGTTGATCGCGTAGACGACCTCGAAGTGGCTCGGCTCGCACATCAGGTAGTGGCGGGTGCGGGCGCTGCGGACGACGGATGGGGCCGGCGTGGCGAGGGTGGGCGTGTCGAGAACGGTCAAGGAGTCCTCCGGGGTGAGGTCAGGCAGCGGCTCTGCGCAACGAATCAATGCTATGTGGGCGGTCAGACGCATGACGAATCAGAAACTGCGCAGTAGTCAGGCGAATTCTTGCGTAGCGCTCGATTGGGTGACGAATTCTTGCAACAATGGCCGGATGGATGATCTGGACCGCCAGCTGATCGGCTCCCTGCTCGAGGACGGCCGAGCCAGCTATGCCGCGATCGGCGACCGGATCGGGCTCTCCGCGCCCGCGGTCAAGCGCCGGATGGACCGCCTGGTCGGCGACGGGGTCATCAGCGGGTTCACCGCGGTCCTCGACCCGGGCCTGGTCGGCTGGAGCACCGAGGCGTACGTCGAGGTGCACTGCAAGGGCACGATCTCGCCCGACGAGCTCCGGGCGGCATTCGGTCGCGTGCCGGAGGTCCACTCGGCAGCCACGGTGTCCGGCCCGGCCGACGCGATCCTGCACATCGTGGCCCGCGACGTCCGCGACCTCGAGCGGGCGCTCGAGCGTGTGCGGGTCGAGACGGCCAACGTCGACCACACCGAGACCGCGATCGTCCTGTCCCGGCTGATCGAGCGCTACGGACCCGGCCAGATCGACTTCG
>NZ_JAOPXQ010000198.1 GCF_025965075.1 Aeromicrobium sp.
AAGGCCTGCGCGCCGGCGACCTCGACCGGGCCCTCGGGCGCGCCTTCGCTGCGGTGCTGGACGCCACGCGCGAGCGCTGCCGGCTCCCGCGCGTGCTGATCGCCGGCGGTGACACCTGCGGCTACACGGTCGGCCAGATCGACGCGTGGGGCCTGGAGGTCTGCGGACAGGTCGTACCCGCCGGCTTCCTCTGCCGGCTCCGCTCCCGTTCGCCCCGATGGGACGGGCTCGAGATCCTGCTGAAAGGCGGCCAGGTCGGGGGAGTGGCGATGTTCGAGCAGTTCCGCGACGCCAGTTGGTGAGCGGAGGGGCAGAGGCCGGCAGGCGAGACGTTGATGTATGCGAATGAGGGCACCACAGATGCCCGATCGCCCGGCGGGCGGCGGCTGTGGAAGGCTGTTCGCCGTGAACACTTCCCTGGGCTTCGATCCGATCGCCGAGGCAGGCCGTCAATGGCGCGAACACTGGGGGGACGCCACCGCCGCGCCGATGCAGGCGGTGACGTCGATCATGCGCGTGCAGCAGATCCTGATCGCGCGCCTCAACGACGTGCTCGATCCCTTCGGCCTGACCTTCCCGCGCTATGAGGCGCTGATGCTGCTGTACCTCAGCCGCAACGGCGCGCTGCCGCTGGGCAAGATGGGCGCCCGCCTGCAGGTGCACCGCACGAGCGTGACGAACCTCGTCGACGGCCTGGAGAAGGGCGGTCTCGCCGTGCGCTCCCCGCATCCGACCGATCGGCGCACGACGTTGGCGACGATCACCGACGAGGGACGCCGGGCGGCGGAGGGGGCGACGAATGCGCTCAACACGCAGGCGTTCGGGACCGAGCCGCTCCAGCCCGACGAGCTGGGTGCGATCACGGATGTGCTGGAGCGCCTGCGCGTGGGCGCCGGTGACTTCAGCGCGACATCTGACGCGCGATGATGACCCGCTGGATCTCGTTGGTGCCTTCGTAGATCTGGGTGATCTTGGCGTCGCGCATCATGCGCTCGACGGGGTAGTCGGACGTGAAGCCGTAGCCGCCGAGCAGCTGGACGGCATCGGTCGTGACCTGCATCGCGGTGTCGGACGCGAACGCCTTGGCCGCGGCGCCGAAGAACGTGAGGTCCTTGTCGCCCCGCTCGGACCGGCCGGCCGCGGCGTACGTGATCTGGCGAGCGGCCTCGATCTTCATGCCCATGTCGGCGATCATGAACTGCAGTCCCTGGAAGTCACTGACCGGGTGGCCGAACTGCTTGCGCTCCTGGATGTAGCCCAGCGCGTAGTCCAGGGCGCCCTGCGCGACGCCGACGGCCTGGGCCGCGATCGTGACGCGGGTGTGGTCGAGGGTCTTCATCGCGATCGAGAAGCCCTAGCCGACCTGACCGATGATGCGGTCGCCGGGGATGCGGACGTTGTCGAGGTAGACCTCACGGGTCGGGGAGCCCTTGATGCCGAGCTTCTTCTCCGGGGCGCCGAACGAGACGCCCTCGTCGGACTTCTCCACGACGAACGCCGTGATGCCCTTCGAGCGCTTCTCGGGATCGGTCTGCGCCAGGACCGTGTAGTACTCGGACACGCCGGCGTTGGTGATCCAGCGCTTGACGCCGTTGAGCACCCAGTCGTCGCCGTCGCGGACGGCGCGGGTCTTCTGGTTGGCCGCGTCGCTGCCGGCGTCGGGCTCGGACAGGCAGTACGAGAAGCCGCCCTCGCCGGCGGCGAGCTTGGTGAGGTACTTGGCCTTGATCTCCTCGCCGCCACCGATCTGGACCGGCAGCGAGCCGAGCTTGTTGACCGCGGGGATCAGCGAGGACGACACGCAGACGCGGGCGACCTCCTCGATCACGAGGACCGTCGCGAGCGCGTCGGCGCCGGCTCCGCCGTATTGCTCCGGCACGTGCGGGGCGTGGAAGTCCGAGGCCAGCAGCGCGTCGGCGGCTTCCTGCGGGAACCGGGCCTGCGCGTCGACATCGGCGGCGTGGGGGGCGATCTTGTCCTCGGCGACGGCCCGGACGGCCTCGCGGATGGCCTGGTGCTCCTCGGAGAGGGCGAACATGTCAGTCATGGGAATCAGCTTTCGTATCCGTAGAAGCCCTGGCCGGACTTCTTGCCGAGCAGGCCGGCATCGACCATGCGGCCGAGCAGCGGCGGGGGTGAGTAGAGCGGCTCCTTGAACTCGTCGTACATCGACTCGCCGATCGCCTTGATTGTATCGAGGCCGATCAGGTCGCTCAGGGCGAGCGGGCCCATGGGGTGGCCGCAGCCCAGCACCATGCCGCGGTCGATGTCCTCGGCCGAGGCGTAGCCGGCTTCGTACATCCGGATCGCGGACAGCAGGTAGGGCACCAGGAGGCTGTTGACGACGAAGCCGGCGCGGTCGGTCGCATCGATCGGCTTCTTGCCGAGGTCCGCGGTGACCCAGCCGCGCATGCGGTCCAGGGTCTCGGTCGACGTCGTCAGGGACGGGATCAGCTCGACGAGCTGCATGACCGGGGCAGGGTTGAAGAAGTGCACGCCCATGACGTGGTGGGCGCGGCCTGAGACGGCGCCGAGCTTGACGATCGGGATCGAGGAGGTGTTGGACGCCAGGATCGCGTCGTCCTTGGTGAGGATCCGGCCCAGGTTGCGGAACAGCTCGAGCTTGATCGTCTCGTCCTCGGAGGCGGCCTCGACGACGAGGTCGCGGTCGGCCAGCGTCTGCAGGTCGGTCTCGAAGCGGATCCGCTCGAGCACCGCGGTGACCTCGCCGGCTTCGATCTTGCCGCGGGACTCGGCCCGGCGCAGCGATCCCTCGATCCGCCCGGCTGCGGCCTTGGCCGCGTCGTCGCTGATCTCGATGACGATGACGTCGAGGCCGGCACGCGCGGCGACCTCGGTGATGCCCGAGCCCATCAACCCTCCGCCGATGACTCCGACCTTCTCGATGCTGCCCATGAACTCTCCACAATGCTAGGACGTCAAACTATTGGTACTCAGTACCGTACTGGCCATACTCGATACCAACAAGTAGCGTCGGGCTGTGGCCACCGAGACGACGACAGCGCGCGAACGCCTCGTCGAGTCCGCGTTCGCGCTGTTCGACGCCCGTGGCTTCGACGACACCACGGTCGACGACATCGCCCGGGCGGCCGGGGTGGGTCGCACGACCTTCTTCCGGCACTTCGGCTCGAAGGAAGCGGTCATCTTCCCCGAGCACGACGACCTGCTGGCCCGCATCGCCAGCCGCCTCGACGCCGGCGACGCCGCCTCGAGCGACGTCGCCGTCACGGAGGCCGCTCGACTGGTGCTGCGCTACTACGTCGGTGAGGGCGAGCGGGCCCGCATCCGCTACCGGCTCATCACGACCGTCCCCGCCCTGCGGGCGCGGGAGATCGCGAGCATCCGCCAGTACCAGAGCCTGTTCGCCCGTGCCTTGACCGGCTGGCGGGCCGGCGACCCGGATGCCCAGCTGCGTGCCGAGCTGCTGGCCTCGGCCATCGTGACGGCGCACAACCACGTGCTGCGTCGCTGGCTGCGCGGCGAGAGCGCCGTGCCCGAGGACGACTTCGGCCACGCCATGACGATCGTGCTGGGTCAGGCGCCGCAGCCGGCCGAGGAGACCACCGTGGTCGTCGTGCGCTCGGGCTCCAGCCCCGAGCAGGTGGCTGCTGCCGTGCAGAAGGCCCTCCGTGCCCGCTGACGCGCGGCCCGGCGGCGTCGCACGAGCGTGCGGACCAGGACGGCGACCAGCGCGACGCCGACGATCCCGCCGATGAGCCAGGGGTCGTCGAGGACGCCGGTCGCGGCGATCCCGGCCCCGGCGCCGACCCACAACGCGGACCACGTGAGGGCGCCGAGCACCGACGCGAGGAGGAACCAGCGGTAGCGGAGCCCCGCGGCTCCGGCCACGACCGGCATGACGGTACGCACGAGGGGCAGCAGCCGACTGGCGAGCACGGCCGAGAACCCGTGGCGCTGGACCAGCTC
>NZ_JAOPXQ010000206.1 GCF_025965075.1 Aeromicrobium sp.
CTCAGTAGTACCAGGGGAACGAGGAGAAGTCGGGGTCCCGCTTCTCCAGGAAGGCGTCCCGGCCCTCCGCCGCCTCGTCGGTCATGTACGCGAGTCGGGTCGTCTCGCCGAGGAGAACCTGCTGGCCGACCAGACCGTCGTCGATCATGTTGAAGGAGTACTTCAGCATGCGCTGCGCGGTCGGCGACTTGGCGTTGATCTTGCGGCCCCACTCGAGCGCCTCGGCCTCGAGCTCGGCGTGCGGGACGACCTTGTTGACCATGCCCATGCGGTGGGCGTCGGCGGCGGAGTACTCGTCGCCCAGCAGGAAGATCTCACGCGCGAACTTCTGGCCGACCTGCCGCGCGAGGTACGCCGAGCCGTACCCGCCGTCGAACGAGCCGACATCGGCGTCGGTCTGCTTGAACTTGGCGTGCTCGGCCGAGGCCAGGGTCAGGTCGGCGACGACGTGCAGGCTGTGGCCACCGCCGGCGGCCCAGCCGGGCACGACCGCGATGACGATCTTGGGCATGAACCGGATCAGGCGCTGGCACTCCAGGATGTGCAGCCGGCCGAGCTTGCCGGGATCGACCGAGGCGGCGGTGTCGCCCTCGGCGTACTGGTAGCCGACCTTGCCGCGGATCCGCTGGTCGCCGCCGGAGCAGAACGCCCAGCCGCCGTCCTTGGGCGACGGGCCGTTGCCGGTCAGCAGGACGCAGCCGACGTCGGACGATGTGCGCGCGTGCTCCAGGACGGCCAGCAGCTCGTCGACGGTGTGCGGGCGGAACGCGTTGCGGACCTCGGGGCGGTCGAACGCGATCCGCACGGTCCCGTGCTCGACGGCCCGGTGGTAGGTCAGGTCGGTCAGGCCCTCGAAACCGGGGACCTCCTGCCAGGCGGACGGGTCGAAGGTCTCGGAGACGGTCATGGCGCGAGGCTACCGCGACGGCCGCCTCGCAGGCGCCCGGGCGGTCCCGGCCATGTGACATCGGCCATGGCGCATTCCAGATACCGGCGGTATGTTGATCCGCATGGCTCACTCATTCGCAGGCAAGGTCGCGCTCATCACAGGAGCAGCACGAGGGATCGGGGCCGGGGTCGCCCGCGGCTTCGTCGCGCAGGGCGGACGCGTCGCGCTGGTCGGGCTCGAGCCGGACCTGCTCGCGGAGCTCGCCGACGAGCTCGGCGCCGACGCCGCGTGGTGGGAGGCCGACGTCCGCGACTCGGCCGCCGTGAAGGCGGCGATCGACGCCGCGGCGACGCATTTCGGTCGGATCGACTTCGTGCTGGCCAACGCGGGCATCGCGTCGTACGGCACGGTCCGCCAGATCGACGACAGCGCCTTCGAGCGGGTCGTGGACATCAACGTCAACGGCGTCTTCCGGACCCTCAAGCACGGGACGCCACACCTGGCGAAGACCAAGGGCTACGCCCTGGTCGTCGCGTCGCAGGCCTCGTTCGCGGCGCTGGCGGGCCTGGCGTCGTACAACGCCAGCAAGGCCGGCGCCGAGTCGCTGGCGCTGGCCTACAAGCAGGAGGTCGCCCACCTGGGCGTCTCGGTCGGTGTCTGCCACCCGTCGTGGATCGACACCGACATCGTCCGCAACGCCGAGCACGACCTGCCGTCGTTCCGCGCGACCCGGGAGAAGCTGCCGTGGCCCGCCAACGGCACGACCAGCGTCGAGGAGTGCGTCGCGCTGATCCTGGCCGGCTTCGCCAAGCGCAAGAGCCGGGTCTACGTCCCCGGCAAGGTCGGCGTCTCCAACTGGACCAAGGCGCTGATGAACTCCCCCGCCGTCTGGCCCGTCCTGCGCCGGATCGCGGCCAGGACCGTGCCGCAGATGGAGTCCGAGGTCGACGCCCTCGGCCGGTTCCACCACAGCCACGTCCCGGAGACCAAGCCCCACGACTGACTGCGCGGGGACGCGGCGGGATCAGACCGTCTGGACGCTCGCGGCCAGGGACACCATGTGGCCCAGCCGGGCCAGCTCGGAGGCCAGGAACTCCGGGCCGCCGTGGCGCCCGACCACGACGACGAAGCCGTTGCCCTTGCGGTCCCGGGCCGGCGTGGCCGCCACGACCACGGAGTCCCACTCCGGCACGTCCCGCAGCACCTTGGAGTGCCGGATCCCGAGCCAGTCCGTGGCCTCGCCGACGAGCTTGGGCGCAGTGGACGACTTCGCCATGACCGCGGCCCCGCCGTCGACCCGCTGCAGCGCCATCGCCCAGTCGGTGCGGAACGTCGACGGGATCACGTCGACGAGCCGGTCGATCGCCTGGGTCGGGTCCTCGGTGAACCGCTCGACCGCCTCGAGGTCCATGCTCAGGTTGGCACCGGCGTTGTAGCGGGAGATCCACTGCACCGTGACGCCCTCGAGCCGGTGGCACGCCGTGATCAGCGCGTCGGGCATGACCCGCGCGGGCAGCTCCAGCAGCACGTCGTCGACGACCCGGCCGTCGGAGCGCCGCTCGACGATCTCGATCGCCTCGATGTCGGCACCCGCACCACCGAGCGCCGTCGCCAGGGTGCCCAGTGAACCGGGCACGTCAGGGAGCTCGACGCGCAGCAGGAAGGCCATATGACCATTGTCACCGCC